>NZ_LZSQ01000124.1 GCF_001665535.1 Mycobacterium sp. 852002-51961_SCH5331710
GATGTGTATAAGAGACAGGCGGCGGAACAGCGTGCCCTTGCCCACGCCGGCCGCCGTGGCGATGTCGTCGGTGGTGACCGAATCGGCACCGCGCTCGGCGATCAGGCGGCGAGCGGCATCGAGAAGTAGTGTCCGGTTGCGGGCGGCGTCGCCGCGTTCGTGTGGAGTTTCGTCGGTGACCGACAACTCGTTGATGGGGCGAGGCGCGGCCATGTCAGCAGTTTAGTTCAGGCGGAATTATTCGGACTGTAGTCCGGTTCTGCTGTGCGAGGATCTTCACCGACGACGAAGGGATGAGAACAACGATGTCGGACACCTCGAACGTCAACGTGCTGGTGCTGCTGGGCAGCCTCCGGGCGGCGTCGATCAACCGGCAGCTGGTCGAGCTCGCGCTCGAATCCGCACCGGACGGCGCGCATCTGGAGTTCTTCGACCGGCTGGGTGAGCTGCCGTTCTACAACGAGGACATCGACAACGAGGACGTCGCCGAACCGGTGGTGGCGTTGCGCCAGGCCGCGGCCGATGCGGATGCCGCGCTGGTCGTCACGCCCGAGTACAACGGCAGCATCCCGGGTGTGCTCAAGAACGCGATCGACTGGCTGTCGCGGCCCTACGGCAACAGCGCGCTCAAGGACAAGCCGTTTGCCGTCGTCGGCGCGGCGCTCGGGCGGTATGGCGGCCAGTGGGCGCATGACGACACGCGCAAGAGCTTCGGCATCGCGGGGCCGCGAGTCGTCGAGGACCTCACGTTGTCGGTGCCGAGCAAGACGTTCGACGGAAAGCACCCGCGGGAGAACGCCGAGGTCGCCGCGAACCTGCGCGATGTCATCGGCAAGTTGGCGGCCGAGGTCGGCTGAGGACTTCATATTCGCAGGCCGTCGGCTCGGTCGAACGACCCGCCGGCGGCTTTGCTGTCCGATCCGGGTGTCCCGGCCCGTTGTCGGTGCGGACTGCTATATCTAGTGCCCCTCGCGCGACACGACGCGAATGTGACGTGCGACACGCCGACGGGAGGCGCGGTGAAAAGCTTACGACCTGGGAATTCCAAAATTGTTATTCAGAACATCTGGTATTCCTTCGCAATGTCGGACACTAGGTGTAGTGTTTCGAACACCGACAGGCCCCACGGTTCCCAAGCCTTCCGAGGGCCGGCCGGAGCCCCCGATCCCGGTTGTCTGGGCGTCACAGACACACCGCCGGTGGCCCCGGACGGCAGGAATTTCCAGGGTCTCCGGGCTGCTGATATTCGATGAATCTCGGCGAGATGAAGTGTTCGACCAGTTGCCAGTCCCCTCGTTCGCATAGGAGCCGTACCCCGATGACTCAGCACTCGATCACCGTGTACACCAAGCCCGCTTGCGTGCAGTGCAACGCCACCTACAAGGCGTTGGACAAGCAGGGCCTCGCCTACGAGACCGTCGACATCAGCCTCGACAGCGAAGCCCGCGATTACGTGATGGCACTCGGTTACCTGCAGGCCCCGGTCGTCGTGGTCGGCAACGAGCACTGGTCGGGCTTCCGGCCCGACCGCATCAAGGCGCTCGGAGCCGGAGCGGTCGCGGCGACGGCTTAGGGGTACTCGGACGGGCAGAAAGGGGGTAGTCGTGAGCAACCTCGTCTACTTCTCCAGCGTCTCGGAGAACACCCATCGTTTCGTCCAGAAGCTGGGACTGCCCGCGATCCGGATTCCACTGCACGGGCGAATCGAGGTCGACGAGCCCTACGTGCTGGTGCTGCCCACCTACGGCGGTGGGCGGGCCACACCGGACATCAACGACGGTGGCTATGTGCCCAAGCAGGTCATCGCGTTTCTCAACAATGAACACAACCGGTCGTTGATCCGCGGCGTCATCGCCGCGGGCAACAACAACTTCGGCGCCGAGTTCGCCTACGCGGGCAATGTCGTGTCCCGCAAGTGCGGCGTTCCGTACCTGTATCGCTTCGAACTGATGGGAACCCCGGACGACGTCGACGCCGTCCGATCGGGTCTGGAAGAGTTTTGGAAGGACCAGACGTGTCACCAACCGTCACAGCTGCAGAGCCTGTAACGGCCGCGCCGGCCACGCTGCCGGGCGAGACGGATTACCACGCGCTCAACGCGATGCTGAATCTGTACGACGCCGACGGCAAGATTCAGTTCGACAAGGATGTGCTGGCCGCGCGCGAGTACTTCCTGCAGCACGTCAACCAGAACACGGTTTTCTTCCACAATCAGGACGAGAAGCTCGACTACCTGATCCAGAAGGAGTACTACGAGCGCGAGGTGCTCGACCAGTACTCGCGCAACTTCGTCAAGACGCTGCTGGATCGCGCGTACGCCAAGAAGTTCCGGTTTCCGACGTTCCTCGGCGCGTTCAAGTACTACACCTCCTACACGCTGAAGACGTTCGACGGTAAGCGGTACCTGGAGCGCTTCGAGGACCGCGTGGTGATGGTGGCCCTCACGCTCGCCGCCGGTGACACCACGCTGGCCGAGAAGCTGGTCGACGAGATCATCGACGGCCGGTTCCAGCCGGCCACCCCGACGTTCCTCAACTCGGGCAAGAAGCAGCGCGGCGAGCCGGTGTCCTGCTTCCTGCTGCGCATCGAGGACAACATGGAGTCGATCGGCCGCTCCATCAACTCCGCTCTGCAGCTGTCCAAGCGCGGCGGCGGAGTCGCCTTGCTGCTGAGCAACATTCGTGAGCACGGCGCCCCGATCAAGAACATCGAGAACCAGAGCTCGGGCGTAATTCCCATCATGAAACTGCTCGAGGACTCGTTCTCGTACGCCAACCAGCTCGGTGCCCGTCAAGGTGCCGGTGCGGTGTACCTGCACGCGCACCATCCCGACATCTACCGGTTCCTCGACACCAAGCGCGAGAACGCCGACGAGAAGATCCGGATCAAGACGCTGAGCCTGGGCGTGGTGATTCCGGACATCACGTTCGAGCTGGCCAAGAAGAACGAGGACATGTACCTGTTCTCGCCGTACGACGTCGAGCGCGTCTACGGCCTGCCGTTCGCCGACATGTCGGTGACCGAGAAGTACTACGAGATGGTCGACGACAGCCGGATCCGCAAGACGAAGATCAAGGCCCGCGAGTTCTTCCAGACGTTGGCCGAGTTGCAGTTCGAGTCGGGCTACCCGTACATCATGTTCGAGGACACGGTGAATCGGGCCAACCCGATCGACGGAAAGATCACCCACTCCAACCTGTGCTCGGAGATCCTCCAGGTCTCCACGCCGTCGGAGTTCAACGACGACCTGTCCTACAAGAAGGTCGGCAAGGACATCTCCTGCAACCTGGGTTCGCTCAACATCGCCAAGGCGATGGACTCGCCGGACTTCGCCCAGACGGTCGAGGTGGCCATCCGGGCGCTGACCGCGGTGAGCGATCAGACGAGCATCACCTCGGTGCCGTCGATCGAGCAGGGCAACAACGACTCTCACGCGATCGGCCTCGGGCAGATGAACCTGCACGGGTATCTGGCGCGTGAGCGGATCTTCTACGGGTCCGAAGAGGGCGTCGACTTCACCAACATCTACTTCTACACGGTGCTCTATCACGCGCTACGGGCATCGAATCGCATTGCGATCGAGCGGGGTACGGCGTTCAAGGGCTTCGAGAAGTCCAAGTACGCCACCGGCGAGTTCTTCGACAAGTACACCGAGCAGGTGTGGGAGCCCAAAACCGACAAGGTCCGTCAGCTCTTCGCCGATGCCGACATCCGGATCCCCGACCAGGAGGACTGGAAGCGGCTGAAGGAGTCGGTGCAGCAGCACGGCATCTACAACCAGAACCTGCAGGCGGTGCCGCCGACGGGCTCGATCAGCTACATCAACCACTCGACCAGCTCGATCCACCCGATCGCCAGCAAGGTCGAGATCCGCAAGGAAGGCAAGATCGGTCGCGTCTACTATCCGGCGCCCTACATGACTAACGACAACCTGGAGTACTTCCAGGACGCGTACGAGATCGGGTACGAGAAGGTCATCGACACCTACGCCGCGGCCACCCAGCACGTGGACCAGGGCCTGAGCCTGACGTTGTTCTTCAAGGACACGGCCACCACGCGCGATGTGAACAAGGCGCAGATCTACGCCTGGCGCAAGGGCATCAAGACGCTCTACTACATCCGGTTGCGCCAAATGGCTTTGGAGGGAACCGAAGTCGAGGGCTGCGTCAGCTGCATGCTGTAGCGCCGCCCCGCCGAGTGTCGGCTGAGCCGACACTCGGCGGGCGCCACTAGCCCGCCGCGAAGACGGGCAGGCGGTCCACCCGCGTCAGCACCGGGTGCTTCGGCGGAACGCCGGGGCCGGGTTGGGCCTCCTCTGGCTTCGCCTCGTGGTCGATCCAGCATTCGCCGGTTTTCTCGTCGTAGTCGCCGCCGTAGAAGACGCAGCAGACGCCAAGACCGTCGGTGTCCTGGTGGTCGGCTGCGCACTCCCAGAAGTCGTCGCTGACCGGGACGGCGCCGGCGGCCGCGGCCAGCCCGATCGCCACGCCGACCGTCGCCGCGGTGGTTGCCAGAAGTCGTGTGAGGTTCATGGCGTAGAGCGTGCTGCCGCGAAGTTCCTTGCGGAACGGGGCGCGCACCGCGACCCGACGCGTCCCGATGAGGGATGGCGCCGCGGCGGGGTTAGGGGTGTAGGGGGCCGATCGCCGAGCGGACAGTTCTGAACGCAAAACACCACGTCGAGGTGCAAACAACCGCGCGCTCGGCGCGAGGATGGCCGGGCGATAGCAGGTAAGGCTTGCCTCAGTTTTTATTGACGTCTACATTAACCGGAAACATTTCCTCTAAATAGGAGAGCGGTTGATGCTCAGGCGCCTGTGCTTTCTCGCGGCGACGATGGTCGCCGCCGCCTCGTTCGCTCCAGCGGCGCAAGCCCAGCCCGGCCCGGAGCACGAGTTGCCGGCTGCGGACCACGAGTTCGCGATCACCTCCGAGGTGCCGTCGCTGGAGGAACTCGACCAGCAGATCCGGTTGCTGGTCGCCACTCCCGCACCGGACGCGGTCAAGGCCGCGCAACTCGAGGGCGGCAGCCGCGCGGTCGTCGTGCCGAAGATGGTCTATCGGGTCGGCTTCTTCCGCCCGCCGCGCGGATCGAGCGTGGTGACCGGTCCCGAGACCCATGACGGTGATCGCCACACCGCGATCATCAACGCCACCAGGCAGGGGTCGCCGACCGTGCGCGTCGAGGCCGAATGGCGTCGGATCGACGGCCGCTGGAAGCTCGCGAGCAAGTCGCTGTGCAACGGCATCAAGACTCTCGGCCTGCCGATCCCGTGCAACTTCGAATGATGACCGCGTGATCGAAATCGTCAAATTGACCAAGTCGTTCGGTTCTCACCGCGCCGTCGACTCGGTCACCGTCACCTTTCCCGCCGGTTCCGTCACCGCACTCCTCGGGCTCAACGGTGCGGGCAAGACCACGCTGCTGCGGTTGCTCGCGGGGTTGACCCGTCCCGACAGCGGAACGATCGCGGTGTGTGGTCATCCTCCCGGTCACGACCCGGGCGTGCTCGGGTTTCATCTGGGTCCGGCGGCCATGAACCCCCGCCACACCGTGGACCGCCACTTGTCTTGGCTCGCAGCGCTTTCCGGGATCGACGAGGCGCGGCTCGACGCGGTACTGGTCGAGACCGACCTGCACGCGTTCCGCTCCAAGCGCATCGACCGGCTGTCGCTGGGCATGCGTCAGCGGGTCGCCATCGCGGGGGCACTGCTGGCCGACCCGCAGACGCTGCTGTTCGACGAACCGCTCAACGGGCTCGACGTTCCCGGCATCGTCTGGTTCCGCTCGCTGGTTCGTCGGCTCGCCGAACACGGTCGCACGGTCGTCGTCGCCACCCACCTGCTCGGCGAGGTGGCCCTGACGGCCGACCACGTCGCGCTGCTCAGTCAGGGCAAGATACAGGCAGCGGGTGAACTGGCGCAGTTGGCGCCCACCGGTGCCGACACCCGGGAGTGGCTCGAGGCGACGCTGCTGGAGTGCGCATGACCGCCGCGACGCTGCGCAGCGCGCGCGCCGAGATCGTCCGCACGGGCGGGCCCAGTCGGCTGTGGACCGTCGTGATCCCCGCGGCGGTGCTGGTTCCGGTGGCGATCACGTTCGGCATCGCATGGGTCGCCGAGTCCTTCGCGCGCATCCCCGGGCAGATTTCGGTTCTGCAGGTCACCACGTCGAATGCCGCCTACTGGGTCATCACGATCACCGTCGCACTGGTGGCCGTGGCAGGGGCCGACGGTCAGGCCGCCGAAACGCGTTACGGCGCCGGTGAATACGTGCGGCTGGCCATACCGCGTGGGTGGTCGGTGATGCTCGGCCGGTGGTTGTTCTACGGCGCGTTGGGCGCCCTGGTGGCCGTCGTCACGCTTGTCGTGGTGCTCGCGGGGTTGCCGCTCATCGCGCCGATGGTTTACGGACCGGTGTCGCTGACCGACGAAATCGGTGTGCGACTCCTGTGGACGGTGCCGCTGCTGGCGCTGTTCGCGGCGGGGGCGGGTGTGGGAGTCGGGGCCCTCACCCGCTCGCCGCTGGCGGCGGTGGGTGGGATCCTGCTGTGGGCGTTCGTGGCCGAGACCGCGGCGGGCTACCTGCCCAGCGGAGCGACGCTGCAGCGTTTCATGCCGTTGCTGAACGCGGTGTACGCCACCGGACAGGATGCCGTGCTCATCCCGCCGTGGGGCCAGAACGGCGCCCTGCTCTACGCATGCTCGGTTTTCACGGCGATCTTCGTGATCGCCGCTATGGGAAGGACAATTCGAAGATGACTGGTAGAGAATCACTTCCGCTCGCGCAGCGGTCCGACGCGGACTTGCCGGGCCACTGGCTGCTGGCCCGGCTGGGCAAGCGGGTGCTGCGGCCCGGCGGTCTCGAGCTGACCAGCCGGCTGCTGGCGGCCGCCGAGATCGGCGGCGCCGACGTCGTCGAACTCGGACCGGGCCTGGGCCGCACTGCGACCGACATCGTCGCCCAGCGGCCCCGTTCCTACGTCGGCGTCGACGACACCGACGCCACCAGCGAGACCGTGCGCGCGGTCGTCGCACCGGTCGACGGTCAGGTCGTGGTGGCCAATGCCGCCGACACCGGATTGCCCTCGGGCAGCGCCGATGTGGTGATCGGCGAGGCCATGCTGACGATGCAGGGCGACCGCGACAAGCGCGCGATCGTCGCCGAGGCGTTCCGCGTTCTGCGACCGGGCGGCCGCTATGCGATCCACGAACTCGGGCTGCAGCCCGACGATCTCGCGCAGGACACCAAGGACGAGATCCGCCGGGACATGGCGCGCGCGATCAAGGTCAACGCGCGCCCGCTGACGACCGCCGAATGGGTGGCGCTGCTGACCGAGTCCGGTTTCGAGGTCGTGACCGTCGATCACGCCAAGATGGCGCTGCTGAATCCGGCGCGGGTGTTGGCCGACGAGGGCTTCACCCGCGCCCTGCGGATCGTCGGCAATCTGATCGTGCGGCCCGCGGCCCGTAAGCGGGTCATCGGTATGCGCAAGACATTCCACCGGTATCGGCGCGCGCTGACCGCGGTTGCGGTCGTCGGCGTCGTGCCCACGTCGTGACAGACTCGAACCATGTCTGTGTCGCGCCACGATCTCGATGCACCGCCCGACCGGGCGGCGGGCCAACAGCGCCAGAAAGTGCTGGGCCTGCTGAAGAACGCGGCGGAGCCCGTCGACGCTCAGCAGGTCGCAGAGGCTCTGCAGATCCACATCACCACAGCGCGCTTCCATCTGACGACGCTGGAGGAGCAGGGCGTCATCCGACGGGGCAGCGCGACCAAGGCCGGTCGCGCCGGGCGGCCGCGATTCACCTACGAGTTGGCCCCCCGGTTCGACTACGCCGACATCGTGTCGTTGTTCGCCGAACACCTGGGCGGGACGGCGCAGGAACGCGAACAGCGGGCCCTGCGGATCGGCGCGGACCTGGCGCATCGGGTTCGGTTGGCCCGCGAGCGGCCCGAGGCCACGATCGCCGACGTGGTGGTCGCCACCCTCAACGAGCTTGGCTTTCAGGTTCGTTCGGTGCTGAATTCGTTCGGCGAGGTGACGGTTCAGATCTGCACCTGCCCGCTGGCCGAGGTTGCCTCGTCGGCCCCGGAGGTAGTGCGCGGCATCCAGCAGGGCCTCATTCAAGAGGTGGTCAACCACAACGCCGACGCCGTCGGCGCCCGCTATCAGGCGTCGGTGACGCCGGACCCGCACGGCGGTTCGTGCGAAGTCAGTTTGGTATTGCGCCCCGAACGTTGAGTGTCGGGACGAGAAGGGAAAACTCATGACCGCGTCAACCGCGTTGCCGTTGCAACGCCTCGCCGACGAGCAGATCGACGCCGCCAAGGCCGCTACGGCCGGCCGGTCGGGCCACACCGTGTACGGCGGCCGCGAGCACACGCTTCGCCAGACGGTGTTGGCGCTGGCTGCCGGCCACGGCCTGGATGACCACGAAAGCCCCGGCGAGGCAACGCTGTTGGTGTTGCGCGGACGGGTACAGCTCAACGGCGTGAGCACCTCGGTGGAAGGCAGGGAAGGGGACTACCTGCCGATACCCAACGAACGTCACAGCCTCGCCGCCCTCGAGGACTCGGCGGTGCTGCTGACGGTCGTTGCCAAGTAGCGCGCCGAACCCGCGGCGTTACTTGACGGTGTGCTGCGGGCCCTGGGCCTTCTTGTAGAGCGCCTTGAGCATCCGGTCACGGAACGCCGCGTTGTCGATGAGCTTCACCCCGGCGTTGGCCAGTTTCGGCTGTCCGATCAGCTTGTGCATGTAGCGGCCGCGTCGGTATTCCCGGCCCCACGCCGCCTCCATACGCTGCGCGTAGTTCGTGAAGTCGTCGGGCCCGCCGTTCAGCAGCGCCGCGATCGCGCATTCGCCTGCAGCCAAGCCGGATTCGAGCGCCTTGGAGATGCCGGCGCCCGACGCGGGCTTACCGGCACCCAGCGAGTCGCCGGCGAAGAGGACACCCGGCCGCCACGGCGGCCACGCGGTGAAGCCCATCGGCAGGCGCCAGGCACGGACGCTCTTGTTCTTCTTGAGTTCCTCGATCGGCGGCAGGTCCCACTCTCGAGGCAGCGTGCGCAGGAACTCGCCGAGGAACTGCGTCGCGTTGATCGACTGCCAGTTCTTGTAGCTGTTGACGTAGCCCAACCCGATGTTGAACACGCCGTTGCCCATCGGGAAGACCCAGCCGTAGCCCGGCAGCTGATCACCCTCGAAGACCAGCTTCAAGTAGATGTCGAGGCTGTCGGAGTCGGGGCGGTTGGCCGGCATCTCCGAGCGGATCGCGATCGCCGAGTAGCCGTTGTACTCCGAATCGATCTTCAGCGCGCGCTTGATGGGGGAGTAGGCGCCGTCGGCGGCGATGACCGCGTCGCCGTGCACCTTCTCACCGCTCTTGAGCGTCACGCCGATCACCCGGCCGTTCTCGATGATCGGCCCGGACACCTCCGCGCCCTGGCGAACCTCGGCGCCCGCGGATTCGGCGTGCTTGAGCAGAACGGTGTCCAGGTGCGTTCGGCTGACGGTGTGGCCGTGGTCGGGCATGCCGGGGCGGCGTGGGAACGACAGCTCCCACTGGCTGGGGCTGAACACCGTGACCCGGTTGACGCGGTGGAACGTGGCGACCTCGTCGGAGAGCCCCATCTTCTGCAGATAGCTCACCGCGCGGGCGGTCAGGCCGTCGCCGCACGGTTTGTCGCGCGGGAATTCGGCCTTGTCGAGGACGACCACCTTGGCGCCGGTCTGAGCTGCCTGCCATGCGGCGGCCGAGCCGGAGGGCCCACCACCTGCGATGACCAGGTCGTAATGCTGCGTCATGAAACTCGTCTCGTCGATCGGCTGTCGCAGCGATATTACCCGCGCCGCGACCGCCGCTCTTGTCGGACGGAGTTGCCCGCGCAGGCCGCCGGAAAACGCATGCGGCCTGGTCTGAGCTGGTCAGCAGGCCCGGAGCGGTAGAGTGACCGGGTGCGACGAGGGTCCAGGCCACGGCCGAGTGGCGAGCCGGGTGTCAAGGTCGACGCCCGCAGCGAGCGCTGGCGTGAGCACCGCAAGAAGGTGCGCGCCGAGATCGTCGACGCCGCCTTCCGCGCCATCGACCGGCTAGGCCCCAACGTCAGCGTCCGTGAGATCGCCGAAGAGGCCGGTACCGCCAAACCCAAGATCTACCGCCACTTCACCGACAAGTCCGACATGTTCGGTGAGATCGGTCAGCGGATGCGGGATATGTTGTGGGCCGCGATCATTCCGTCGATCGACGTGGAACACGACTCGGCACGCCGGATCGTCGGCCGCGGCGTCGCGCACTACGTCGACCTCGTCGAGCAGCACCCGAACGTGGTGCGGTTCCTGTTGCAGGGCCGATTCGCCGACAAGTCGGCCGCCGCGATGACGACCGTCAACCGGGGCAGCGAGATCACGCTGGCGGTGGCCGACATGTTCAGCGAGGAGCTCAAGGACCTGGCGCCGAATCCCGCCGCCTTCGAGCTGGCGGCGTACGCCATCTTCGGCACCGCGGCGTCGGCGACGGACTGGTGGTTGGGCGACGACGGGGACGGCGCGCGCCGCATGCCCGCCGACCAGTTCATCGCGCACATGACCACGATCATGGTGGGCGCGATCAACGGCACCGCCGAGCTGTTGGGCATCCAGATCGACCCTGACCAGCCGATTCACACCGCGGTTCGCAAACAGCAGCCCGTCGCTTGAAGGGGGCGTTGACACCTCCTCGCGTGGTCCGGAGACTTGCAAGTACCCGGTACCGGCGTTCCCAGGATGTGCTCCACGATGGAGGGGCCACGCGCCGGCCGAGGAGTAGGGGAGACCGATGACGGTTGCCGAGCAGACGGCCGATCACACCACCGATCAGCAACCGGTGCACACCAGGGCGCTGATCATCGGCACCGGGTTCTCCGGCCTCGGCATGGCCATCGCGCTGCAGCGCCAGAACGTCGAGTTCCTGATGCTGGAGAAGGCGGACGAGATCGGCGGCACGTGGCGGGACAACACTTATCCGGGTTGCGCGTGCGACATCCCGTCGCACATGTACTCGTTCTCGTTCGAGCCCAAGCCCGACTGGCGGCACATGTGGTCGTTCCAGCCCGAGATCTTCGACTACCTCAAGGGCGTCACCGACAAATACGGTCTGCGCCGCTATATCCGGTTCGGCGCGCACGTCGACCGCGCACATTGGGATGACAACGAGCACCGCTGGCACGTGTTCACCAAGGACGGCCGCGAATTCGTCGCGCAGTTCGTGATCTCCGGAGCGGGCGGCCTGCACATCCCGTTCATCCCGGAGTTCCCGGGCCTGGACGAATTCACCGGTGCCGCTTTCCATTCCGCGGAGTGGGACCACAGCGTCGACCTGACGGGTAAACGCGTCGCGGTCATCGGCACAGGAGCCAGTGCGATCCAGATCGTTCCCGAGATCGTCAAGGACGTCGGCGCCCTGCATCTGTACCAGCGCACACCGGCATGGGTGATGCCGCGGCCCAACAACCCGATTCCGCGCTGGATGCGCGATCTGTTCACCAACGTGCCGGGCACCCGGGAGTTGATGCGGGCGGGCATCTACTGGATCCACGAAGGTGTTGGATTCGCGATGACCCGTGAACCTCGGCTGCTGAAAATCGGTGAGCTGCTGGGCAAGTGGAACATCCGCAAGTCGATCAAGGATCGCGAACTGCGTCGCAAGCTGACGCCGAACTACCGCGCCGGGTGTAAGCGAATCCTCAACTCCGACACCTACTATCGCGGCATCGCCGATCCGAGGACCGAGGTTGTCACCGATGCGATCGCGCGGTTCACGCCGACCGGCATCGTCACCGCCGACGGCACCGAACGCGAGGTCGACGTGGTGGTGTTCGCCACCGGCTTCCACGTCACGGATTCGTACACCTATGTCCACATCAAGGGCCCGCGGGGCGAGGATCTGGTGGACCGGTGGAACCGCGAGGGCATCGCGGCGCTTCGCGGCATCACGGTCGCGGACATGCCGAACCTGTTCTTCCTGCTCGGCCCGAACACGGCGCTGGGGCACAACTCGGTGGTGTTCATGATCGAGTCGCAGATCCGCTACGCCGCGCAGGCCATTGCGGCGGTCGACCGGGCCGGCGCCGAGGCGCTGGCTCCCACCCGCGAGGCCCAGGACCGCTACAACGAGGAGTTGCAGGGCGAACTCGCCGGAACGGTGTGGAGCACCGGCGGGTGCCAGAGTTGGTATCTCGACGAGCACGGCGTGAACCGGACGCTGTGGAGCGGCATGACGTGGCAGTACTGGTTGGCGACCCGCAGGTTCGACAAGTCGGAGTACCGGTTCTTCGGCGGGCGGCGCGCGGACGTTGCGGCCTAGTGTGCGTCCAGATCGCGATTCCGTGCCCGTCGGCCGGAAAAGGCGATCAGAATGCACACTGGCGGCACCGGTAACTCGTTGGTGGGCGACACGCCAGACACACGATGTTGTGTTGCGGGTGGTTGTCGTCCCCCAGGGGTAGTGTCGGTGGCGGGCGGAAAAGCGCTTCGGGTGGACCAAAGACCAGGTGAAATGGGGTTCTCGTGAGTGATGGCATGAAGCTGATTGACCGTGTCTCGGCGATCAACTGGAACCGTCTCCAGGACGAGAAGGACGCCGAGGTGTGGGACCGGCTGACGGGCAACTTCTGGTTGCCGGAGAAGGTGCCGGTCTCGAACGACATCCCGTCGTGGAACACGCTCAACGACCACGAGAAGCAGCTGACGATGCGGGTGTTCACCGGCCTCACGCTGCTCGACACGATCCAGGGCACCGTCGGCGCGGTCAGCCTGATCCCGGACGCCCTGACGCCGCATGAGGAAGCGGTCTACACCAACATCGCGTTCATGGAGTCGGTGCACGCGCGCAGCTACAGCAACATCTTCTCGACGCTGTGCTCGACCGCCGAGATCGACGACGCCTTCCGCTGGTCGGAGGAGAACCCCAACCTCCAGCGCAAGGCCGAAATCGTCATGCAGTACTACAAGGGCGACGAGCCGCTCAAGCGCAAGGTGGCCTCGACGCTGCTGGAGAGCTTCCTGTTCTACTCCGGCTTCTATCTGCCGATGTACTGGAGCAGCCGGGCCAAGCTGACCAACACCGCCGACATGATCCGGCTGATCATCCGCGACGAGGCCGTGCACGGCTACTACATCGGCTACAAGTTCCAGCGCGGGTTGGCGCTCGAGGACGCGGCCAAGCAGGCCGAGCTCAAGGACTACACCTATGAGTTGCTCTTCGAGCTGTACGACAACGAGGTGGAGTACACCCAGGACCTGTACGACGGCGTCGGGTTGACCGAGGACGTCAAGAAGTTCCTGCGGTACAACGCCAACAAGGCGCTGATGAACCTCGGCTACGAGGCGCTTTTCCCGCGCGACGAGACCGACGTCAACCCGGCGATCCTGTCGGCGCTGTCGCCCAACGCCGACGAGAACCACGACTTCTTCTCCGGATCGGGGTCCAGCTACGTGATCGGCAAGGCCGTCGTGACCGAAGACGAGGACTGGGACTTCTAATTCCGGTTCCCAGGCCGAGGTCCTCGAAAGCCGCGAGCTCGGGTTGATATCGCACAGGCGCGCGCGAAACGCCATCACGAAATCCTCCATCACCAGGACGTGGCCGGGCATCCACACGCGCGGCCGGGTGTCCCAGGCGACGAGCGTGCGATGGTGTGGCTGGCGGGTTTCTACGCCGCACGCGGCATCCTCCGGGGCGTCCGAAGCGTGGATACGTGTACGTCAATCGAATAGGCACGGGCGGAGCCCAAGACGCGGCTTCGGTCACTAGGTGTGGCAGGCGGCCAGCGACACTGCCGCGAAGATCGCCGCGCCGTCTGTGCACATTCGGATTCGCAGTTGGTCGAGCGTCGCCCTGAGCAACCGTGAAACGTGGACTTGGGAGACGCCGAGCGACGCGGCAATGTCGCGCTGCTTGCGACACTCATAGAACCTCATTCGCAGAACGGCGCGCTCCCGATCCGGGAGTTCTCGCACCAGCTCGGCCAGAACGGTGAGGTCTTCGACACGAGCGAAGCCGGCATCCTCGACACCTCCGATCGAGCTGCGCAGTCGGGGTCCGCCGTCCTCGGTCCGCCTATCTTCGTCCAAAGAAAGCGGTCGATACGCCTGCCGGGCCTCCTCACTCTCCCTGATCTCCTCGGGAGTGACGTCGAGTTCGGATGCCAGTTCCTGCACTGTCGGCATCCGGCCGGTGCGCTGTGACAGGGCATCGACTGCAGCACGGATGGCCAGGGTCGACTCTTGATAGCGGCGCGGCACGTGCACCCCCCAGGTGTTGTCCCGGAAATGACGGCGGATCTCCCCGAGGACGGTCGGTACGACGAACGATACGAATCGGCCCTTGTCGCGGTCGTACCGGTGGACGGCCTTCACCAGCGCCAGGCGAGCGACCTGAAGCAGGTCCTCCCGGGATTCGCCGCGGTTGATGAACCGGTAGGCGATGTGATCGGCCAACGGCAGGGACTTCTCGACGATCCGTCGCCGCCAGTAGCGTCGGGCCTCCTCCGTCTTCGCTTCCTCCAAATGTGCGTACAACGCGTCGACGTCGATGTAGTCGTCGGTCTCATCCTCCGGAGCGGGAGAGGCGCCTGACGGAGATTCGATCGTGGTCATGAATCGGCCATCCTGCCGATCGGTGGTCACAGTGCTCTTCACTTCGTCCTCACGTCGCTCTAGTCGGGGCCAGGTCCGCCAGCTGAACAGACCGGTCTGTACCGGGATTAGCCGGGCGTGGGCGGTCCAAACTGAGAGATATCGAAGAACTTGCTAATGCTTTCCAGCCCAGACGCAACGCGCATCGCCAAGGCGGACGGATTAGACCTGTCGGCGGGGCTATCGGCTAACGCAGCCCGCCGCCAGCGCCTGCACGGTGTGGATGGCTTCGCGGCCCGACAAGTGGGCGATTTGCGTGCGGCAACTGAACCCGTCCGCCAGGACGAGGGTTTCCGCGCCGGCCGTCCGGACCGCGGGCATCAGCTTGTCCTCCGCGCAGGCGACCGATACGTCGTAGTGGCCCCTTTCGAACCCGAAGTTTCCCGCAAGGCCGCAACAGCCGGCGTCGAGCACCTGAGCCGAGACTCCGGCCGACTCCAACAGGTCCTTCTCGTCGGTGTAGTGCAGAACCGCGTGCTGGTGGCAATGTGGCTGCACGATGGCTTCTGCCGGACGCTGCGACGGGTGCCAGTCCGGAGCGAACTTGGCGAGGACCTCACCGATCGTGTACGTCTGGCCGGCCAGCCGGTGGGCATCCTCGTCGCCGTACAACAGGTTGGTCAGATCCGAGCGGAACACCGCGGCGCAACTGGGCTCCAGCACGACGACCGGAGTGCCGGATTGCAGCGCGGGCCGCAGAAGGCGCAGCGTCCGCCGCAGCACCTGCTTGGCGACGCCGAGTTGGCCCGTTGAAATCCACGTCAGGCCGCAGCACACCGCGCGCTCGGGCACCTCGACCTCGAATCCGGCAGCCTCCAGAACGGTGACCGCGTCACGGGCGATGTGCGTGTCGAAGTTGTTGGTGAACGTGTCGGGCCACAGCACGACCTTTCCGCGCGTCGGAGGCGTCGACTCCGGTCGTCGGCTGTGGAACCAGCGCGAGAAGCGCTGGGGGGCGAACTTCGGGATGTCGCGCTGCTCGGCGATCCCGCCCGCCTTCTTCAGCAGTGTGGACACCCCTGCGGCGTGGGCCGCGGCGTTGAGCGGACCCGGCATCACCGCGGCCATACGCGCCAACAACGGCAGCCAACCCATCGAATAGTGGGCCATCGGCCGCACGCGGCGGCGATAGTGATGGTGCAGGAACTCGGCTTTGTACGTGGCCATGTCCACGTTGACGGGACAGTCGCTCAGGCAACCCTTGCAGGCCAGGCACAGGTCCAGCGCGTCACGTACGTCCGTGGATCGCCAACCGTCGGTGATGACATCACCCTGCAGCATCTCGAACAACAGCCGGGATCGGCCGCGCGTGGAGTGTTCCTCTTCCTGGGTCGCCCGATAGCTCGGACACATCACACCGGACTCCTCGCCCCGGCACTTCCCGACGCCGACACAGCGATTGGCCGCCTCGCTGAAGCGATGATCCTCCTCGGGGTAAGAGAAGGCGGTCTTTGGCTCCAAGGGCAGGTATGACGTGCCCATCCGGAGGTTGTCCGTCATGCGGAACGGCTTGACCACCTTGCCCGGGTTCATCCGGTTCCGGGGGTCGAACAACGTCTTGGTTTCCTCGAAAGCAGAGACGACCCGTTCCCCGAACATCGTGGACAGGAGCTCTCCGCGGGCCTGGCCGTCCCCGTGCTCGCCCGACAGCGATCCGTTGTAGTCGGCGACCAGGTGTGCCGATTCCTCGACGAACGAACGGAAGCGATCGACACCCTCGGCGGTGCGCAATTCGAAAGGGATCCGGGTGTGCACGCAGCCTTGGCCGAAGTGTCCGTACAGGGCAGCCGACCCGTAGTCGTAGCGGTCGAGGAGCTTGCGGAAGTCGCGAAGGTAGTCGCCCAGCCGGTCGGGCGGGACGGCGGCATCTTCCCAGCCGGGATGTGTCTTGTCCCCCTGCGGTGGATAGGCCGTCGCGCCCAGCCCGGCCTCTCGCGCCGCCCAGACCTCTTCTTTTCGCGCCGGGTCGTCGTAGACGGCGGCACGAGCACCCGCGGCCTTGTCGAGCGCATCGGCCATCGCCTTGGACTTGTGGTCGGCCTCCTCTTGGGTGTCGCCGTTGAGCTGCACCATCAGCCAGGCACCGCCCTCGGGCAGATCGTGCAGCGCCCGTTCGGCCATCCGCCTGCTGTGTTCGAGCGAGACCAGCCGCCGGTCGATTCCCTCCAACGCCGCCGGGTGGTGCTCGAGCACCGAGGGAACCGCGTCCGCGGCGGCCACCACATCCTCGAAGCCAAGGATCGTCAGGGTGCTCGCCGCGGGCCGCTTGACCAGCTCGATCTCGGCGCGAAGCACCGTCACCAATGTGCTTTCGCTGCCGACCAGGGCCTTGGCGAGGTGAAAACCGTTCTCGGGCAACAGCGAATCCAGGTTGTAACCGGACACCCGCCGCGGGATTTGCGGATAACGCGCGCGGATGTCGTCGGCGTAACGACCGACGATGTCGCAAAGCCCTTGGTAGATGGCGGCTTCCCGGCCCGTTGCCGCGGCCGCGCGTGCACCCGGGTCTTCATCGGGACCGACCCACATGCGCAGGCCGTCATAGGTCAGGATCTCAAGGCGGCGAACGGAGTCCACCATCTTGCCGTATGCCTGTGCCGTCGCGCCGCAGGAGTTGTTGCCGATCATCCCGCCGATCGTGCAATCGAAGTGGGTGGACGGCTTGGGGCCCACCATCAGCCCGAACGGCTCGAGGTGACGGTTGAGCAGGTCGAGCTTGATGCCCGGCTCGACGATCGCGGTCGCGGCCTCGGGGTCGACCGACACCACGTTGGTGCAGTACTTGCTCCAGTCCAGAACGACGGCGGCATTGCAGCACTGGCCGGCAAGACTAGTTCCTCCGCCTCGGGACAGGACGGGAACGTCGTACCCGCGACACACCGCGACGGCTTCCTCGGCGCCTTCCGGTGTCGCGGGTACCACCACGCCGATCGGGATCTGGCGGTAGTTGGACGCATCGGTCGAATAGGTGGCGCGTGAACCGGCGTCGAATCGGACCTCTCCGCACACGCGCTTCGTCAGGTCGTTCGACAACGACTCGAACAACGTGGGCGTGCGGCCTTTGATCCGTTGCAGTGAAGTCACCTGACCTCCTCGGGTAGTCAGTGGGTTCGGAACCGCTCGATGTCGTCGGGACGAAGTTCGAGTCCGTGACCCGGGGCATGGGTGTCGGGCCGCAGCGCGCCGCCGACAGGGTCGCGCGCCCCGTCGAAACACATCTGTTCGATCCGGACATGGTCGTGAAACCACTCCAGGTGGCGGAAATTCGGCGTGGCGGCGGCGACGTGCAGATGCAGATACGGCGCGCAGTGGCCGGACACCTCGAGGCCGTGCGCCGCGGCGACGGCAGCGGCGCGGAGCCACTCGCTCAGTCCACCGCACCGGGTCGCGTCGATCTGCAGGCAGTCCACCGCGCGGGCCTGGCACATCCGCTGGAAGTAGTACAGGTCATAGCCGTACTCCCCGGCGGCCACGTCCGCATCGACGGCGTCGCGCACTGAGCGCAAACCGTCCAGGTCATCGGAGGAGACCGGTTCCTCGAACCAGCGCACGTCGAATGCCTTGGCCGCCTGCATCACCCGCACCGCCTGTTTGCGCTCGTAACCGCCGTTGGCGTCGACGTAGAGTTCGACATCGTCACCCACCGCCTCCCGGGTGAGCGACATGCGGGCCAGATCCCGGTCGACCCGCGTGCCCCACGACTCGCCGATTTTGATCTTCACCCGGGGGATGCAGAGACCCATCCAGTGCGCGAGTTGGCCGCGCAGTTCGCTGTCGTCGTAACTGGTGAAACCCCCGCTGCCGTAGACGGCTACGTCGTCGCGCACCGCACCCAACAGGCGGTGCAAAGGCATCTGCAGCAGCCGCGCCTTGAGATCCCACAAAGCGACATCGATCGCCGAGATGGCCTGTCCGGCAACGCCTCGCCGGCCGACGTTGCGGACTGCGGCGATCATCTCCTGGAGGCGGCCGGCGATGTCGAATGCCGGTGCGCCGACCACGATGTCGGCCAGCTTGCGGTTCACCAGGTCGGCCACCACGCTCGCGCCGTACGTCCACCCGGTGCCACATCGGTCACCGGCCCGGATCTGGACCAGGATCATCGTCGTGGAGTCCCAGCTCAACGTGCCGTCTGCCTCCGGTGCGTCGGTGGGAATCGCGTAGGCCGCAGCCGTCACCGACTCCACCACCACACCGTCAACCCCGCTCCGGGGCTTGGTCATCGGACTCGCTCTCAACTGTTCTTGTGCGGCATGAACTCCTGGGCCTTGGTCTTGAGACCCTCCACGATGAATCCCCAGCGGTTCTCGTCGCCCTTCAATACGGCCGCGGCGGCCGCCTTCGCCTGATCCCATTCGGCGTGCGGCGGGATCGGCGGCATGTCCGGATCGGTGAAGACATCCAACACGGTGGGACGATTGGCCGACAAAGCCTCACGCCACGCGTCGTGCAACTCGTCGGGATCCTTGATCACCATCGCGTTCAACCCCAGGCTGGCTGCGAATGCCGCATAGTCAACATCCGGAAGCGATTGGGATTCAACGAACTTCGGCGCTCCGGCCATGGCACGCATCTCCCACGTCACCTGATTCAGGTCGTTGTTGTGCAGGATCGCGATGATCAATCGAGGATCGCTCCACTGCTGCCAGAAGCGCTTGATCGTGATCAGTTCGGCCATCCCGTTCATCTGCATGGCGCCGTCGCCCTCGAAGACGATCACCGGCCGGTCGGGCGCGGCGAACTTGGCGCCGATGCCGTAGGGCACCCCCGGCCCCATCGTCGCCAGCGTGCCCGACAACGATCCCCGGATGTCGTCGCGGAACCGCAACAGCCGGGCATACCAGTTTGCGGCCGACCCGGAATCCGCCGCGACGATCGCGTTGCCGGGGAGCTGCGGCGACAACTCCGAGAAGAGCCGCAGCGGGTTGATCGGGTGGGCCCCGACCATCGCCTCCTTCTGCATGGTTTCCCACCAGCGGGCCACATTGGACTCGATGGTGTCGCGCCAGGACCGGTCCTGCTTGCGTTTCAGATGCGGAATAAGCGCTCGCAGCGCGACTTTCGCGTCCGCGACCACGTTGACCTCATAGGGGTAGCGCATGCCGATCATCTTCGGGTTGATGTCGATCTGCACGGCGCGGGCCTGGTCGAGTTCGGGCAGGAACTGCGTATAGGGGAAGCTCGAGCCGACGGTCAGCAGGGTGTCGCAGTCGCGCATCAGCTCATAGGACGGGCGAGTGCCCAACAGCCCGATCGAGCCGGTGACCCAGGGTAGTTCGTCGGAGAGCACATCCTTGCCGAGCAACGCCTTCGCCGCGCCGGCGCCCAGCAGTTCGGCGACCTCGGCGACCTCCTCATGTGCTCCGCGTGCCCCGGCGCCGACCAGTATCGCCACCTTCTCACCCGCGTTGAGCACCTCGGCGGCGCGCGCGATCGCGGCGTCGTCCGGCGCGGGGGTGGGCCAGTCGATGCCCAGGCTCGACGGCACCATCTTGAACGCGTGCTTGGGTGGCGAGTACTCGAGTTCCTGGACGTCGGACGGGATGATCACGGCGGTGGGCGCGTGCTCGCTCAGCGCGACGCGGATGGCCCGGTCGATGACGTTGGGCAACTGTTCGGGCACCGTCACCATCTGCACGTACTCGCTGGCGACATCCTTGTAGAGGCTGAGCAGGTCGACCTCCTGCTGATAAGAGCCCCCCATCGCGCTGCGATTGGTCTGCCCGACGATCGCCACCACCGGGACATGGTCGAGCTTGGCGTCGTACAACCCGTTGAGCAGGTGGATGGCGCCGGGACCCGACGTCGCCATGCACACGCCGACCTTGTCGCCGAACTTCGCGTACCCGACCGCTTCGAACGCGCTCATCTCCTCATGCCTGGATTGGATGAATTGCGGTTTGTTGTCGGCGCGTCCGAATGCGGCCAAGATTCCGTTGATCCCGTCGCCCGGGTACCCGAAGACATGCTCGACGTTCCATGCGCGCAGCCGTTCGAGCAGGAAATCGGCGACATTCTGGCTGGACATAACGTCTCCTTTCACGGTCCCGGCGTCTCGGCCAACCTCGTGCCCACGGCCACCTCGCGGACGGGGCTGCGGCGAACGAAGCGCGATGGGTCGGTCGGCTACGTGAGGCGTCATACCCCGCCGTTCGCCGTCCATACGCCCCGATTCCTGTGCATCGGATGAGAACGGCATCCACCGCTTTGTCGTCGATCTTGTTTGGGCGTCGGCGCAGGTGGAATGACTTGGTCGGTGAGCGATGATTCGAACGTCTCGGATGTTGCGGTGGTCGGCAGCGGCCCCAACGGGTTGGCGGCTGCCGTGCTCTTCGCCGCGGCGGGCTTGTCGGTGACGGTCGTCGAGGCTCAGTCCGAGCCCGGGGGTGGGGTGCGCACCGAAGAGCTCGATCTGGGAGTGCCGCTTCGGCACGATCTGTGCTCGGCCGTGCACCCGATGGCGGCGGCGTCGCCGTTCTTCCGCAGCTTCGGGCTGGCCGAACGCGGCGTCGAGTTCGGGTTTCCGGATGTGTCGTTCGCCCATCCACTCGACGGCACGCCCGCCGGGATCGCGTACCGCAGCCTCGACCGCACGATCGAAGAACTGGGCGGGAGCAACAGTAGCGATGGTCGGATCTGGCGGCGCGTGATGGGCCCGCTCGTCGAGGCCGTGGAGAGCGTACGCGACATCGGGCTGTCCGACATGCGGCATCCGCCGGCGTCGGCGCTGACTCCCAAGGGTCTGGTGGCGGCGCTCACGATGGCGGGCCGAGCGCTGGAGCTCGGCACCTCGGTGTGGGACCGGGTGACCGATGCGCACCGGTGCGGCGCCATGCTGACCGGCGTCGGTGCGCACGCCAACACCGCATTGCCGTCGCTTGCGGGAGCCGGAACGGCGCTGCTGCTCGGTTCGCTCGCGCATGCGCCGGGATGGCCGTTGCCGATCGGAGGAAGCCAGGTGATCACCGATGCGCTGGTCGCCGACCTGCGCGCCCGAGGAGCCACGGTCGTCTGCGATCGGCCGATCGAGTCGGCCGCGGCACTGCCACCGGCACGCGTCTACCTCTTCGACACCTCGGCGTGGACATTGGCCAAGGTGCTCGGCGACCTTCTCGCACCGCGGTACCGCCGGGCACTGCGGAGTTTTCGGCCCGGAAACGGGGTCGCCAAGGTCGACTTCGCGCTGTCCGAACCGGTTCCGTGGGCCGATCCGCGAATCTCGGCCGCCGGCACTGTCCACCTCTGCGGGGACCGGGCCCAGATGAAGCGGTCCGAGGCGGACACCACGGCGGGTAGACACAGCGAAAGGCCGATGGCACTGCTGAGCCAGCCGACCGTGGTGGATGCGACACGTATCGGCGCGGGCGGTGCGCTTCCGCTGTGGACCTATGCCCACGTGCCCAACGGGTCCACCCGCGACATGACCGCGACGATGACCGCACAGATCGAGCGCTTCGCTCCCGGCTTCCGGGACGTGATCATCGGGTCGCGGTGCATTCCTGCCGCCGACATGCACGATCACAATGCGAACTACCGCGGCGGTGACATCGCCGTCGGACAGGTGTCGTTGTTCCGGATGGCCGCTCGACCCGTTGCCAAATGGGATCCGTACCGGACGTCGCTGCCCAACGTCTACCTCTGTTCGGGCGCGACCCCGCCCGGTCCCGGTGTGCACGGAATGTCTGGGGTGCACGCCGCGACGCGCGTGCTTCGGCAGCACTTCGGGATTCACTCGATGCCGGACATCGGACCACACCGTCCCGAATCGCCAACCGACCGCAATTGTCTGCCGGGGGTTTGAGCGGGCGGCGCCGGGGTAACGCCCGGTGGTCTCGGCGCAGCCCCGACATCTATCGGCCTGCGCACCGAAGCGGACGAAGGGGCTGCGATGGGCGTGCGTCAGTGGATCACAGACTGGCCGGTTTATCGGCAGTTGACCGGCTCGGATCCGCTCGGGAAAGCCGCTGCGGTGCAGTCGGTTCACAGTCGGTCGCTGCAACCCCGGACGTCGACCGCCGACAAGGTGGTGACGTCGGTGTGCCCGTACTGCGGCGTCGGCTGCTCGCAGAAGGTCTACGTCAAGGACGACAAGGTCGTCCAGATCGAGGGCAATCCCGACTCGCCGGTGAGCCGGGGCCGGCTGTGCCCCAAGGGGGCGGCCAGCCTCCAGCTGACCACCGGATCGGCGCGGATGCACCAGGTGCTCTACCGGCCGCCGCGCGGCACCGACTGGCAACCCATCTCCCTCGAGCAGGCGATGCACATGGTCGCAGACCGGGTCATCGAGACGCGTGCGAACACGTGGCAGCAAGACGTTGAAGGGAAGCTCGCCGCACGCACCATGGGGATCGCCAGCCTGGGCGGCGCGACGCTGGACAACGAAGAGAACTACCTGATCAAGAAGCTGTTCACCGCGATGGGCGTGGTGCAGATCGAGAACCAGGCTCGGGTGTGTCACAGCTCCACGGTCGTGGGCCTCGGCACCTCGTTCGGACGCGGCGGCGCCACCACCTTCATGCAGGACCTGCAACACGCCGACTGCATCGTCATCCAGGGATCCAACTTCGCCGAATGTCATCCGGTCGGGTTCCAGTGGGTGATGGAGGGGAAAGCTCGTGGCGCGGTGGTGATCCACGTCGACCCCAGGTTCACGCGCACGAGCGCGCTGGCCGACCTGCACGTGCCCATCCGCGCCGGCACCGACGTCGCGTTTCTCGGCGGCATCGTCAATCATGTGCTCTCCGAAGAGAAGTACTTCCGGGAGTTCGTCCTGAACTACACCAATGCCGCGATGATCGTCGACGACGAATTCGAAGATGCCGAGGACCTCGACGGGCTGTTCTCCGGTTTCGAACCCGAGGCGCGCGACTACAAGACCGCCGAGTGGCAGTACGAGGGCATGGAGGTTGCGTCGGCGTCGGGCAAGCGCGGCCGCGGTTCGGGGGAAGCGCTCAAGGAAGACGACGTGCGGGCGGCCGGTCGTGGTGAGCAACACGGCATGGGCGGTGCGGCTATGGAGGGCAAGCTCGACCGGGACGAGACGCTTCAGCACCCGAGGTCCGTGTTCCAGATCCTCAAACGCCACTACGCCCGCTACACGCCGGAGATGGTGCACCGCATCTGCGGTATCCCGCCGGAGACCTTCGCGGAGGTCTGCCGTCACCTGACCGACAATTCCGGCCCCGATCGCACGAGCGAATTCGTCTACGCCGTGGGATGGACCCAGCACAGCATCGGCAGCCAGTTCATCAGGGCCGCTTGCGTTCTGCAGCTGCTGCTGGGCAACATGGGCCGTCCCGGTGGCGGGATCCAGGCGTTACGGGGACACGCCAGCATCCAGGGTTCCAGCGACATCCCGACCCTGTCCAACCTGCTACCCGGCTACATCCCGATGCCGTACGCGATGCCCGAGCAGAGCCGGGTCGGCTTCGTCGAGTCGCATGCGGCGCGCATAGGGTTTTGGGCGAACATGGACGACTACCTGGTCAGCCTGCTCAAAGCGTGGTGGGGCGATGCCGCGACCGCCGACAACGACTACTGCTTCGATTACCTACCCCGGCTGACCGGCTCACACAGCACCTACGACACCGTCTTCGAGCAACTCGAGGGCCGATGCAAGGGCTACTTCCTGCTGGGCGAGAATCCGGCTGTCGGATCCGCCAACGCCAAACTCCAGCGGGTCGGCATGGCCAACCTGGATTGGCTTGTGGTGCGCGACTTCTCGCTGATCGAAAGCGCCACCTGGTGGAAGGACGGGCCGGAAGTGCAGACCGGGGAGATCCGCCCGGAAGAGAACGACACCGAGGTGTTCTTCTTTCCCGCCGCCGCCCACACGGAGAAGTCCGGCAGTTTCACCAACACCAACCGGCTGCTACAGTGGCATGACCAGGCGGTGGAGCCGGGGGGCGATGCGCGCAGCGATCTGTGGTTCATGTACCACCTGGGTCGAATCATCCGTGAGAAGCTCTCGCACTCAACGGATCCCAAGGACCGACCGATCCTCGACCTGACATGGGAGTATCCGACGCTCGGGCGGACCGCGGAGCCGGACGCCGACGCGGTGCTCGCCGAGATCAACGGATACGACGGCCAGGGCAAACCGCTGTCGTCGTACACGGAGCTACGCAACGACGGGTCGACCACATGCGGCTGCTGGATCTACTGCGGCGTGCGCAAGGACGGCGTCAACCAGGCGGCGCGCCGCAAACCGCAGACCGAACAGGACTGGGTGGCGCTGGAGTGGGCCTGGGCGTGGCCGGACAACCGACGCATCCTCTACAACCGGTGTTCGGCCAGGCCCGATGGCTCGCCGTGGAGCGAGCGCAAGAAGCTGGTCTGGTGGGACGCCGAGCAAGAGCGGTGGACGGGCCTGGACGTGCCCGACTTTCAGGCCACGAAGTCGCCCGACTATCGGCCGGGCGACGACGCCGCCGGGGTGGACGCGTTGTCGGGCATCGACCCGTTCATCATGCAAGCCGACGGCAAAGGCTGGCTGTATGTGCCGTCCGGGCTGGCCGACGGTCCGCTGCCGACACACTACGAACCGCAGGACTCGCCGGTGCGCAACGCGCTCTACGGACAGCAGCGCAATCCGGCCCGAATGGTGTTCTCCGAACCGCACAACCGCTACGCGCCCGAGCCCGGCGATGCGGGCTCGCGGGTGTATCCCTATGTGGCAACCACGTATCGGCTCACCGAGCAGTTCACCGCCGGCGGCATGTCCCGCTGGACGCCCTACCTGTCGGAGTTGCAACCCGAGATGTTCTGTGAAGTGTCTCCCGAACTGGCCGAGGAGCGCGGGCTGACCAACGGCGAGTGGGCGACCATCGTGAGCCCCCGCGCGGTGATCGAGGCGCGGGTTCTGGTCACCGACAGGATGACTCCGCTGAGGGTGGCCGACCGCATGGTGCACCACGTGGGCCTGCCGTACCACTGGGGACCCAACGGGTTGAGCACCGGCGACGCGGCCAACGAGTTGTCATCGGTTGTGCTGGACCCGAATTCGCACATCCAGGAGGTCAAGGCGTTCACCGTCGACATTCGGGCGGGGCGGCGGCCGCGCGGCGCCGCGGCCAACGCCATGGTGGCCGAGTATCAGCAGCGGGCGGGGATAGGCGACAAGACCGGCACGGAGGTATGAGGATGGACATCGAATTTGGTTTGGGAGCCGACGACCCCCCGCACGGCGGCGGCTACCCCGACCGACAACCGCGGATGGGGTTCTTCACCGACACCACGGTCTGCATCGGGTGCAAGGCGTGCGAGGTGGCCTGTAAGGAATGGAACCACGTCCCCGACGACGGGTTGAACTTCACCGGGATGTCCTACGACAACACCGGTGGACTCGGCGCCGACACCTGGCGCCACGTCGCCTTCGTCGAACAGCGCAAACCCCTTGCGGCGCAGGCGGGTACCGCAGAGGTGGTGGACATCGGCATGCCGTCGACCGCCAAGCCCGGCGACGGCGACGGCCAGCGCAGAGAGTTCCGCTGGTTGATGTCGTCGGACGTGTGCAAACACTGCACCCACGCGGCTTGCCTGGATGTGTGCCCGACCGGCGCACTGTTTCGAACCGAGTTCGGCACCGTCGTGGTGCAGGAGGGCATCTGCAACGGCTGCGGATACTGCGTTCCCGCCTGCCCGTACGGGGTGATCGACCAGCGCAAGGACGACGGTCGGGTGTGGAAGTGCACGCTGTGCTACGACCGTCTCGGCGACGGTTTGGAGCCGGCGTGCGCCAAGGCCTGCCCGACCGACTCGATCCAATTCGGGGAACTGTCGCAGTTGCGCGACCGCGCCGAGCAGCGCGTCGAACAACTCCATGACGCGGGCATCACCGATGCCCGCCTGTACGGCGACGATCCCGATGACGGTGTCGGCGGCGCCGGCGCGTTCTTTCTGCTGCTGGACAAACCGGAGGTGTACGGCCTGCCGCCGGATCCGGTGGTGACCACCAGGGATCTGCCGCAGATGTGGCGCAATGTCGGCGTCGCCGCGGCCGGGATGCTGGCCGGGATGGCCGCCGTGTTCCTGGGGGGACGGCGATGACCGAGCGCGACCGCATGACCGGAATCCCGAAAGATCCTCTCGCCCCGCCGGGTCGGACCGCTCTCACCGGCGACATACACCGCCTGCCGCAACGCAAGCGGGGCCGGGGACACGGTGAGAGGAAGATGGTGCCCGACGCTGCGTTCGAGTCCTACTACGGCAAGCCGATTCTGAACAAGCCGACATGGGACTCCCGGGACATCGCGGGCTATTTGTTTCTCGGCGGATTGGCAGGCGGCTCATCGGTACTGGCTGCGGGCGCCGAGCTGACGGGCCGTCGCCGACTGGCGCGCTCGACGAAAGTCGGGGGACTGGCGGCGATCCTGGGCTCCCTGGCGGCGTTGATCCACGACCTCGGCCGACCGGCACGGTTCGCCAACATGCTTCGGGTCTTCAAGCCGAGCTCGCCGATGAGCGTGGGCTCATGGATCCTCGCGGCGTACGGTCCGCAGGCCGGGGTCGCCGCGCTCACGGACGTGACCGGCCGATTCCCGCGGCTCGGACGGGCCACCACGATCGGAGCGAGCCTGGTGGGTCCCGCCGTTGCGTCCTACACCGCCGCGTTGATCTCCGACACCGCCGTGCCGACATGGCACGACGGCCACCGCCAGATGCCGTTCGTCTTCGTGGGCTCGGCAGCCGCCGCCGCCGGGGGGCTGGGCGTGCTGACCGCCCCGACCGCCGAGGCGGGGCCCGCCCGGCGGGCGTTGCTCCTCGGCGCCACCACCGAGTTGGCGGCGACAGAGCTGATGAGCCGACGCATGGGCTTGTCGGCCGAACCGCTGCACCATGGCCGAGCGGGCCGGCTGATGAACGCCGCCAAGGGATTGACCGCGGCCGGTGCGGTGCTCGGGGGACTGCTCGGCCATCGATACGGCGCGGCGGCGGTGGCCGGAGGGGCCGCGGCGTTGGCCGGCTCGGCATGCACCCGATTCGGAATCTTTTATGCCGGCGTCGCATCTGCCGAGGACCCGAAGTACACCGTCATCCCGCAGCGCGAGCGTGCCGACCGGCAGCGGGTGTACTGAGGATCAGCGCCGACTGCGGATCACACCGACCGCCGCGGCGACGACCACCACCGCCCCCGCCGCCAGCGTGAGCCGGTGGTCGCCGTCGCGAGGTTGCTGCTCCACCACGCGGCCGGCGTTGACCGCCGGGGGCGCCGCGAGCCGATCCTTGAGCACTGGATAGGCCTCGACCGCGGCGGAGCGGGCCGCGGCGTCGCTCGCGTAGGAGTTGGTGCTGTCCAGGGAAAAACCCTCCTGGGTATCGTCGGATTCTGAGTAACGCCAACGCCATTGCGAATCCGCCGATTGTTCGACCTCGATTCGCCCCCGCGGTGCAGAGGCGCCGGCGCCCTTCGACGGACGACGTTGTCGGAACGCGGCCTTCACGTCGCCTGTGGTCAGGTCGGTGAACCCACCCTGCACCCCGCCCAGTGCCCGGGCCAACACGTAGGCGACCGCAGCCGCCAGCAGTGGCAACACCAGAACCGCGATCCGCAGGAACCACAGCACCGCCGCGATCGAGATACCGAGCCAGTCGGCGAACACGTCGTCGCCGGCCGCGACGACAAGGAGGAAGAAGAACGTCAGAGCGTAAACGCCGACCGCGATTCGAACGGGGTGATCGCGCGGCCGATCGAGTAACTGGTGGCTGAGATCGTCTTTGGTCGCCCAGCGCTCCAGGAAAGGCCATGCGTACAACAACACGAACGTGACGCCGCCGAGCACCACCGTCGGCCAAAAGACCGTCGGGATGAGGTGACCGAAGAGGTGAAGATCCAGGCGGGGGAACAAGCGCAGCGAGCCGTCACCCCAGGCCACATACCAGTCCGGCTCGGCGGGGATCGTCGCCTGCGCCGGTTTGAACGGACCATAGATCCAGATCGGGTTGATCTGGGCCAGGCCGCCCAGGCCGAACATCACGGTCAGCGTCGCGCAGAACAGCCCGAGGGTACGCACGGTGTAACTCGGCCAGAGCCGGGAGCCCACCACGTTGTGCTCGGTGCGGCCCCGCCCGGGAAACTGACTGTGCTTCTGGCGCACCAGGATCAGCAGATGTGTGGCGATCAGAACAGCCAGTAGCGCGGGCACGATGAACACGTGTGCAGTGAACATGCGGGGAATGGTGTGATCGGCGGGGAACTCGCCGCCGAAGACCAGGAACGCCATCCATACCCCCACGACGGGGATCGACTGCACCGACGAGTAGATGATGCGCAGGCCGGTGCCCGACAACAGATCATCGGGCATCGAATACCCGGTGAATCCGTTCAGCAGTGCGAGCATCAGCATCGTCACACCGACAATCCAGTTGATCTCCCGCGGACGGCGATAGGCGCCCGTGAAGAAGACTCGGCACAGGTGCATCACGATGGCTCCGACGAAGATCAGCGCCGCCCAGTGGTGGGTCTGCCGCATCAGCAGACCTGCCCGCACGTCGAAACTCATCTCCAGCGCCGAAGCGAAGGCCGCCGACGTGCGCACGCCGTTCATCGGTGCGAAGTCGCCGACGTAGGTGGTTTCGGCCCGGCTGGGGTCGAAGAACAGGGCCAGGAAAATGCCGGTGAGAACCAGTACGACGAAGCTGTAGAGCGCCAACTCGCCGAACATGAAGGTCCAGTGGTCGGGAAACACCTTCTTGAGTGCCTTGCGCAGCGGAGAGGCGACGCGCAATCGACTGTCGACGCTGCGGACGATGGCTCGAGTGATCATGGTCGACTCCAGTAGCCGGGCCCCGGAGGAGAAGTGAAATCTCCGGTGGCATAGAGGAATCCCGCTTCATCGACGGCGATCGGCAGGCCCGGTAGCGATCGGGCTGCCGGTCCTTGAACCGGCTTACCCGCCGCCAGCAGGTCGAAGATCGACTGGTGGCACGGGCACAACATCTGGGCGGTGCTCTGCTCGTAGAGCGATACCGGACAGCCCGCGTGCGTGCACACCAGTGAGTAGGCCACGACACCGTCGATCATTCCGCCGGGAGGAGGCACAGTGAACCGCGACGGCGTTATCCGCACCAGGAACGCCGGAACGTCACCGCCTTCCGTGTGCCCCGCTGGAAAAACCTTGAGCACGGTTTCCTCGGTGACGTCGCTGAGCCGGACCGGCCGGTTGTCCGCATCGACGAGACGCGGGTTGTCAAGCCGCCAAGCGGTCTGTGAGAGCTGGCGAAGTGGGTGCTCGCCGCGCGGCTGAAGCAGGGAACGAAGCGGGAACAGCAAGGCTGCGCCCACCGCGGTGACCGCCAGCATCAGCATGGCGAGCAGACCGCGGCGGTGTGGGTGGGCGATGGTCGCGAGTTCTGTTGCGGCCGCGATGGTCTCGCTTTCCGGTGAGGCGAATCCCTCATGCTCTTCGACATAACCGCCCTGACGGGTCAACCGGCGCGCCCACACGGTCAGGCCGACGCTGAGCCCACCGAACGCGATGACCAGCGCCGCGCCCATGACTTGGGTGGACCAGGCGAGCGCGTAAGCCGTCGCGAAGAGCGCGGCCCCGGCGATGGCTACGCCGAAGGAGGCGACGATCGCGATCTGGGGGCGGTCGGCGTCTTCTCGCGTTCGCGTCATTTGGTCCTGCTCCCCAACCTTCGCGACACCAGCAGCAACAGCGGTAGGCCGACCAGCATCGCTAGCAGGCCTTCGGTGAGTGGGCCGATGCGACCGAGGCTGAGCCCGCCCCTGTCCAGATCGCCGTGTGCGCCCTCGAGCGTGCCGACATACGCGGCGATGTCGTCGACGTCGTCGTTGCTCAGCACGCTCGGAGGGAACCTTGGCATGACCCCGGGCCCGACCCGGATGGCCTCGCCGACCTGCGTCGGTGTCGCCGTGCGCAGATCGGGTGCACTTCGACCACCGGTGAGCGCGCCGCCGGTGCCGCCCAGCGAGTGGCAGGCCGCGCAGCTCTGCGCATACAACTCGCGGCCACGTTGGACGTCGGCCGGCCGAACGTCGGGAATTCGGGGGCCACCCGGATGAAGGCGGGCCAAATAACTTACGACAGCATCGATTTCCGCTGGGCTCAGCTTCGCCTCCTGGTGCTTTGCTTGATATTGCTCTTCGGGGCCGAGCGGCATACGTCCCGTGCTCAGTTGGAAGTCGACCGCTGCGCTGCCGACGTCGGCCAGGGAGGGTCCGCGGTCGGTGCCCTCGGCGTTGGGACCATGACATCCCGCGCACGTCTGGGAGTAGATGCTCTTACCCGGATCCGCAGTCCCCGGCGGGACCTGAGGTTTCGGCATCGGTGGTGGCTGATATGCGGAGCAGGCCGCGGTCACCGCGGCGGCGGCCAGGCCAGGCGTGATCCGCGCCCACGCTTTCACGAAGACACCTCCTGTACGGCGACGTGTGGTGACATCTGCAGGTCCTCGGGGTGGTCCGCGTCCAGCCCGGTCAGCCAGCGTCCGAACGCGCTCAGTGCGATACCGAGGAGCACGACGTCCATCGGTATCCACATCACCAGACCGGCGAGTTGCTGATCGGCCAGGGCATCGGCGTCGGAGTACACCTCCGACGGGTACAACGGCGCCGGTGCGAACGTGAGCACCGCGCCCAGCGCCGCGGCCGTCATGCCCACTGCGAACAGCAGCAGGAAGCCGAGCGGTCCGGCCAGACGGTGCCGGTCTGGACTCAGTACCCCCGCGAACAACAGCCATCCGATCATGACGAACGAGAAGTGTTCCAGCACATGCGCACCGGGATTGCGCTCAGCCCAGACGAACAGCGCGGGGAGATGCCAGAGCCACAACACACACGTGAAGAGCAAACAGCCACCGATGACGCGGTTCGCCGGACGCCGAACCCAGCGCAGGGCGGGATGAGCGCGGGTCCTGTTGAACGAGCGTCGGAGTCGATGCGGCAATGCCAGCGACAGTGGAAGCGCAGCACCCCCGGCGCCGAGCAGGGGACCGGCCAATGCCAGCAGCAGCATGTGCTGCGTCATGTGGCCGGCGAACGAGTCGGCGGAGAACGCACGTACCGGGGCGCTGTCGGCCAGCGCGATGACGGTCAGGCCGAGACCAAAGGCGATGGCATTGCGGATGCCGACGACGGCACCGATACCCCTTCGCTGCCAGAGGTTTTGCACTCCGATGCCATACAGGGCGCCTACGAAACACAGCGAGACGATCGCGAGCATCGACCACCACGGGTCGGAAGCCGTGGTGGCGGCGTGCGCCAGCACCGTCACATCAGGCATGAGGGGAACACCAGCAGCGCGATGCCGTCGAAGACGATGATGGCAAGGAACAACATGTTCGACCACAGCGCGACGCCGGCGACGAGGTAGGCGCGGCCCGCCCGATCGGTGCTGTTGTCCAGACGCCTGGTTTCGCGGCGCATCCACCAGGCGGCCAACAGCGCGGCCAGGCACACCAGGCCGGGAATTACGGTGGTCAGCGTCACGACGGACTTGAGGGTGTGACCGAGGATGGTGGAATGCCCGCTCAGACAGGATGTTTCGGTGAGTCCCCAGGACGAGGCCAGGTGCACCGCCCACGCGGCGGCGCCGCCGATGGCGGCGAACCACATCCACAGTGCGCCGATGACGGGCGGCTCGGAGGTCTGCTGTGCCATCAAAGCCGCCCGGACAGGTAGATGGTGAACAAGATGAATACCCAGACCGCATCGACGAAGTGCCAGTAGATCGCGGTGAGACGCACACGTTCGTGGCGCCGGAATCCGAAGCTGCCGCGGAGCGATGCCGCCAGCACCCAAGACACCATGAGTAAGCCGATCAGCACGTGCAGTCCGTGGAATCCGGTGATGGTGTAGAAGAACGACCCGTACACGTTGGTGGTCAGGGTGTACTCCTTGAGCTTGCTCGAGTACTCCATGCCCTGCAGCACCAGAAACGATCCACCCATCAGCAGCGTGGCCAGCAGGCCGAGGCGCAGTCGCCACCGCTGGCCCTTTCTGATGCCGCGCTCCGCCCACATCACCGGCAGGCTGCTGGGCAACAGCAGCACGGTCATGATCAGTGGCCGCATGAGTTCCGGCTCCTTGATTTCGCCGGGAGGCCAGGACGGTAGCTGGAACCGCACGTAGAAGTAGCTGCTGAGCAACACGGCGAAGACCGTGGCCTCCGTCGTGACGAACATGACCATGCCCCACCAGCCCACGGTTCGCCCGGCGGGGGCCTCGGCCAGAAACGTTCTCGGGGCGGCGATCTCGACCCGGTCGTCGACGGTCATGTCAGTCCGCCCGACACGCCCGCTTCCTGCGGGCTGCGCTCCGGGGGCCACAGCCAGCCCGCCAAGGTGACGAAGACGATCGCCGCCCCGACGCCGGCTACCCAGTACCAGCCGATCAGCAGGCCCACGAACCCGGCCAGAAGTCCGACCGCGACGAAGAATGGCCGCATCGATTCCTCGACCACCTCGATGGCCTCGTGATACTTGCCGTCGAGTTCCGTCGATGTCGACGTCATCCGCGAGCCGTCGAGGACACGCTCCGGTTCCGGTTCGGCGACCGAGGCGGCGGTGCGTTCGTCCCACATCGGGTGCAGGCTGTAGACGCGGGGAATGACCGCGAAGTTGTAGTGATCGGGAGGCGAGGCGGTGGCCCATTCCAGGGTGTCGCCGTTCCACGGATCCGGCGGGGCCGGCCGACCGTAGCGCATCGCGTGGAGCAGCACGCCCAGCAGCAGAGCCAGGCCTATCGCCAGCACTGCAGCGCCGATGCTGGACAACAGATTCCACAGGTCCCAGCCGAGGTGCGGACGATACGTGTAGATACGTCGGGGCATGCCCTCCAGCCCCGACATGTGCATGGGGAAGAAGGTCAGATTCATTCCGATGAAGACCAGCCAGAACGCGGTGACCGCGGCGCCTTCGTGGTACATCCGGCCGGCGATCTTGGGCATCCAGTGAAGCAGTCCGGCCATGATCGGAAATACGGCGCCGCCGAACAGCACGTAGTGGAAATGGGCCACCACGAAATAGGAATCGGTGATCTGCTGGTCGTAAGCGACCAGCGCGAACATCACGCCGGTCACCCCACCGACGACGAAGGTGACGATGAACCCGAGCGCGAACAGCATCGGCGCGCGCAGCCACACCCGACCCAGATACATCGTCGACAGCCAGGCGAATATCTGGATTCCGGAAGGGATGGTGATCAGCACGCTTGCGGCGCTGAAGAAGCTCAGCGAGAGTCGGGGCAACCCGGTGGCGAACATGTGGTGCACCCACACGCCGAACGACACGATCCCGATCGTGACGGTCGAGAGCACGATGAGCGGGTAGCCGACGAGAGCGCGACGGGAGAACACCGGAATGATCGCCGAGACGATGCCGAGCGCCGGCATCACGATGATGTAGACGTCGGGGTGACCGAAAAGCCAGAACAGGTGTTGCCACAGCAGCACGTCGCCGCCCGTGTCCGGATCGAAGAAGTGAGCTCCGAAGCGTCGGTCGAGGAACAACATCGCGTTGGCGAGATTCAGCGGTGGCAGTGCAAAGATGACCATCATCGAGGTGGCGACCAAGGTCCACACGAAGATCGGAACGCGGTTCATCGACATTCCCGGCGCGCGCATCTTCAGCGCGGTGACGATGAAGTTGATGGCACCGGCGGTGGTGGAGATGCCAAGGAACAACAGGCCCAGCGAGTACACGTCGATCCCAAGTCCGGGGGAGTACGGCTCGGTGGTGAGCGGCACGTAGTTGAACCAGCCGCCCGCGGGCGCATTGCCGAACATCAAACTGGAGAACATGAAGACGCCGGAGAACAGGAACACCCAGTAACCGAATGCGTTGAGCCGGGGGAAAGCCATGTCGCGCGTGCCCAACATGAGCGGAACGAGCAGGTTCCCGAACCCGAACAACATGGGGGTGGCGAAGAAGAAGATCATCGTCGTGCCGTGCAGGCTGAAGAACTGGTTGAACCATTGCGGTGGCACCAGTTCTTCTTCCGGGCGGGTCAGCTGGGCGCGCATCGTGAATGCGAGCGAGCCCGAGATCAGGAAGAACGCCGACGCGGTCACCAGGTAGCGGCGACCAATCCGCTTGTGATCGACCGTGGTGAACCAGGTTCGAAACGTCGGCTCCTCCGACCAGTACTTCTCGAGGCGCTCGTCGAGCGAATCGCGCCCACGGGTGCGCTCAGTGAGCGGGGTCGCCGTCACGACGCTCCTCCCTTCTCCGGTTGCCGAAGTGAGCGCAGGTACGCGATCAGATCGTCCATGCGTGTCGCGGGTACCGACTGCGGTGGCATGGCGTTACCGGGTTTCGACCGCTGCGGGTCGGCGATCCACTCGCGCATGTGTTCAGGGTCGTTGGGCAGCGTTCCCGCCCCGAGGCTCCATCGATCGCCGACCGTGGTGAGATCCGGAGCGACGGTACCGCCGGCGTCTGTGCCGCGGATGGTATGGCAAGAGGCACAACCCATTTGGGCGAAGACCTGTTGCCCGCGCTGCTGTGCCGGCGTCTGGGTACGAGCAGGGGAGCCCGCCCACTTCAACCAGGCCTCGAACTGGGCGCGAGGTTCGGCGACCACCATGAACGCCATGTGGGCGTGCTGCATGCCGCAGTACTCGGCGCACTGGCCGCGGTAGTCGCCGGGCTGGTCCGCGCGCAGCCACATCGTGTTGGTCTGCCCGGCGATCAGATCCGTCTTCGGCATCAGCTGCGGAACCCAGAAGCTGTGCAGGACATCGTCGGTGCGCAGGATCAGTTTCACATCCGTGCTCGCCGGGATGTGGAGTTCGTTGGCGGTCACCACCCCGGTGCCGGGCGGGTAGCGGAACTCCCACCACCACTGGTGACCGATCACCTCCACGGTGAGCGGTGTCTGGGATTCCGCGGCGTTCTCCGGTCGGCTCAGCGCCAGCATGTCGCGCAGGTTGAGACCGTAGACGGCCGCGAGCACGACGAAGGGGACGACCGCGCCGGCGACTACCACGAAAGTCAGTGGATTGCGCTGGCTGACGTCACCGCGGCGCTTGCGGCGCGCAAGCACCAATGCCACACCCACGAACACGATGACGCACACCGCCACCGAGCACCACAACAGCACCCACCACAGGCCTTCGATCCGTCGCGCTCCCGGTCCACCGGGGCGCAGCGTCGACGGCGATTGCTCTGAGCATGCCGCCACAAGCGTCAGCACGGCGAGCGTGACCCCGTTGATCACGCGACGACATCTTCGGGACCTGCGCGCAGCGCCCAACCGTCACCTCCTCCATGCGACCGCTGCGAACTACCCAGGCGGAAGTCGGATAAACAAGCGACTTTTGTGCGATTTCGGAAAGCCATGTTTCGGCGGGCTCGCTTGGGGTAGCACGTCTGGCGATCTTGGGCGGTGTGCCGCCGCCGAAGTCATCCGGTCACGCCCGAAACCGAGTGCCGCAGGAGAATTCACATGACCTTCGAAGTTCCGTTGCAGGCGCCGAGGCCGTCAACGCTTCGGGCCCTCGGTTGGGCGGCGTTGGGCTGCGGATTGGCGGCGCTGTTGATCGCCGTGTCGGTCGCGCCGCCGGACAGCATGCAGGGGGAGGCGGCACGGCTGATCTATGTGCACGTTCCCGCGGCGTGGACGGCATACCTCGGCTATCTCACCGTCGTCGTCTCGTCGGTGCAGTACCTGCGCACTCGCGACGAGAAGTGGGATCGGTACGCCAGGGCGGCCGGCGAGATCGGGGTGGCCATGACGGTGCTGACCATCGCGGTCGGCAGCGTGTGGGGGCGCGCGGTCTGGGGAGTGTGGTGGGCCTGGGACCCGCGATTGGTCAGCACTTTGCTCCTACTGCTGGCCTACGCCGGATACCTTGCGGTGCGCCATGTCGGCGACGTTCGCCGTCGCAGCCCCCGTGCCGCGTGGTGGGGGATCTTTGCCTCGTTGATCATTCCGGTGGTGCACTTCTCGGTCGTTTGGTGGCGCTCGCTGCATCAGCCGGCGACGCTGCTGGCCCCGAGCTCGAATCCGCCGATCGACTCGATCATGGCCGCCGCGCTGGCGTTGTCCGTGGCGGCCTTCACCACGGCCTCGGTTTGGTTGCTCCTGCGGCGGCAGTCCGCACTGCGGCCGGGGTTCCGGTACACCGACGACCCATCGATGAGCACCCCGTGACCGGCTGGGCGGCCGTCTGCACCGGCCTGCTCCTGACCGCGGTCACCTTCGCGGCGTTGGTTGTGCTGACCCGGGAACCACGATGAGGCGGCGTCGCCCCCGGAGACCGGCCGTTGTGCTGGGCCTGCTGGTCGTCGCCGCCGTCGCGGTCCTGGTGACGGCGAGCCTGCAGGACACCGTGGTCTACTACCGCACGCCGACGGAGGTGCAGCAGACCTCCGATTCGGTCGGCCGGACCGTGCGGCTCGGTGGCCAGGTCGTGCCCGGGTCGCTGCGTAACACCGGGCGGCGCACCGAGTTCAGGCTCGGCGACGGGCACACCTCGATGGTCGTCGTCACGACCGGCACGCTGCCGGACACGTTCCGCGAAGGACAGGGAGCTGTGGTGGAAGGCGTCGTGCAGCCCGGCGGCACCCTTCAGGCGGGCGAGGTCGCCGTCAAGCACTCCAACGAGTATCGCCGTCCCGCACCGGTCGGCGACGCGGACCGCCGGTGATCTCGGCGCTCGGCACGCTCACGTTGGCGGTGGGACTGGCCGCCACATTGGCGTGGACCCTGCTCTGGGTCGTGGTTGCGCTGACGGGCACCAGGTTGCGGATCGCGAGAATCGCCACTGTCACAACCCTGTTGGCGGCCCTCGCGGCCTGCGCCGTCCTGGAGTGGGCACTCATCTCACACGACTTCAGCGTCCGGTACGTCGCCGAGAACGGCGGTCGCGACGTACCGGTGTACTTCACCGTCACCAGCCTGTGGTCGGCGCTCGACGGGTCGCTGTTGCTGTGGCTGGTGTTGCTGGCCACCGCAGGCGTCGTGCTGGCGTGCGCATCGGCGACGGCCGCCCCGGACCATCGCGCGTGGGCGATGGTGGTGACGGGCTTCGTCGGCGTCTTCTTCTTCGCGCTCGCCTATTTCGCGGCCAACCCCTTCGAACCCACCACGGTGATTCCGGTCGACGGGCCAGGTCCCAACCCGCTTCTGCGCGAACACCCCGCGATGGGGGTCCACCCGCCTCTTCTCTACGCGGGATACGTCGGGATGGTGGTGCCATTCGGTTATGCGCTGTCGGCGCTTGTTCTCGGTCGCGACGACGAGCGGTGGCTGAGGCCCGCCCGGCGTTGGGCGCTGGCGGCGTGGTCGGTGCTGACCCTCGGCATCGTGCTTGGTGCCTGGTGGTCCTACGCCGTATTGGGCTGGGGCGGTTACTGGGCGTGGGACCCGGTGGAGAACGCCGCGCTGCTTCCGTGGCTGACCGCAACCGCGGCCTTGCACGTCTCCATGGGCCGACCGCGGTCGGCGGTGACCGAATGGGCGGTCGGCCTGTTCAGCACGACCTTCGTCCTGGTGTTGATCGGCACGTTCCTCACCCGGTCGGGGGCGGTGGCCAGTGTGCACAGCTTCACCGAATCGCCGTTGGGCCCCATGCTGTTGGCGTTCGTCGTGCTGACGGTGGCGGTGGTCGCCGGCCTTCTCCTCTTCAGTGCACGTGCGTCGCGCGCGGTCGTCGAAGCCCCCGACTGGCGATCCCGCGACACCGGCTTCCTCTGCAACGCGGTCCTTCTCGTCGCGGTCGCGGCGGTGGTCCTTGTCGGCACGCTGTATCCACTGATCACCGAGTTGCTTTCAGGTACCCGTTCCGCAGTGGGGGCCGGTTACTACAACCGAGCGACCGCACCGCTGCTGCTGGCGCTCATGCTCGTGATGGGCCTCGTTCAGCTGCAGCCTGTCCCCGGCGACGCCCGACGGCGCCTGCCCGCACGCGCGGCGCTTCCGACCGCCGCCGGCTTGGTCACCGTCATCGTTGTCGGACTGTGGCCCGGCGCAGACACCTTGTCTCTGTTGGCCTTCGGCTTGGCCGCGTTCGTGTTGACCGGTGCCATCGCCGTGTGGTTCTCGCCCCGTCATCGGCAGACCCGCCCGGGACTTCTGGCGCACGCAGGAATCGCCGTCGTCGCCGTCGGGATCGCCGCATCGGCGTCGGGCTCGGGTGCGGCATTGGCGCAACTGGAAATCGGCGACGCGGTCAGTGTCAACGGCGTCTCTGCGCGGCTGACGGGAATCGACCGACAACCCGGTGCCGACCGGATGACAGTGGCCGCCCATCTGACCCTCGACCGGAACGGTCGAGCGCTCGGCGACGTATCCCCTGTCCTGCATTACTATCCACGCCGCGACACCACCGTCGGTGCCCCGGCGATCAGGTCCCGACCGTGGGGTGACGTCTACACGACCGTCACCGCCGTCGACCAAGACGGAATGCGCGCGACGATCCGGCTCGCCGTCAATCCGTTCGTTCCACTCATCTGGCTAGGTGGCGTGATCATCGCTGCGGCCGGCGCGTTCGCGCTCATCCGACGCAAAGCCACCGCCGTCGCGAACCGCGATCGCGACGCGGCCCACGATTCCACCCGTGCGATGGGCAGTGTGCCATGAGCCCGCACAAAGTGCGCTTGAGCCTGCGGATCGTGCTCGCCGCCGCGGTCGTCGCTGCCGTCGGTGCGGTGTTGGCCGCCGGGCTGCGGACGCAGTCATCGAGCGGCGGGGCGGGGATGGCAGCGCTGCCGGTCACCCAGCAGCTGAACAAGCCTGTGCCCACACTGACCGGAAAGACGTTGCAGGGCCAGCCTTTCGACATCGACGCGTTGCGGGGCCGCGTCGTGGTCATAAATGTGATGGCGTCGTGGTGTGCCCCGTGCCGGGCCGAGCTGCCCACCCTCGCGGCCGCGGCCCAGCGCTTCGCTGCCGACGATGTGCGAATCGTCGGATTGGCGATGCGAGACGACACCGAAGATGCGCTGGCTCTGTTGCGGGAGACCGACGCGGAGCGACTGACCGTGATCGCCGACCCGGACGGCACCCGAGCCGTCGAACTCGGGGTGCGCGGCGTGCCCGAGACATTCGTCGTCGACCGCTCCGGAAACCTACGGCTGCATGCGTTCGGCCCGATCACCGGGGAGTGGTTGGACAAGCACCTACGGCGACTGGACTCCACGTGACGGGGCGCGCGCCAAAGATGCTGACTGCGCTCTTGTTCGCGTTGTTAGCTTTCGGTGCGGTGCTGATACTCGCCGGATCCGTCGGCCGGGGATCGGGTGATCCGGCACAGGAGATCGCCGCGGGACTGTCCTGCCCTTCGTGCGCGGGACAGTCGGTGGCAGAATCCGATTCGCCGGTGGCGGTGAGCATGCGGCACACGATTGCGCAGCAGTTGGGCCAGGGACGGACACCCGACCAGGTCAGAGACTGGTTCGTCGGTCGGTACGGGCCCGACGTGTTGCGTACCGGTTCGGGTCCCGGACCGTCGGCGCTGTGGCTGGTCCCCGTGGTCGCGGTGGCCGGCGTCACGGCGGTCGCTCTCGTGGCGCGCCGGATGCAGCTTGCCTCGATCACCGGCGCGCGCCGGCCCGGTATCGCCGTGCACCGGCGGGCCGTGCTCCTTTCGGTCGGCGCCCTCGCCACAGTGGTGGTGGCCGGTGTCGCGCTCAGCGGACGGTGGATCGACCCGCCACCGGACGCCGCTGAACCGGTCGCGGCATCCACTCCCGGTTCAATAGCCGGTCTCATCGCCACCGCGCAGGATGCGGAATCCAGAGGGGATTTCGTTTCGGCCGCCGAAGCGTACCGAAGCGCGGGTCAGCAGTCGCAGGACCCCGCAATCCGGTTACGCCAAGCCTTCAGTCTGTTGCGGGCGCAACAGCCCGAATCGGCAATCGAGGTCGCCGATGCGGTCGCCCGGGCCAATCCGGGGGATCCCGACGCCACGCTCATCCTCGGCCTTGCCCAGCGGGCGTCGGGAGACCCGGCCGCCGATGAGACTCTGCGACGCTTTCTTGCGTTGAGGCCGACACATCCGGCCGCCGGGGAAGTCCGCCGCTTACTCGCCGTCGCGGGTTCGTCAGGAGATTGACGTATCGACACACCATCGCTGGGTAGTCAAGGAGCGCACGGAAATAGAGTGAGATCGGGAGTGTCGAAATGACGAACGTCTTGTCGCAGATCGCCGGCCGAGTCGGCGGAGCCGATGTCGACCTCCGCCTGCGCCGTACGGCTATCACCGTGGCGGTGACCGGCGCGAGCGCCGGCATCGGTCGCGCGGTCGCCAGGGAGTTCGGGGCCGAGGGAGCACGCGTCGCACTGATCGCGCGGGGGCGTGCCGGGCTGGAGGCGGCGGCCGCCGAGGTCGAAAAGGCCGGAGGGACCGCGCTGGTCGTGCCGGCCGATGTGGCCAACCCCGATGAAGTGGATGCCGCCGCCGACCAAATCGAGGACACGTTCGGTCCTATCGACGTGTGGGTGAACGGCGCGTTCGCCACGATCTTCGCGCCGTTCGATCAGACCACCCCCGAGGAATTCCGGCGGGCCACCGAGGTGACCTATCTCGGATTCGTCTACGGCACGATGGCCGCGCTCAAGCGCATGAAGCCGAGGAACCGGGGCACCATCATCCAGATCGGCTCGGCGCTCGGAATGCGCTCGATTCCCTTACAGTCGGCGTACTGCGGCGCCAAGCATGCCATCAACGGATTCACCGAATCACTGCGTACCGAATTGATGCACGACCACAGCAACGTGAACGTCACCGTCGTGCAGATGCCGGGAGTCAACACCCCGCAGTTCTCCTGGGTGCGGTCGAAACTGTCGGGACACCCCCAGCCGGTCGCACCGGTGTACCAGCCCGAGATTCCCGCCAAGGCGGTGGTGTACGCAGCCAAACATCCCAAGCACAAGCAGTATTGGGTGGGCGCCAGCACGGTGCTGACCTTGATTGGACAGCGGATGGTGCCTGCGCTTCTCGACCGGTACCTGGCGCGCACGGGATTCTCGTCGCAGCAGACCGACGAGACCATCGACGGTCGCGCGGGAAACCTGTTCGAACCACTCGACGCGGACGCCGGCACCGATCACGGCGCCCACGGCGTATTCGACGAGAAAGCGCACGCGCACAGCCCGGCGTGGTGGCTGCGAAGCCACGCGCGCCCACTCGCGGCGGCGGCGGTCGCGGGTTCCGTCGGGGCCGCCGCGGGCCGCACGGTGCTGGACCGGCGGGGAGCGCGCGAGCGATGAGCGCGTTGGCGATCGTGCGCGCCGCCTACGGCGTGGCACTGCTCGCCGCTCCGGACGCGTTCCACGGGCGTCCCAGGACCGAGCGGCTGACCACCGCGACCCGGCGGTCGATGCGCATTCTTGCGGCACGCCAACTCTTGGAGGCCTCGATGTGCGGCGTCGATCCCTCCAAGTGCCTGCTCAGGATGGAGGCGGTGGTCGACGTGATCCACGCGGGGACGATGGTGGTCGTGGCGGCTGCGACGAATCACGCGAGCACCCGTCGCGCCGCAGCGGTGAACGTGGCGACCGCGGCGCTCTTCGTCGGTGCGGATACCGTGGCGGCGCGACGAGCGCGACCGGACCACGCGTCTCCTTCGAAGGCGAACACCCTGCTGCAAGTGCGCGACCGGATCGCCGGATGGTGCTGTCGCACGCTGCCGTATCCGGTCGGCTCGAAATGAGCGGATTCATCACCGAAGTGCGTCGGACCGGAAACGGTCTGCTACTGCGCGTCTGCATCATCGCCGCCATCGGCGGGTTGTTGTTCGGATACGACACCGGGGTGATCTCGGGTGCCCTTCTATACATCAAAACCGATTTGCACGCCAACGATTTCGAGCAGGAGGCCATCGTCGCGGCGGTATTGCTGGGCGCTATGTGCGGTGCCGCGGCGTCGGGCTACCTCGCGGACCGGATCAGCCGTCGATGGACCAAGGTGTTGTCCGGGACCGTCTATCTCGTCGGCGCGCTTGGCTGTGCCTTCGCGATCAGCGCACCGATGCTGATCGGGTTTCGGTTCCTGCTCGGCCTGGCGGTCGGCACCGCGTCCTTCGTCAGCCCGCTCTACATCTCCGAGATGGCACCGCCGCGTATCCGCGGCGGGCTGGTCTCGTTCAACCAATTGGCCATCACCTCGGGCATTCTCGTGGCCTACCTGGTGAACTTCGGGTTCAAGGATCTCGACGCGAACTGGCGGTGGATGCTCGGGGTGGCGGCGCTGCCCGGTGCGGTTCTCGCGGTCGGGATGCTGTCGGTACCGCAGACCCCGCGCTGGCTCGTGGAGGCCGGCCGCAAGGACAAGGCACGAGAGGTGTTGCGGCGGTTACGGTCGGGCGATCGGGACGCCGACGTCGACGACGAGCTCGCCGACATCGAGCAAGCCAGTGAACAGGAGGGTAAGGCGTCGATACGCGACCTCATCCGGCCGGGTTTGCGGCCGATGTTGATCGTCGGCCTGGTGCTCGCGCTGGCCCAGCAGTTCGTCGGCGTCAACACGGTGATCTACTACGCGCCCACCATCCTGTCCGACACCGGTATGTCGGCTGGTGGGGCACTCGCGCGTACCGTCTTCGTCGGCGTGACGAACGTGGTCTTCACGATCGTCGCGGTACTCCTGCTCGATCGCGTCGGCCGGCGAAAGTTGCTCATTACCGGCACGATCGGCATGATCATCGGGTTGTTGACGCTTGCCGTCTACTTCGCTTCGGGGACTCTGCAGCAAAACGCCGGCTACCTGGCCCTGGTCGCCTTGATGGTCTTCATCGCGTCGTTCGCGATCGGGCTGGGCCCGGTGTTCTGGCTGATGATCTCGGAGATCTTCCCCATCGGCGTGCGCAGCAAAGCCATGGCAGTCTGCACGATCGTGAACTGGGGGGCGAATTTCATTGTGGCGCAGACCTTCCTGACGCTCGGAAACCTCATCACGCGACAGGGTGTGTTTTTCCTGTATGCGGCGCTGGCCGGACTCGCATTGCTGGTCTTCGCCCGTTGGGTTCCGGAAACTCGGGGCCGATCGCTCGAGGACATCCAGGCTGAACTCGCATCGGACAACTCGAAGTGATGGCGGACACGTGGCTCGACCGGGTGGCGTGGGTCGCCCTCGGCATCGCGGCGCTCTGCGCGATAGCCATCATCGCCGACATCTACGTGGGCGGGTACCGGCAGCGCATGAGGGTGATGGAAGCCGTATGGCCTGTCACCGCACTGTATTTCGGTCCGGTCGCGGTGTGGATGTACTTGCGATTCGGCAGACCGAACAGTAAACGCTGGTTGAAACGAGCCGGTGCCGAACAGCCTCCGGACAAGCCCAAATGGGCGACCACCGCGATCGGTGTCAGCCATTGCGGTGCGGGTTGCACGCTTGGCGACATCATCGCCGCCACCGCCGTCTTCTTGTTGGGCCTCGAACTATGGGGCCGTGCTTTATGGCCGGAGATGATCGGTGACTACGTTGCGGCCCTCGCCCTCGGAATCTTGTTCCAGTACTTCGCCATCGCACCTATGCGGGGCCTTGGACCGCGGAAGGGACTTGTTGCTGCGGCGAAGGCCGATGTGTTGTCGCTGACCACATTCGAGGTCGGACTGTTCGGGTGGATGGCGCTGATGTCGTTCGTGTTCTTTCGGTCGGCTCCGGTGCACCCTGACAGCCCGGTGTACTGGTTCATGATGCAGATCGGAATGATCGTCGGCTTTGTAACGGCTTGGCCGGCCAACGTCTGGCTCATCCGGCGCGGTATCAAGGAGGCCATGTGACGTGGCGCTGGTGCTGGCCTTTGGTGTGGTGCTGCTGCTCAGCGTGTCCTTGTCGGGGCTCGCCGCCCGAACGGTGCTGTCCACGGCACTGATGTTCCTGATCGCCGGAGCGCTCGTGGGATCCGGTGGTCTCGGGTTGGCCGCGATCGAGCCGGGGGACCCGATCGTGACGACGCTCGCCGACATCGCGTTGTTCACGGTGCTGTTCAGCGACGGCCAACGAGCATGCTTGCCAGCGTTGCGGGAGAACTGGCGGCTTTCTGGCCGCGCGCTCGGCCTCGGAATGCCCCTGACCATGGTGGGCATCGCGCTTCCGGCCCACTTCTTGATCGGATTCGATTGGCCCACTTCGTTCCTGATCGGTGCGATCCTATCGCCGACCGATCCGGTGTTCGCCTCAGCCTTGGTCGGCCGCTCCGACATTCCGCTTCGGCTTCGCCGCCTGCTCAACGTCGAATCCGGGTTGAACGACGGATTGGCACTACCTTTCGTGCTCATCTTCCTCGCCACCGCTCAGCACACCGAGTCGCACCCCGGACAGGTGGGGATCGAGCTTGCGCTCGGGCTGGTGATCGGGATCGTCGCAGCCGCATGTGTCGCCTGGGCGTGGCGGATCGAAGTGCTCACCGCGGAACCGCGGTTGCAGCCGCTCGGCCCGGCAGCGCTCGCCGTCGTTGTGTACGCCACGTGCCATCTGACCCACGCGAATCCGTATCTGGCCGCATTCGCCGCCGGGTCCACCCTGGCGACAATGGACGGGGTGGCCGCCGACAATTTCCGCCCCTTCGGGGAGCTGCTCTCGGAGAGCACCAAGTTCGCGGCGCTGCTGGTCTTCGGCGCGCTCATCACCCCGGAGAGGCTCTCGCATCTGAGTTGGCGGGAGTGGTTCATACCCGTGATCGCGATCGTGCTGGTGCGCCCGGCCTCACTGCTGCTGTCGATGCTGCGAACACGGTTGCCGGCCCGCGAACGGTGGACGGCGGCGTGGTTCGGACCTAAGGGATTCGCCTCGGTCGTTTATGGTCTGCATGCCTTGCAAGCCGATTTGCCCCAGAGCCAAGCGATGTTCGACGTTGTCGCCGCCACCATAGTGCTGTCTATCGTGCTGCACTCCACGACCGACGTGCCGGTGGCCAAGCTCTTGCGGGTCGAGCCGCCTGACGATCTTCCGGGCGCCTCCGCGGAGACCGCCGCCGCGCCGCGGACCCAGGACGCAGCAACTAGTTGACGTCCTGTTCCTCACCGCCGGCCGAGGTGATCGTTTTCGAGCCCGCGAGGTGACGGGCCGTGTTGATGAGACCGACAAGGCTGAATGCCTGCGGCGTGTTGCCGACCTGTCGGCAAGCACCTGTGTCGAACTCCTCGCTGAGCATCCCGACGTCGTTGCGAAGATCGAGGAGACGTTCGAACAGTTCGACGGCCTCGGCCGTGCGGCCGGTGCCGTGGAGTGCGTCGGCGAGCCAGAAGCTGCAGGCGAGGAACGCCCCTTCCTGGCCGGGCAGGCCATCGGTGGTGTCGTCGTTGTGGTATCTCAGCAGCAGTCCGTCACGGGACAGCTCGGTGCGCACCGTGTCGATTGTTCCTCGGACCCGAGGGTCGGACCACGGCAGGAAGCCGACCCGCGGGATGAGCAACAATGCGGCATCGACATTGGTCGACCCATAGGACTGGGTGAAGGTGTTGCGCTCGGAATCGAAACCGTTGGCGCACACGTCGTCGTGGATCTGGTCGCGCAGTTTGCTCCAATGTTCGGCCGGCCCGTCTAGACCGTGATGCTCGACGCTTCGCACGGCGCGGTCGAGACCGGCCCACGCCATGACCTTGGAATGCACGAATTGGCGTGGTTCGCCGCGGATCTCCCACAGGCTGCTGTCGGCATCCTGCCAATGGCCTTCCAGGTAGTCCAGCAACGCTCGCTGCACGTCCCATGCCGAGTCGTCGGTGTGCAACCCGGCCTCTCGCGCCAGATGCAGGCCGTCGAGCACTTCACCGTAGACGTCGAGCTGGAACTGGCGGCCCGCGCTGTTGCCGATTCGCACGGGCGAGGAGTCCCGGTAGCCGGAGAGCCATGGCAGCTCTTCTTCGCGGACGCGGCGGGCCCCGTCGAGCGCGTACATGATCTGCAATCGAGCCGGGTCACCGGCGACCGCGCGGACCAACCACTCGCGCCATGCGGACGCCTCCTCGTGGTATCCCGCTCCGAGCAGCGCCTGCAGGGTGAAGGTGGCGTCGCGGAGCCAGCAGTACCGGTAATCCCAGTTGCGGCTTCCGCCAACTATTTCGGGTAGTGATGTCGTCGCCGCCGCGACGATTCCACCGGTCGGAGCGTAGGTGAGTGCCTTGAGGAAAAGCAACGAGCGGCGCACTTCCTCGGCGTACCGGCCCGTGTAACGGCAGCGCGAGAGCCATTGTGTCCAAAACCGTTCGGTGTCGCGGAGCGCCACTTCGGCGTCCACGATCTCCGGCGGCGGCAGATGCGAAGGGCGGTGGGTCAGAACGAACGGTACCCGTTCGCCTTTGGACACGGTGAACTCGGCCGTGGTCTCCAAATGATCGCCGTGACAGGCGATCGGAGTGCGCAGATACACCGAGTCCGGTCCCGCGATGGCAACCAAGTCCCCGTCTTTTCGCCGAACCCGAGGCACGATATGGCCGTAGTCGAAGCGCGGTTGCAATGACATCTGCATCACGACATCGCCGTCGAGACCCTCGACTATGCGCACGACATCGGGATTCTTTCCGCGCGGCGGCATGAAGTCGAGCACCCGTACCGCCCCGCTCGTCGTCTCCCACTCGCTTTGCAATACCAGGGAATCGCCGCGATATGCGCGTCGCGTCACCCGGTCCACGCCGGCGGGAGCGATACTCCATCGACCGGATTCCCGATCGCCGACGAGCGCGGAGAAGCACGCGGGCGAATCGAAACGCGGCAGGCACAGCCAGTCGATCGAGCCATCGCGACCGACGAGCGCCACCGACTGCAGGTCACCCAGCAGCGCGTAGTCCTCGATGGCCGATGCGGTCACTTGGGGCGTGGTACCCGGAAATGAGGGTCGTATACCCGATGCCTTCGTTTTGGTTGGCCGTCGTGGGGTCACCCTCTGCCACAGACGCGCGCGAAAGGGGTACGGCCGTGAATGGATTCGGACAGATCTTCATCGACGGTTGGCAACCGCCAGTGCACGCCGCGGTGAAAGTCCTGGCGTTGTTCTTGACGGCAATGGTGGCGTTTCGGTTTACGCAGCGCCGAACGATCGGGGAATTCACCCCGTACGACTGGGTGGCCGCAGTCGCCGCTGGTGCGATCGTCGGCCGTGTCGCGACGGCGTCGGACACTTCCTGGCTCACGGGGGCGGCCGCGCTGCTCACTTTGATCGCCGCACATGACCTGGTGAGCAGATTACGGTTCGTCGACGCAGTGCAGCGCCTCGTCGATCCGCCTGTGCGCGTGCTTATTCGCAACGGCGAGATCGACGAACGCAATCTCAAGCGCTCCGGCATCACCCGGGCAGACCTCGACGCGATACTTCGTCGGCATGGGCACACCGAACCCGACGACGTTCGGCTGGCCCTGTTCGAGGCGAAGGGCACGGTTTCTGTGTTCGCCGCGGACGGGAACGCCGGACCCGTCGTCGAGAAGCTGTGACCGCCACGGCCGCAGCGGACCGATCAGGCGCCGATCGTGGATTCTGGACGGAATGCGACGATCGGGAGCTGCCGGACCAAACGCGCCCTCGCCGAGTCGCTGCCGTCGTATCGCCAGCCGACGAGCTTACTGATGAGTCTGCGAACCACCGGTGCTGCGAACCGGTTTCGACGTTCGTAGTCCTCGAGTACAGCCATCGCTTCGTCCTGCTGGAGGATGCGCTGCTCCGGGATGAACTGATGGCGGCCCACCACAATCTCCTCCGCGCCTCCCTCTTCGATGTTGCGGAACCAATCGGACGACGGCCCGTTTCCCGCAATCACCATCACCTCGTCGCAGAGATCGTTCTTTCCGATCACCTCCAGAACCGTGTGATACCTCTTCCCAGATCTCCGACCGCGGTGGGTGAGGCGCAGGAACCGTGAACCGAGCATCCAGCCGAGGCTACGGCCGTAAAGCCCGAGTAACGCACGCGAAAGAGCCGGCGGCACACGAATCGACATGTCGACATCACCCTCCTCGTCTTGAGCGCCCAATGCCGAAGGGAGCCACGCGGCAACCGAGCGTTCGATATCTATGCTCAGGTGATTCCCCGCCGGCTGGACTACAACGTGCTGACAGTCCGTATCGCTCTCAATAGAGGTAGACAGACCTGTCTTCACTCAAACCTGGGACGTCGATCGTCCTAGCCGCCGCGTGCCCGGTGGTCAGCGGTGTGTTCCTCGATGAGACGGGCCGCGATGGGTTTCGCGCGCCGGGCGGACTCGACGTCGCCTTCGGCGGCGCACACGATGCTTCCCTTCAACAGGATGTTCAGGCTCCAGGCGAACTCCTTGGCGTCGCGAAGGCCGGCTCGTTCGGCACGCTCCCGGAGGATGTCACGAATGTTGTCCAGGTGGGTGATACACGCCTTGCCGACACGGCCCTGGGCACCCACCTCGAAAAGGACCTTGACGAATGAGCAGGCTTCGTAATCGGAGCGGCGGTGAAACCACTCATCGAGGACATCGAACATCGCCAAGAGCTGCTCTTTGGGATCCTTGGTGCGCTCGGTGGGCTGCCGGTCGATCACCTCGGTTGTCCACATCTCGGCGCGCCTGTCCATGAACGCGAGCACGAGGTCGTCTTTGGAGGGAAAATGCCGGTACAGAGTTGCTTTTGCGACTCCGGCCCTCGCGACGACTTCGTCGACGCCGACGTCGCCGATCCCCCGGTGGGTGAAGAGTTCGTAGCTGGTACTGATGAGCCGCTCGCGGGCACTCGGCGTCTCGGACGTCATTCGAAACTCACCTTCTCATCTCGGCCCTGAGTTGCTCGTTTAGAGACAGATCGGTCTGTCTATAGATGATGCATGGGGACCGCCGGACCGAACAAGGGAACCGGAGCGCCGGCATGCGCGACCGCGACGGTAACCCTGAGATCGACGGACACGCAACGCGGAAGGCGGGAGGGCGCTGATGCCTGAGGTGGAGTTGCATCACGACGGGCACCCGGCGTTTCGGCGCCAGGTTCGTTTCGATTGGTCGAATCTGCCGGTGCACTGGGTGCCGGGCGACCCGTTTGCCACACACATGATCAACGTCCTGCACCTCCTGCTGCCCGAGGGGGAGCGCCACTTCATCAAAGCCGTTCTCGAGGCGTCATCACTCGTCGACGACCCGGAACTGGAGGCGGCCATCAAGCCGTTCATCCAGCAGGAATCCTGGCATGCATGGGCGCACCAGGTGGTCTTGGACCGGTTGGCCGAGCAGGGCATCGAAACCGACCAGTACACCAGACGCCTGGGCCGGACGCTGTCGGTGATGCTCGGGGATCCGCCGCGATTCTTTCCGCCGGCTTTGAAGCGATGGTGGTTGTATCGCCGCCTGGCCGACGTGGCCTCGCTCGAACATTTCACCGCCGTGCTGGGCCAGTGGATACTGCGGAACAAAGGTTTGGAGAACGCCGGGGCGGACCGCGAGATGCTCGATCTGTTGCGCTGGCACGGCGCCGAGGAGGTCGAGCACCGCTCACTGGTGTTCGACGTCTACCAGAACGTGTGCGGAAGCTATTGGATTCGGGCGTTTTCGATGCTGATGACCGCGCCGCTGTTCGTCGGCTGGTGGATCGCGGGCGCACGCTATCTGATGTCCAATGATCGATCGATCGACATGAAGTGGCGCTGGCGAGATTGGCAGCGAGCTGCCCGCAAGGACCTGTTGCCCAGTCCGTGGAATTTCCTCGTGACCGTTCCGCTGCGGTATATGCGCCGCGGTCACCATCCCGGCGCCGAGGCGGACACCCAGATGGCGCTCGACTACCTCGAGTACTCTCCCGCGGCCCGGGATGCCCGTCAGCGTGCCGAGGCACACCAACGGTCGGCCGCAGCACAGGCGGCCCACAACTGATTGCGGTTCGACAAAGGGACTCGGCAAGAGGAGCGGATATGAAAGTTCTGGTGGACCTCGACACCTGCGACGGCAACGGTGTGTGCATGAGCATCTGCCGAGAGGTTTTCGACGTACGGGAAGACGGTCTTCACGTCCTGCAGGAGCAGCCCGGAGACGAGTTCCGCACGCAGTTGGTGGGCGCCGAAGTGTCATGCCCAACCGGGGCGATCACGGTCGAGGACTGACCCGTGTCGTCGGCGCAGCAGCTGAGAAGGGTGATCGTCGTCGGTGCCGGGGTGGCGGGCGCCATGGCGGTGCAGACGTTGCGGGCCGAGGGATACGACGGCGAGCTGACGCTGGTCGGCGCCGAACGGTATGGCCCCTATCACCGCCCGGCACTATCAAAGAAGCTGCTGACGGGCGAGATCTACCGAGCCGGCATCGACATGGCGCCTCAGGACGCTTTCGCTGCGCGAGTGCTGCGAGGCGCGAGCGTGGTGGGCGTCGACATGTCGTCGCGCACGGTCGGGGTGCGTGACGGCGATCGCGATCACCGCCTCGAGTTCGATGGTCTCGTGATCGCCAGCGGAGCCGTGGCGCGGCACTGGCCCGGGGGTCCGGTGCCACCCGGCGTCGTGCCGCTCCGCTCGGTCGACGACTGCCTGGCAATTCGCTCCAAACTGGGCAAGCGCACTCGCGTCGTGGTGATCGGAGGTGGATTCATCGGCACCGAAGTTGCCGCCAGTCTGCGGTCGATGGGAATCGAGGTGACCCTGCTCTCGAGGGCCGGCGCGCTGCTACAGGCGGCCCTCGGTGAGGAGATGGGAAGCTTCTGGACCGATCTGCACCGTCGGCACGGTGTTGATGTGCGGGTGGGTGTCGAAGTCGAAGGATTCGTCGGCGATGGTCACGTGAAGGCGGTCCGGCTGAGCGGGGGCGCAAAGGTGAAGGCCGATCTGGTTCTCATCGGGCTCGGAGTCGATCCGGTGACCGACTGGCTGCAGGGCTCCGGGATAAAGGTGGACAACGGCGTGGTGTGCGACGCCACCGGAGCGGCGGAAGGTACGACGGGTGTTGTGGCCGCCGGTGATGTCGCGCGCTGGTGGCATCCGCTCTACGGCGAACATCTGCGGATCGAGCACTGGGATCACGCCTCCCGTCAGGGCGTCACGGCGGCGCGAAATTTATTGGCCGGTCCCGATGGTGCGGAGGAGTATGACGCGGTGCCGTACTTTTGGTCCGACCAATACGATGTCAAGCTCCAAATGGTCGGCTTACCAACCGGATACGACACCGTGGACGTCATTGAGAGAGATCTGCGCGAGGGTGCTTTCGTTGCTGCATACGGGAGGAGCGGACGGACCATCGCAGTGCTCAGCACCATCCCGGGCCGCGTGGACGACTACCGCGGCGCCATCGCCGCGGGCGCTGCGTTTCCGCCCCGCCTTCAGGAGCAGTTCGCCTAGCAGGTCCTTCGCAAGCCACGACGAGCGCCTGGACTGCGAGACCGGCCGACTTTGCGGGAAAGCGGCCTGGCATCATCGGCGCCGTGAGACCATTCCCGGTCGAAGGCGATGGCGTAACGCGACGTTGGAGACGGTCATGATTCGGCAGGCAGTGATGGCGTTGGGTGCCTCCATTCTCGGCGCGGTGGTCCTGGCCCCGCCGGCGGCGGCCGGCACGGGGGAGCAGGTGCTCCTGCAGTCCGGCACGGTGAGGTGCCTGCTCAGCGCGGATGAGACGACGTTCGGCGGCGGACCGATGGCGATATGCGCGTTGACGAACGGCCAGCCCTGGGGCGCAGCGCCGTTCGAGAGCTCCAAGTGGAATCAGCGGCCGAACCTCGCCGTCGTGCGTGGCACCGGTGAGTTCTACTGGGACCGCGGCCTGATCGCCGAACCGGCCACCGCACCCGTGGCGGTCGACAGCGGCAGTTTCCGGTCCAACGGGTGGACCGTTGAGGCGGAAGGGCTTCGCACGCGCATCACCAACGACGCCAGCCGCCACGGCTTCTTCGTCAACGACGCCACTGTGCGCGGATTCTGAAAGCGCGCAACTGGACTGTCATACCGAGCTGCGCGGCCTTCGCGAAATCGATGACTACGAGCGCAGCGACTCGGTGTCGATCACGAAGCGGTAGCGCACATCGCTGGCGAGCACCCGCTCATAGGCCTCGTTGATGTAATCGGGTGCAATGACCTCGATTTCGGGCCGTACGCCGTGCTCGGCGCAGAAGTCGAGCATCTCCTGGGTCTCGGCGATACCGCCGATCAGCGAGCCCGCGATACGGCGCCGCCCGGCGATGAGCGCGCCGGCGGGCACCGCCATGGGATGCTCCGGCATACCCAGTTCGACCAATGTTCCGTCGAGTGCGAGCAATCCGAGATAGCTGCCCAGATCGAGGTTGGCCGAGACGGTGTTGAGGATCAGGTCGAAGGAGCCCCTCAGTTTCGCGAACGTCTCCGGGTCGGAAGTCGCGTAGTACTCGTCGGCGCCCAGTCGCAGGCCGTCCTCCATCTTCTTCAGCGACTGGCTCAGCACGGTGACGTGCGCGCCCATCGCGTGGGCGAGCTTGACGCCCATGTGGCCCAGGCCGCCAAGGCCGACGACCGCGACACGGGTTCCGGGACCCGCATTCCAGTGGCGCAGAGGCGAATACAGCGTGATCCCGGCACAGAGCAACGGCGCCGCGGCGTCCAGCGGAAGGCTGTCAGGGATGTGAAGCGCATAGTTCTCATCCACGACGATCGCGCCGCTGTAGCCGCCCTGCGTCGGCTCGCCGTCACGGCCCACGGCGTTGTAGGTGCCGACCATGCCCTTGGCGCAGTACTGTTCCTCGCCCGCGCGGCACTGTGCGCATTCGCGGCAGGAATCGACGAAACAGCCGACGCCGACGCGATCGCCGACCTTGAACCCGGTGACCTCCGAACCGACCTCGGTGACGATGCCCGCGATCTCGTGGCCGGGCACGATCGGATACTTCGCGCGGCCCCATTCGTCGCGGACGGTGTGGATGTCGGAGTGACAAATGCCCGCGAAGTGGATGTCGAACGCCACGTCGTGCGGCCCGACGTCGCGGCGGGTGATGGTGGTTCTGGTCAATGGTTCGGACGCCGACGGCGCGGCATATGCGGCAACAGTGCTCATTACGACCTTTTTCTGTTCAAGCGGCTATCGAGTAGAAGCCATCGCTGACGGTGCGACTGGCCCCACAAACTCAACGAGGCGGTCGGCTCCCATGATTCCGCGGCGAGCTGTGAGCTTGCTCCTAGAGACCTGCGGCCCGGAATGCGCCGTTGAACGACGTTCGTTCGTAGCGGGCGACACCGGCCGAGGTGTACGGGTCGCGGTCGACGATGTCCTGCGCCTGCTCGGCGTCCATGTCGCCGGTGATCAGGATGGCGCCGGACTCGTCCTCCAGTCGGCCCGCCAGCACGATCCGGCCCTCGCTGACCTCGTCCTTGAGCCATTCGAGGTGGGCGGGTCGGGTCTCGTTGACGACCTCGGGCGGTTGCAGGTAGGTCGATTTCAAGACGTGGAACACGGCGTCAACGCTAATTGATCGGGGCGTTGAGCCATCGCAGGTCGTCGAGTATGCCGCGCGCGGCGACGATGCCCTCCCCGGTCTGCCACACCTCGTTGTTGACCGCGAACACCCGATCGTCGCGCGTGGCGCCCAGCTTCTTCCACGCGTCGCTCTCGAGCACCTCGGGTGCGCGGTCGCGTGCGGCGGGCGAATCGAAGGACAGGTAGACGATGTCGCCGTCGGCGATGGACAGGTCGGGATTGTCGGCGAGGTCGGTGTCGCTGATCCCCACCTCGACGTAGGGCTTGTCGGTAAAGCGTTGTGTCACAGGGCGATCGACACCGACATCGGAGAGCACGCTGCCGGGGAAGGTGTCGGCGCCGTAGACGCGCATCGTGGTGTCGGTGAACTGCACGACCGACGCCTGAAAATGTGCGGCGTCGTTGTCGGCCCCGGTCTTGTCGGCCGCTCGGTGGAACCCGTCGACCAGACCGTTCGCGGCGTCTTGGCGTCCGGTCGCGGCGCCCACCGTGCGCAGGTTGTCCTGCCACGCCGCACCCGGCGCCCCGGTGAACACCGTCGGCGCGATATCGGAGAGCGCGCCGAACGCTTCGGGCGTCAGCGCCTCTGAACCGAGGATCACGTCGGGGTTGGCGGCGCGGATGGCGTCGAGGTCAGGTTCGCTGCGGGTGCCGACGCCCGGTACGTCGTGGATGACCCGCCCCAGGTACGACGGCTGGCTGTCCGAGCCGTCGGGCAACGCGGCCCCCACCACCCGCGACTGCAGGCCCAGCGCGCACAGTGCGTCGAGCTGGTCGCCGGAGAGCACCACGATGCGCTGCGGGTCCGCGGGGACCTGCGTTTCGCCGGCGGCGTGACGCACCATGCGCTCGGGTGGGCCCGGGTCCACCGGCGTCGGTTCGGCCGCGCACGATTCGTCGGGCCGACGCTGATTGCCCAGCACACCTGCGTTCGCGATTCTCGTCGTGCTGGTGACGATCGTCTCGGCGGGCGCGGTGTCGGACGCCTCGTCGCCGGGGGATCCGCACCCGCTGACCAGGGTCAGGCCGACGGCGGTCGCCAGCGCGGCCAGGCCCATCGTCCTGGTGGCCACGAGCGCCCTCCGCGAACCGCCGCTCAACACGTCGCCGACGGTAACATCCGGCCAGCTCCGGGGCGGAAAGCCGCGTGGCGGGCGATTACGACACTTTGTAGGACCGGCGAGCATCGCCGATGGAGCGGCAGTTAGGATTCATCGAGACAACCGCTGGATGTATGGAGGACCTGTTGGTAGCCGAAGCGCCCCCTATAGGAGAACTCGAGGCACGGCGTCCGTTCCCGGAGCGACTCGGCCCCAAGGGCAACCTCATCTACAAGCTCATCACCACGACCGATCACAAGATGATCGGCATCATGTACTGCGTCGCCTGCTTCATCTTCTTCTTCATCGGTGGGCTGATGGCGCTGTTCATGCGCACCGAGCTGGCGATGCCGGGCCTGCAGTTCCTGTCCAACGAGCAGTTCAACCAGCTGTTCACCATGCACGGCACGGTGATGCTGCTGTTCTATGCGACGCCGATCGTGTTCGGGTTCGCCAACCTCGTGCTGCCGCTGCAGATCGGCGCGCCGGACGTGGCCTTCCCGCGCCTGAACGCCCTGTCGTTCTGGCTGTTCCTGTTCGGCGCCCTGATCGCCATGGGTGGCTTCATCACCCCGGGCGGGGCCGCCGACTTCGGCTGGACCGCGTATGCGCCGCTGAGCAACGCCATTCACTCGCCGGGCGCCGGCGGTGACCTGTGGATTCTGGGCCTGGCCGTCGGTGGTCTGGGCACGATCCTCGGTGGCGTCAACATGATCACCACCGTGGTCTGCATGCGCGCCCCCGGTATGACGATGTTCCGGATGCCGATCTTCACCTGGAACATCCTGGTGACGTCGATCCTGGTGCTGCTGGCGTTCCCGATCCTGACCGCCGCGCTGTTCGGTCTGGCGGCCGACCGCCATCTCGGCGCGCACATCTACGACCCGGCCAACGGCGGCGTGTTGTTGTATCAGCACCTGTTCTGGTACTTCGGCCACCCCGAGGTGTACATCATCGCGCTGCCCTTCTTCGGCATCGTGTCGGAGATCTTCCCGGTCTTCGCGCGCAAGCCGATCTTCGGCTACACCACGCTGATCTACGCCACGCTGGCGATCGCGGCGCTCTCGGTCGCGGTGTGGGCGCACCACATGTACGCCACCGGCGCGGTCCTGCTGCCGTTCTTCTCCTTCATGACGTTCCTCATCGCCGTGCCGACCGGCATCAAGTTCTTCAACTGGATCGGCACGATGTGGAAAGGCCAGTTGACGTTCGAAACACCGATGCTGTTCTCGGTGGGCTTCCTGCTGACATTCCTGCTCGGGCGGTTGACCGGTGTGCTGCTGGCCAGCCCGCCGCTGGACTTCCACGTGACGGACTCCTACTTCGTCATCGCGCACTTCCATTACGTGCTGTTCGGCACGATCGTGTTCGCGACGTATGCCGGTATCTACTTCTGGTTCCCGAAGATGACGGGCCGACTGCTCGACGAGCGGCTGGGCAAGTTGCACTTCTGGCTGACGTTCATCGGGTTCCACACCACGTTCCTGGTGCAGCACTGGCTGGGTGACGAGGGTATGCCGCGCCGCTACGCGGACTACCTGCCGACGGACGGGTTCACCACGCTGAACGTCGTCTCGACCATCGGCGCGTTCATCCTCGGACTCTCGACGCTGCCGTTCGTGTGGAATGTGTTCAAGAGCTGGCGCTACGGCGAGCCGGTCACGGTCGACGATCCGTGGGGCTACGGCAACTCGCTGGAGTGGGCGACGTCGTGCCCGCCGCCGCGGCACAACTTCACCGAGCTGCCCCGAATCCGTTCGGAGCGGCCCGCGTTCGAGCTGCACTACCCGCACATGGTGGAGCGGATGCGCGCCGAGGCGCACGTCGGCCGCAGCCACGGCCCCGAGGACGGCGACGTGACACGGTTGGACGACGCGAACGTCCGCACCTGACGATCGCGGTATGACCGGTCAATCACGCGAGTGCGCGTCGCTGCTGATCACGGTCACGGGCCGCGACCAACCCGGCGTCACCTCGGCGTTGTTCGAGGTGCTGTCGCGCCACCAGGTCGAACTGCTCAACGTCGAACAGGTCGTGATTCGCGGCCGCCTGACGCTCGGCGTGCTCGTGTCCTGCTCGACAGAGGTCGCCGGAAGCTCGGCGCTGCGCGACGCGGTGGCGGCTGCCATCCGCGACGTGGGCCTCGACGTCACCATCGAGCGCAGTGACGGCGAACCCGTCATGCGGGAACCGTCGACCCACAGCATCGTCGTGCTGGGCCGTCCGATCACCGCCGAGGAATTCGGCGTGGTGGCTCGCGAACTCGCGCGGCTCGAGGTGAACATCGACACGATCCGCGGTGTATCCGATTACCCGGTCACGGGTTTGGAACTACGGGTGTCGGTGCCGTCGCGCGCGGTCTTCGAAGAACTGCAGCAGGCGCTGGCGCGCGTCGCAGTGGCCGAGGAGATCGACGTCGCAATCGAGGACTACAGCCTGACGCGACGGGCCAAGCGGCTCATCGTGTTCGACGTCGACTCGACCCTGATCCAGGGCGAGGTGATCGAGATGCTGGCGGCCAAGGTGGGAGCAGAAGCGGCGGTCGCCGAGGTCACCGAGGCGGCGATGCGCGGCGAACTGGACTTCGCCGAGTCGCTGCACCGTCGCGTGGCGACGCTCGCCGGCCTGCCCGCCTCGGTCCTCGACGACGTCGCCGAGCAGATCGAGTTGACCCCCGGCGCGCGGACCACCCTGCGTACGCTGCGGCGGCTGGGATACCACTGCGGCATCGTGTCGGGCGGCTTCCGGCAGGTGATCGAACCGCTCGCGCACGAGTTGATGATGGACTTCGTCGCGGCGAACGAGCTCGAGATCGTCGACGGCAAGTTGACCGGCCGGGTGATCGGCCCGGTCATCGACCGGCCCGGAAAGGCCAAGGCGCTCCGGGATTTCGCGCAGCAGGCCGGTGTCCCGATGGAACAGACGGTGGCCGTCGGTGACGGTGCCAACGACATCGACATGCTGGCCGCCGCGGGCCTGGGGGTGGCGTTCAACGCCAAGCCCGCGCTGCGGGAGGTCGCCGACGCGTCGCTGAGCCAGCCGTACCTGGACACCGTGCTTTTCATCCTGGGCATCACGCGCGGTGAGATCGAGGCCGCCGACGCCGTCGATGGCGTGGTCCGCCGGGTCGAGATCCCGGACTGATTCCTTAGACCACAACGGTTGTCGGCTCGGGTGCCGACAGTCCGGTGACGCTACGCCAGGCACGCGCCAGGAGCTCGACGGCCTCGCTCAACTGTTCCTCGGGCAGTGCATAGGGCACGCGGACGAACCGCTCGAGGGTGCCGTCCACACCGAAGCGAGGGCCCGCGGGAAGCTCGAGCCCGAGCCGGGAGGCGGCCGCCGACAGCGCTGTGCTCATCGGGGCAGGCAGCCGCACCCACAACGACATGCCGCCCGCACCGGGGCCCGGCTCCCAGTCGGGCAGATGCCGGCTCAACAGAGCCAGCAGATAGGCACGACGACTGCGCAGGATCTCGCGCCGCTCCGGCAACAACTCATCGTGGCGCGTGAGAAGCCTTGCGGCGGCGTACTGCTCGAGCACAGCGGTGCCCATGTCAATAGACGGGCGCAGGGCGGCGATGGTGGCGATCGTCGCACGCTCGGCGCGGATCCAGCCCACCCGTAGGCCGCCCCAGAACGACTTCGACATCGAACCGATGGTCAGCACGAGGTCACGTCGCGAGGTCATCTCGGCGGCCACCGGCCCGGGCGCGGGTTCGTCGAGCCACATGTCGAGGATGGTCTCGTCGATGACTGTGCGGGTACGGGTCTCGGTGATGATGCGCGCCAACCGCTTTCGATCGGCGGCGGGCATGGTCATTCCGGTCGGGTTCTGATTGTCGGGGATCAGGTACGCCAGGGTCGGCGACACCTGGTGCAGCGCGTTCTGCAGCGCCTCGAGATCCCAGCCGTCCTCGGTCATCGCGACCGGGACGGGGCGCGCACCGGCGGTCGTGATCGACGACAGCGCACCGTGATACGTCGGTTGCTCGACGAGCACACGGTCGCCGGGCTGGATGTAGGTGGTGAGGATGAGGCCGATGGCGTGCAACGCGCCGGTGGTCACCATGATCTCGTCCGGCTCGGTCGGAAGGCCTCGCTCGCAATATCTTTCGGCAATGGCCTGTCGCAGGGCCGGGACGCCCACGAGTTCGTGTCCCGGTGCGTGCAGATAAGGCGTGACGTCGCGGGTGGCCTCGGCGAAGGCCTCTATGACGGCGGCCGCCGGCGCCGACAGCGCGGCCGCGGCGAGGCTCACCGACGGGGGCGCGGTCTCGATGTGAGCCGCGGGCGCGACGGGAAGCGCCGTGGTGCTGCGCGCGCCGCGTCGGGCGTTGAGGTAGCCGTCCTCCCGCAACTGCGTGTAGGCCGCGGTGACCGTGGTGCGCGACACCCGCAGCGCGTCGGCGAGCGCGCGTTCGCTGGGCACGCGTGCGCCGACGGGTAAGCGCCCGTCGATGATCAGCAGGCGGATCGCGTCGGCCAGGCCTTGATACGCCGGGCCACTGCGACTGGATGTGCGCCAGTTACCCAGCTCGCGGGCCAGTAGGTCCACATCGAGCGCACGCGCGGGCATCTCAAGCGTCATTGCAGGCCAGTATCGCCTAACTGGCTATTGAGAAGCAAGCCAGTTGGTCTCGATCATGGCGATATGAGCATGAACTGGATTCCCCGCCTGAGCCGGCGTCTCGCCGCTTCTTTCGCATGGCAACCCCCGGTCAGCCACTCCGATTACGTCGACCGCGACGCCGAGCGCATCGCCCGGGAATTAGAGCTGATCAAGTTGCGCTTTCCCCACCATGCGTAGGGGCGCGGCGCGCGGACTGGTTCTTATGGTCGGGTTGACAGGCTACGGCTTCTCGATGGCACTGATGGTGCGGGCGGGCCTCGGGTTGGACCCCTGGGACGTCTTCCACCAGGGCCTGGCCGGGCACACCGGGATGACGATCGGTGTGGCCTCGGCGGTGGTGGGCGTGGCTGTGCTGCTGGCTTGGATTCCGCTGCGCAACCGGCCCGGTCTGGGCACCGTGGCCAACGTCTTCGTCATCGCGGTCACCGTCGACGCCAGCCTGTGGCTGCTGCCGACGCCCACCTCGCTGCCTCTGCGCATCGCGATGATGGTGGGCGCGGTGGTGCTCAACGCGATCAGCACCGTGCTCTACGTCGGCGCCGGACTCGGACCGGGTCCGCGCGATGGGTTGATGACCGGCCTCGTCGAACGCACCGGACTGTCGGTGCGGTTGGTCCGCACTTCGATCGAGGCGACGGTGCTGGGGGTCGGGTGGCTGCTCGGCGGCACGGTCGGCGTCGGGACTGTCGTCTATGCGTTCGGGATCGGCCCGCTGGTGCAGTTCTTCTTGCGGATCACGCCGGAGAGGGTGGTGTCGGTCAGCGGGTGGGCTTCCGTCGCCGAGGCTCGCCGCAGGCGCGCGACAGGATCCGTCGCCGAGGCTCGCCGCAGGCGCGCGACAGGATCCGTCGCCGAGGCTCGCCGCAGGCGCGCGAGCGATTTGTGCGTGAAAACGATCGCTGGGCGAGCGAAATCACGCACAAGTCGCCTGACTACGATGGGCGAGTGCCCGCCGCCGAAGGAGATGCAGCCGACCCCGATGTGCTGATCGACTTCGCCAAGGTGTCACTGCGGCGCGGTGGTCAGACGCTGGTCGGGCCCATCACCTGGGCCGTCGAACTCGACGAACGCTGGGTGGTGATCGGCCCCAACGGCGCGGGAAAGACGTCGCTGCTGCGGATCGCCGCCGCGCTGGAGCACCCGTCGTCGGGCACGGCGTATGTGCTCGGTGAACGGCTCGGCCGAACCGACATGGCCGAACTGCGTGCGCGGGTCGGCCTCAGCAGTTCGGCGTTGTCGCAGCGGGTGCCCGACGACGAGGTGGTCCGCGATCTGGTGGTCTCCGCGGGTTACGCGGTGCTAGGCCGCTGGCGTGAAGCCTACGACGACGTCGACTACGAGCAGGCGATCGACATGCTCGAAAGCGTCGGCGCCGAACACCTGGCCGAGCGCAGATACGGCACGTTGTCCGAAGGCGAGCGCAAGCGCGTGCTGATCGCGCGGTCGATGATGACCGACCCCGAACTGCTGCTGCTCGACGAGCCCGCGGCCGGACTGGACCTCGGCGGTCGCGAGGAACTCCTGGCCCGCCTCGAGGATCTGGCCGCCGACCCGGATGCGCCGGCGATGGTGTTGGTGACCCACCACGTCGAGGAGATCCCGCGCGGGTTCTCACACGGCCTGATCCTGTCCGAGGGCAAGGTGGTCGACTCCGGGCTGCTGCCCGACGTTTTGACCGCCGAGAACCTTTCGAAGGCGTTCGGCCAGGCGATCTCCCTCGAGGTCGTCGACGGCCGCTACTTCGCGCGCCGGGCCAGAAGCCGGGCCGCCCACAGGAGACGAGCATGACCGAAGAACCGTTGACGCCGCGGCCCGCCGCGACCGTGATGCTGATCCGCGACACAGACGACGGCATCAAAGTTTTCCTGATGCGGCGGCACTCGGCGATGGATTTCGTCGCCGGCGTGATGGTGTTCCCCGGCGGCGGCGTCGACGACCGCGACCGCAGCGCCGACATCGCCTGGTTCGGTCCTGAACCCGCCTGGTGGGCAGAGCGTTTCAACGTCGAGCAGAACCTGGCGCAGGCCCTGGTGTGCGCCGCCGCCCGCGAGACCTTCGAGGAGTCCGGTGTGCTGTTCGCCGGCGCCGCCGACGATCCCGACGTTCTTGTCGACGACGCCTCGGTCTACCGCGAGGCGCGGGCCGCGCTGGTCAACCGGTCCCTGTCGTTCGCCGACTTCCTGCACCGCGAGAACCTGGTGCTGCGGGCGGATCTGCTTCGCCCGTGGGCTAATTGGGTGACGCCGAAGGAGGAGCGGACACGCCGCTACGACACCTACTTCTTCGTCGGAGCCCTGCCCGAGGGTCAACGCGCCGACGGCGACAACACCGAGACCGACAAGGCCGACTGGATCACTCCGCGGGAAGCGCTCGACGACTTCGCCGACGGCCGCACATTCCTGTTGCCGCCGACGTGGACACAGCTGGACTCCCTCAACAACCGCACCGTCGCCGAAGTGCTTGCGGTAGAACGCCAGATCGTGTCCGTCACGCCGCACCTGGCCGCGGACAAGGACACCGGCAACTGGGAGATCGAGTTCTTCGACAGCCATCGGTACAACGCCGCCCGCAACCGCCGCAGCCCCGACGGCTACGGCTCCGATGCGCGCCAGGCATGAACGAGTTCGTCTCCGTCCACACCAGCGATGAGCGACCCGGCATCGCCACACTGCTGTTGTCCCGGCCGCCGACCAACGCCCTGACCCGCCAGGTCTACCGCGAACTGGCGGGCGCAGCGCGCAGCATCGGCGAGCGCGACGACATCCACTCGGTGATCCTCTACGGCGGACACGAGATCTTCTCCGCCGGCGACGACGTTCCCGAACTGCGCACGCTCGACGCCGGGGAAGCCGCCGCGGCGACGCAGGTCTGCCGCGACGCCGTCGACGCGCTGGCGGCCATCCCCAAACCGACCGTCGCCGCGATCACCGGCTATGCGCTCGGCGGGGGGCTCACGCTGGCGCTGGCCGCCGACTGGCGGGTCTCCGGAGACAACGTCAAGTTCGGCGTCACCGAGATCCTGGCCGGGCTGGTGCCCGCCGGCGGCACCGAACGGCTGGCCCGCACGGTCGGCCTGAGCAAGGCCAAGGAACTGGTCTTCAGCGGCCGGTTCATCGACGCCAAGGAGGCGCAGGCCCTGGGTTTGATCGACCAGATGGTGGCGCCCGACGGCGTGTACGACGCCGCGCTGGCCTGGGCGCAACGGTTCGTCGAGCACCCGCCCCAGGTACTGGCTGCGGCCAAGGCGACGTTCGACCTTTAGGCTGCCCTGTTATGAGCACTGATTCCCGCTTGAACGCCGCCGATGCGGCTCCGGCGCCGAATCCGCACGCCACCGCGGAGCAGGTGGAGGCGGCCCGCCACGACTCCAAGCTCGCCCAGGTGCTGTACCACGACTGGGAAGCCGAGAGTTACGACGAGAAGTGGTCGATCTCCTACGACAAACGCTGCGTCGACTACGCCCGCGACCTGTTCGACGCGACCGTTCCGTTCTCCGAGCTGCGCAAGCTGCCCTACGACCGGGCACTGGAACTCGGGTGCGGCAGCGGCTTCTTCCTGCTCAACCTGATCCAGGCGGGCGTCGCCCGGCGCGGTTCGGTGACCGACCTGTCTCCCGGCATGGTCAAGGTCGCCACCCGCAACGGGGAGAACCTGGGCCTGGAGATCGACGGCCGCGTCGCCGACGCCGAGGGCATTCCGTACGACGACGACACCTTCGATCTCGTGGTCGGCCACGCGGTGTTGCACCACATCCCCGACGTCGAGCTGTCGCTGCGCGAAGTGGTGCGGGTGCTCAAGCCCGGCGGACGGTTCATCTTCGCCGGCGAGCCGACGAACGCGGGGGAGAACTACGCGCGCCCGCTGTCGACGCTGACCTGGCGCGTGGTCACGAACGTGACCAAGCTGCCGGGACTTTCGAGTTGGCGCCGCCCACAGGCCGAGCTCGACGAGTCGTCACGCGCGGCCGCGTTGGAGGCGGTCGTCGACCTGCACACCTTCTCTCCGGCCGACCTCGAACGGATGGCGAGCAACGCCGGCGCCGTCGAGGTGTCGACCGCCACCACCGAGTTCACCGCCGCGATGCTGGGCTGGCCGCTGCGCACCTTCGAAGCCGCTGTACCGCCGGGCCGATTGGGCTGGGGCTACGCGAAATTCGCCTTCCACAGCTGGATCGGGTTGAGCTGGATCGACGCGAACCTCTGGAGCCGTGTGGTGCCGAAATCCTGGTACTACAACGTCATGATCACAGGGGTCAAACCCGCCGCGTGACCGTGGCATTCGGCGTCGGCGACGTCGAGTATCTGCGGAGCCCCGCCGGTGCGGATGCGTTGCGGGAAACCGCCGCGCTGCCGTTGACCGGCAACACGCTTGTCGCCGACATCGCCTCGGCGCGTGCACATTACGGCGACCGCGCTGCGGTTCTGGTCGAGACCACGCTGCTGCGCCGCAGAGCGGCGGCCAAACTGGCCAACCCCGACGGCTGGCTGTTCACCGACGAAGCACTGCAACAGGCGACCGCCGAACCGGTCGCCCGCCACCGCGCCCGCCGGCTCGGTGGTGCACTCGTACACGATGCGACGTGTTCGGTCGGCACCGAGCTCGCGGCGCTGCGCGACTCGGCGGCGACGGTGATCGGCAGCGACCTCGATCCGGTGCGGCTCGCGATGGCGCGCAACAACGTTGACGGTGTCGATCTGTGTCGCGCCGACGCGCTGCGGCCCATCACCGACAGGGCCGTCGTCGTGCTCGATCCGGCGCGCCGCAGCGGCGGACGTCGCAGGTTCGACCCGCGTAACTACGCGCCCCCGCTCGACGAGCTGCTCGACGTGTATCGCCGCCGCGACACCGTCGTGAAGTGTGCACCCGGAGTCGATTTCGACGCCGTGCGGGGGCTGGGTTTCGACGGGGAGATCGAGCTGACGTCGCTGTCGGGCAGCGTGCGGGAAGCGTGCCTGTGGTCGGCCGGTCTCACCGAGTCGGGCGTGCGGCGCCGAGCCTCGTTGCTGGACACCGGCGAACAGATCACCGACGCCGACCCCGATGACTGCGCGGTCGCTCCCGCCGGGCGGTGGATCGTGGACCCCGACGGGGCCGTGGTGCGCGCCGGGCTGGTCCGCCACTACGCCGCACGGCACGGGCTGTGGCAACTCGATCCCGACATCGCCTACCTGTCGGGCGACCGGCTTCCCCGCGGTGTGCGCGGATTCGAAGTGCTCGAACAACTGGCCTTCGGCGAACGACGGTTGCGGCAGGCGCTTTCGGCGCGCGACGTCGGCGCCCTCGAGATCCTGGTGCGCGGCGTCGACGTCGACCCCGACGCGCTGCGGCCGCGGCTTCGCCTGCGGGGCTCGCAGCAAGCTTCGGTGGTGATCGCCCGCATCGGGTCCGGAGGCGCAAGCCGGGCAACGGCATTCATTTGTCGTCCGTCACGTTGAGGCGTTACGTATCCTGGCGGTGATGCGCCGGTATCCAGACCGGTGCCGGCTGCGAGGATGTCGACGATGCGCATTTCCAGGTGGACCGTTCTGTTCGCGGTGGCCGCCGTCACGGGAGCGATCGCCAATCCCGCGGCCGCCGCCCAGCCCGGTTGCGCCGACCTGCAAGGCACGGTCGGCCCGGACCAGATGTGCCGGGTGCACGTCCAAAAGCCGAACTACACGCTCGATTTGAGCTTCCCCGACGACTATCCCGACCAAGCGCCGCTGGTGGCCTACCTGACACAGGCGCGAGACGGGTTCGTCAACGTCGCCGAGGACCCGGACGCGAACAACCTGCCCTACGAACTCGACGCCGACGGTACGGGTTATCAATCGGGACCGCCGACCACCGGCACCCGCAGCGTGGTGTTCACCGTCTGGCAGAACGTCGGCGGAGTGCGTCCGCAGACGTTCTATCAGTCGTTCAACTGGAACCTCGCCACCAATGCGCCGATCACCTTCGACACCCTGTTCAAACCCGGCACCAAGCCGATGGACGTGATCTATCCGGAGGTCGACCGGTACCTGGAGCGGCAGGGGATGATCGACCCGGTCTCCCAGAGTGAGGGCACCGATCCGGCGAACTACCAGAACTTTGCACTGACCGACGATTCGCTGATCTTCTTCTTCAGCCAGGGTGAACTGTTCCCGGAGTCGGCGGGCCCGGTGCAGGCAACGGTTCCGCGCGCGGCCGTGGCGCCGATGCTCGCGCTGTAAGCGCTCAGGTCCGTGCCGACTCCCGGTCCCTGCCCGCCAGCGGGTCGTAGTTCTCCCAGAACCTCGCGCCGGTGATCTCCAGCGCGCGAGGGTCGAACACCGGATCCAGCCCGGCCTTCTTCTGCTTCTCGTAGTCCCACAGCGCCCGGTACGCGGGCTGCTGCAGGATGATGATCCCGATGATGTTGAGCCAGGCCATCAAACCGACGCCGATGTCACCGAGGACCCACGCCTCGGTCGCCGTCGAGACCGCGCCGATGACCACCGACACCAGGATCAGGGCCTGCAGCAGCATCGTCGCGTTGGACCCCACCGTGCCCCGGATGACCGGCATGGACATCGGCGAGAAGCGGCCGAGGATGAACCGCAGATTGGTCTCGGCCATGTAGTAGTAGGCGATGATCGTCGTGAAGCAGAAGAACGCCAGCGATATCGCGATGAAGGTCGATCCGGCGCCGCTCCACAGGCTGTCGAATCCGACTTGGGCGTAGGCGGGTCCGACCTCGACGTCGCCGGAGAGCAGGCCGCCCTCGGCGATCACGGCACCGCTTTCGCTTTCTCCCTCGAACACCCGGTAGGCGCCCGTTGTCAAGATCAGGAAACCGGTGGCCGAGCAGATGAACAGCGTGTCCACATAGACCGCGAACGCCTGCACCAGGCCCTGTTTGGCGGGGTGTGAGACCTCGGCGGCAGCAGCGGCGTGCGGACCGGTGCCCTGCCCAGCTTCGTTCGAGTAGATGCCACGCTTGACGCCCCACATCACCGCGGACCCGATGATCGCCCCGAAGGCGGAGTCGAAGCCGAACGCGCTGGCGAAGATCATCTCGAAGACGGCGGGGACGCGGTCGGCGTTGAGCAGCACCACCACCAGGGCGAGCGCGATGTAGACGACCGCCATGAACGGCACGACGATCGACGCGAACGCCGCGATGCGCTTGACCCCGCCGATGATGACGAACGCGAGCACGATGACGGTGCCGACGGCCACCCACCACTTCGAGAAACCCCAGGCGGAGTTCATCGCCGACGCCATCGAGTTCGACTGCACGCTGGGCAGCAGCAGGCCGCAGGCCAACACCGTCACCGCGGCGAACAGCAGGCCGTACACCTTGAAGGCGCCTGCGGCCTTGGTGTGCGCCAGCGCCCTGCTGAGGTAATACGCGGGCCCGCCGCGGTATTCGCCGGTGAGCCGGTCGCGCGTCTTGTAGATCTGGCCCAGCGTGCACTCCACGAACGACGTCGACGCGCCGAGGAACGCCACCGCCCACATCCAGAAGATGGCGCCGGGACCGCCGAACGCGATCGCGGTCGCGACGCCGGCGATGTTGCCGGTGCCGACGCGTCCGGCCAGCGACATCGTCAACGCCTGGAACGAGGAGACACCCGACGGCGATTTCTCGCCCTTGATCATCAGCCGGATCATCTCCGGTACCTGGCGCACCTGGACGAACCGGGAGCGGATGGAGAAGTACACACCCGCAGCCAGGCACAGGTACACCAGCGCGTTACTCCAGACGTAACCGTTGACTGCGTCGAGGAACTCGGACATCCGTCTCCTTAGTTCAGGTGCGCCCGGCCCGTGCTGGTTCGGGTCGGCACACACACGGGTGGCATGTTGGCATGTCCGCGGTGTCGGTGTGTTTCGTTGCGATGACAAATTCGAAACGCCGCCAGGTTGTGCATCAGGCGGGCGTGAATCCGTACACCACACCGTCGCTGGTGGCGGTGACGACGCGGCGATCCTTCCCGACCGAGACGCCCACAGGCCAGCCCGTCGCCCTGGGAAGCGGATAGGTGTTCAGGGTGCGCCCGTCGGCGGGGTCGAAGACCATCAGCGCGAGTCCGGCGTCCTCTCCCTCACCGTCGCGGACGACGGTGTAGGCGACGTCGGGGCCGGACCGACTCGAGGTGGACAGCGGCTGCGCGTCGTCGCGGGTCCACTGCACCTCGCCGCGGTCGCCCTCGTCCTTGATCCCGATCAGCTTCGCCCCGGGGCCGCCCCCGGTGACGATCAGCCCGTCGGGTGACACGGAAGGCGGGGTCTGCGCGAGGTAGTCGAGCGGCACCGACCACTTGGCCTTGCCATCGGCCGCGTCGAGCGCCCAGAGATGGTCGTCGCGGCCGTTGACGTAGACGGTCGACCCGTCGGCCGAGAACACCGGGCTGGCAAGGGGACCGCCGCCGACGGCGTCGCTGGTCCACTCGCGGGTCAAAAGGGGTGACTGCCCGGGCCGGTACCGCAGGCCGACGAGGATGGGCGCATCCGAGCCTGTCTCTTATACACATCT
>NZ_LZSQ01000125.1 GCF_001665535.1 Mycobacterium sp. 852002-51961_SCH5331710
CGACGGGTTAGCGGGGGTCGCCGAATGGGCACGGTTCAGGTTCTTCGTAGTACGTATCCGCGGTTTACTCGGGGTGCGCGCCGTCCGGTGGACTTTTTGGGTCGTATCGGCGATCACATGCTGTTTTATCTGCGCGCGTTGGGTGGGGTGCCGCATGCGGCGGTGCACTTCCGCAAGGAGATCGTGCGGTTGATCGCCGAGATCTCGATGGGTGCGGGCACGTTGGCGATGATCGGCGGCACGGTCGCGATCGTGGGGTTTTTGACGTTGGCCGCCGGTGGCACGTTGGCGGTGCAGGGTTATTCGTCGTTGGGCGATATCGGTATCGAGGCGTTGACGGGGTTTTTGGCGGCGTTCATCAACGTGCGTATCGCGGCGCCGGTGGTGGCCGGGATCGGGTTGGCGGCCACGTTCGGGGCCGGGGTGACCGCGCAGTTGGGCGCGATGCGTATCAACGAGGAGATCGATGCGCTGGAGTCGATGGCGATTCGGCCGGTGGAGTATCTGGTCTCTACGCGCATCGTGGCCGGGATGGTGGCGATCACGCCGCTGTACTCGATCGCGGTGATCTTGTCGTTTGTGGCCTCGCAGTTCACCACGGTGGTGTTGTTCGGTCAGTCCGGGGGGCTTTATGACCATTATTTCGACACGTTTTTGAACCCGATCGATTTGTTGTGGTCGTTTCTGCAGGCGGTGTTGATGGCGATCACGATCTTGTTGATTCACACCTACTTCGGCTACTTTGCCTCGGGCGGGCCGTCGGGTGTGGGGGTTGCTGTGGGCAACGCGGTGCGTACCTCGCTGGTGGTCGTCGTATCGGTCACCTTGCTGGTCTC
>NZ_LZSQ01000126.1 GCF_001665535.1 Mycobacterium sp. 852002-51961_SCH5331710
CGCAGCAACGAGCAGAGCCAGCGCGCAGCCCGCGGCGACGGCTACGCCCGCGGTGTCCTCGGCGGCGACCCGCAGTGTCGAGCGACGCGGCAGAAGGTAGACGAGCACGGCCGCCCACCAACCGAACACCAGCGCGCCCACCCATGCCGAAGCCTTGGCGATCACCACGGACCTGGCCACCGCGATGGGGTTGAGCCGGCCGGATCCCACGCCGATCTCGCCGTCGTTGATCTTGGCGCGGACGTGGAACGCCCACCCCGCTTCAGCGATCGCGACACCCAGCAGCGATACGCCCGTCCACGTCGTGATCGGCGGGAACCATCTGTACAGCACGAGAACGAGCAAATAGCCCACCACCGCGGTGAGCACGGCCGCGGCCACGAGGTCGCGCGTCCTGGTCGGTCCCATCAGCGCAACACCAACTCGGTGCGGTGGACGCCGTCGCGTTCTGCGGGCTCGAGGTCCGCGAGCAGCGCGTCGACCCGCCGGGTGTCCCCGCCGACCGGCAGTACCGCGTCCGGCTCGACGGCCAGCCACGGCACCAGCACGAACGCGCGCTGATGCGCCCGCGGATGCGGCAGGGTCATGTCCGGGTCATGCGAGATCAGGTCGCGGCCGCAGTCGCGGCAGGTGACGATGTCGACGTCCAGCGTGCGCGGGCCCCACCGCTGAGCACGCACCCGCTCGGCGGCTCGCTCGAACTCGTGGGCCCGCCGCAGCCAACCGTGCGCGTCGAGTCCGGGATCGTCCGCGACGAGAACCGCGTTGAGGAACGCCCCCTGCTCGACGCCGCCCCACGGCGCGGTCTCGTAGACCGGCGACGCCGCATGCAGCGCCGCGCCGAGACCGTCGACGACCACGCGCAGCATGGCCAGCCGGTCGCCGAGGTTCGACCCGATGGACAGGACCGCGGTCGTCAAGGGCTGCCCCGCCCGCGTCGTGAACGCCGCGCCACCACCCCGACGTCGGAGAAGGCCAGCGGGATCGGCGCCGACGGTTTGTGCACGACGACCTCGACGGCGTGCACGCGCTCGTCGGCCATCACATCGTCGGCGATCTCACCGGCCACCGTCTCGATCAGGTCCCGTGGCGGGCCCGCGACGATATCGGCCGCCCGTTGCGCCAGCGCACCGTAGTCCAGCGTGTCGGCGAGGTCGTCACTCGCCGCCGCTGCCGCGAGATCGATCCACACCGTGATGTCGACGATGAAGTCCTGACCGTCGCGACGCTCGTGTTCGTAGACACCGTGATGCCCTCGAACCTTCAAGCCGCGCAGCTCGATTCGATCAGTCATGCGTCCAGGCCTCCAACACCTTGAGCGCGTCGACCGAGGCGCGCACGTCGTGCACCCGTACACCCCATGCGCCGTGCATGCCGGCCAACACCGAGATCACCGCCGTCGCGGTCTCCCTTCCGTCCGGCGGCCGCGGTTGTCCGTCGGCGTCGGCGAGCAGCGTCCCGAGAAAACGTTTGCGCGACGCCCCGACCAACACCGGGATGCCCGTGGCGACGAACTCGGGAAGCGCCCGAAGCAGAGCCCAGTTGTGCTCGCCCGTCTTGGCGAAGCCCAGCCCGGGATCGATGACGAGCATGCTGGCGTCGACGCCGGCAGCCACGGCGGCGTCCACGCTCACGAGCAGCTCGCTGCGGACCTCCTCGACGACGTTGCGGTACGCGGGCACCGCGTGGGGCTTGTCGGCGCCGACCGACCGCCAATGCATCAGCACCCAGGGCACTTTCGCGTCGGCGAGCAACGGCGCCATGTCCGGGTCGGCGCGCCCGCCGGAGACGTCGTTGACGATCTGGGCGCCGTTCTCCAGCGCCGCCCGCGCGACCTCGGCGTGCATGGTGTCGATGCTGACCGTGATGCCCTGGGCGGCAAGCTCTCTGATGACGGGACACACCCGCGAACTCTCGATCTGCGGGTCGATGCGGGTCGCGCCGGGGCGGGTGGACTCACCGCCGACGTCGACGATCGCGGCGCCCTCGGCGGCCAATTCGAGTCCGTGCTCAACGGCGCGGTCGTGCTCGAGGAAGAGCCCTCCGTCGGAGAAGGAGTCGTCGGTGACGTTCACGACCCCCATGACGCGCACCCGTGTCGAGTTCACTTGCGCAGGATCAGGTCCAGCGCCTCGGCCCTCGATGCCGCGTCGACCTTGAACTGCCCGCGCACGGCCGACGTGGTCGTCACCGCGCCGGGCTTTCGTACCCCGCGCATCGCCATGCACAGGTGCTCGGCCTCGACCACGACGATGACCCCCCGAGGATCGAGTTTGCGCATCATCGCGTCGGCGATCTGCCCGGTGAGCCGCTCCTGCACCTGCGGTCGCTTGGCGTAGAGGTCGACCAGCCTCGCGATCTTGGACAGCCCGGTGACGCGGCCGTCCTGGCCGGGGATGTAACCGACGTGCGCGACGCCGTGAAACGAGACGAGGTGATGTTCGCAGGTCGAGTACATCGGGATCTGCTTGACCAGCACCAGCTCGTCGTGCTGCTCGTCAAAGGTGGTGTCCAGCACCGAATCCGGGTCGATGTAGAGCCCCGCGAACAACTCCTTGTAGGCGCGCGCCACCCGCGCCGGGGTCGACTCAAGGCCGTGCCGGTCGGGGTCCTCGCCCACCGCGAGCAGGAGTTCGCGGACCGCCGCCTCAGCGCGTTGCTGGTCGAAGGTCGCAGGGGTGAAGGTGACAGAGTTGTGCTGCGACTGCGCCAATGGAGCCTCCTGTGAGCCCGGCCGGCCTGTCAGCCGTTGCGCCGGCTGTTGTCCTGACCCTGGTCCTCGTTCGGTGGGGGCGGCGCGCCCTGCTGCGGCGGCCCCTGCTGTGGGTACGGCTGATACTGCGGATAGGGCGCGGGCTGTTGCCACCCCTGGTGTGGCGGCGGATACCAGTAACCCTGCGGCTGCTGGACCGGCTGCTGCTGCTGATGCTGCGGGGGCGGTGGCCAGCCCGGAGCGTGCCATCCGGCGGGGGCGCCGTAGTCCGGTTGCGTCGGTGCGGCACCCGACGATCCGTTGCCGCTGCCGTTCGTGCCGTTGGCGCCGCTCTCGGCCAGCTTGGCCTCGGCGGCCTTGGTGGCCGCCGCGATCGCGGCCTTGAACGCGGGCTCGGGCACCGGCTTCGGCCATTCCTCGCCGCGCTCTATCGCCAGCTCGCCGGGCGTCTTGATCGGCGGTTTGTCGGACGGTACGCGACCGCCGAAGTCGTCGAACATGGTCAGCCGCGGCCGCTTCTTCACGTCGCCGAAGATCTCCTCGAGCTCGCGGCGGTGCAGCGTCTCCTTCTCCAGCAGCTCGCCTGCGAGGGTGTCGAGCACGTCGCGGTACTCGGTCAGGATCTCCCACGCCTCGGTGTGGGCTGCTTCGATGAGCTTGCGGATCTCGTCGTCGATGTCGCGGGCGACCTCGTGGCTGTAATCGGCCTGGGTGCCCATGGTGCGGCCGAGGAACGGGTCGCCGTGCTCGGTGCCGTAGCGCACCGCGCCGAGCTTGGAGCTCATGCCGTACTCGGTGACCATCGCCCGCGCGATCTTGGTGGCCTGCTCGATGTCGGAGACTGCGCCGGTGGTCGGCTCGCGGAACACCAGCTCCTCGGCCGCGCGTCCGCCCATCGCGAACACCAGCCGCGCGATCATCTCCGAGCGGGTCATCAGGCCCTTGTCGTCCTCGGGGACGGCCATCGCGTGGCCGCCGGTGCGGCCGCGGGCCAGGATCGTCACCTTGTAGATCGGATCGATGTCCGGCATCGCCCACGCCGCGAGCGTGTGACCGCCCTCGTGGTAGGCGGTGATCTTCTTCTCGTGCTCGCTGATGATGCGGCTCTTGCGGCGCGGCCCGCCGACGACGCGGTCGACGGCCTCTTCCAGGGCCGGGCCGGTGATCACGGTGCCGTTCTCGCGGGCGGTCAGCAGCGCGGCCTCGTTGATGACGTTGGCCAGGTCGGCTCCGGACATGCCGACCGTGCGCTTGGCCAGGCCGTCGAGGTCGGCGTCGGGAGCGATCGGCTTGCCCGCCGAGTGCACCTTGAGCACGGCGCGGCGGCCGGCCAGATCGGGGTTGGAGACCGGGATCTGGCGGTCGAAGCGGCCGGGACGCAGCAACGCCGGGTCGAGGATGTCGGGCCGGTTGGTCGCGGCGATCAGGATGACGCCCTGGCGGTCGCCGAAGCCGTCCATCTCGACGAGCAGCTGGTTGAGCGTCTGCTCGCGTTCGTCGTGGCCCCCGCCGAGGCCGGCGCCGCGTTGACGGCCGACGGCGTCGATCTCGTCGACGAAGATGATGCACGGGCTGTTCTGCTTGGCCTGCTCGAACAGGTCGCGCACGCGGGAGGCGCCGACGCCGACGAACATCTCGACGAAGTCGGAGCCCGAGATCGTGAAGAACGGCACCCCGGCCTCGCCGGCGACGGCGCGCGCCAGCAGCGTCTTACCGGTGCCGGGCGGGCCGAACAGCAGCACGCCCTTGGGGATCTTGGCGCCGAGCGCCTGGTACCGCGAGGGGTTCTGCAGGAAATCCTTGATCTCGTATAGCTCTTCGACGGCCTCGTCGACTCCGGCGACGTCGGCGAAGGTGGTCTTCGGCATGTCCTTGGTCAGCTGCTTGGCCCGCGACTTGCCGAAGCCGAAGCCCATCCGGCCGCCGGTCTGCATGCGCGAGAACATCACGAACAGGCCGACCAGCAGCAACAGCGGCAGCAGGTAGATCAGCAGCGAACCGAGCATGCTGCCCTGGTTGACCACGGTGTTCGTGGTCGCACCCTTGGCCTGCAGCGAGTCGAACAGCGTGGCGCCGTACCCGGTCGGGTACTTCGTGATGATCTTGTCGCTGTTCTCGGTGTCGCTGTTGCCGTTCTTGAGCTCGAGGCGCAGCTGCTGTTCGCGGTCGTCGATCTGCGCGCTCTTGACGTTGTCGTCCTTGATCTGCGCGATCGCCACCGAAGTGTCGACCGGTTTGTAGCCGCGGGTGTCATCGCTGAAGTAGTAGAAGGACCAACCCAGCAACAGCACGACCGCGATCACGGTCAGCGTGCGGATGACGTTTTTCCGATTCATCAACTATCCGTCGTCGTTCGGCCGCGTGGCCGGCCGTTGTTCCCGGCCGTCCGCGACCACATCTGCCATTGGCGCCGCATCCAACATGCTCACAGTTGGAATAGTTCAGGCTACCGCTAGACCAACGAACCAAGGTTCCCGACGGTTCTCCGCCGAGCGCACGTCATCCGGCGATTCGTGTTCACAACGGCACTGTCGGCGTCGAAGATGAGGGCGTGCTGACCTCCTCCGAGCGGTTCATCGACACCGACGGAGTCCGTCTGCGGGTCCTGGAGGCCGGCGAACCCGGTGCGCCCCTGGTGGTGCTGGCCCACGGCTTCCCCGAACTCGGGTTCTCCTGGCGCCATCAGATGCCGGCGCTGGCCGAGGCCGGCTACCACGTGCTGGCGCCTGACCAGCGCGGATACGGCCGCTCGTCGGCTCCGGACGATGTCGACGCCTACACCGTCGTCGAGTTGAGCGCCGACATTGTCGGACTCATCGACGACGCGGGCGCGGACCGCGCGGTCATCGTCGGCCACGACTTCGGCGGCGTGGTGGCCTGGGCAGCCCCCCTGTTGCATCCGGACAGGTTCGCGGGTGTCGCCGGCGTGTGCACGCCGCCGGTGCCGCGGTCCCGTGTGCCCACGACGCAGGCGTTCCGACGCATCTTCGGCGACAACTTCTTCTACATCCTCTACTTCCAGCAGGTGGGTCCGGCCGACGCCGAGCTCAACCGAGACCCCGCCACGTCGATCCGCAAGCTGCTCGCGTCGACGGCCTCGTCGAAGGGCGGACTCGTCGGCGACCGGATGACCGCGCAGGGACCGGCCGGGCTCCTGTCCCGTATCCCCGATCCCGACGGCCTGCCCGACTGGATCAGCGAGGGCGAACTCGACCACTACGTCGAGGAGTTCACCCGCACGGGCTTCACTCCCGCGCTCAACTGGTACCGGTGCTTCGACCGCAACTGGGAACTGACGGCGAACACCCCGGCGACGACCATCGGCGTACCCGCGTTGTTCATCGGCGCCACCGAGGATCCGACCCAGGCCTTCGCCCGACGGGACCGCGCCCGCGAGGTGGTCGCCGGCGACTACCGCGAGGTGATGATCGACGGCGGGCACTGGCTGCCTCAGGAACGGCCCGCCGAGGTCAACGCCGCGCTGCTGGAGTTCCTGACCCGATTGGAGTGGTGAATGCGCGCCGCCGTACTGCGCGACGGGCGGATGGTGGTCCGCGACGACGTCCCCGAACCCGTCCCGCAGGAGGGGCAGGTGCTGGTCTCGGTCAACGCCTGCGGCATCTGCGGCTCGGACCTGCATTTCGCCAAGCACGGCGCCGAGATGGTGCGGCTCACCCGCGAGATCACCGGGATGCCGGTGCAGGGCGGGTTGCCCGTCGACGTCGGCGACGACGTGTTCATGGGCCACGAGTTCAGCGCGGAGGTCCTCGAGGCCGGCCCCGGCACCGACGCGCCACCGCCGGGAACGCTCGTGACTTCGTTGCCGGTCTTGTTGTCGCCCAAGGGTTTCGAGCCGATCATGTCCAGCAACACGGTGCTGGGCGGCTACGCCGAGCGGATGCTGCTGTCGGTGCCCTTGCTGCTGAGGGTGCCCGAGGGCGTCGACCCCCGCCACGCCGCGCTCACCGAACCGATGGCCGTCGGGCTGCACGCGGTCAACAAGTCCGGCATCGCGCCCGGCGAGTCCGCCCTGGTGATCGGCTGTGGCCCGATCGGTATCGCGATCATCGCCGCGCTGCGACTGAAGGGCGTCGAAGACGTTGCGGCGGCGGACTTTTCGGTGCGACGCCGTGAACTCGCCGCGACGATGGGCGCCCACGTGACGCTGGACCCTGCGCAGGGCTCGCCCTTCGACAGAACGACGCCCGCGGTGGTCTTCGAGGCCGTCGGAGTGCCCGGCATCATCAACGACGCGATGCGGCGGGCGCCGCTGGGCAGCCGCCTGGTGGTGGCCGGGGTCTGCATGCAGCCCGACACCGTCATGCCGCTGTTCGGTATCGCCAAGGAGATCAGCGTGCAGTTCGTCAACTCCTATGACCACAACGAATTCGCGGAGTCGTTGCGCGCCATCGCCGACGGGCTCATCGACGTCTCACCGCTGATCACCGGTGAGGTGGGCCTCGACGGCGTGGCCGCCGCGTTCGACGAACTCGCCGACCCCGACGCGCACTGCAAGATCGTGGTGACGCCCTGACGGTAGGGTGCCAGCCATGCCAATCGCTGCCCGGGCGAAGACGCCCTCCCGAATCCTCGCGGCCGCGGCGGTGGGCCTCATCGCGCTCCTGTCGGGTTGTGACGCGAAGGCCGCCCCCGCCCTGACCAACAACGACGACGGCGCAGCGCGTCAGGTCACGGTCGTCGGCTCCGGCGAGGTGCTCGGCACCCCCGACATGCTGACCATCGAAGCGGCGATGGAGGTCGTCTCCGCCGACGCCGCAGGCGCACTCAACCAGACGAGCCAGTTGCAGCGCGGTGTCATCGATGCACTCGTCGACTCGGGCGTCGACCGCAAGGACATCAACACCTCCCAGGTGAGCGTGCAGCCGCAGTACGCAGGCAGCGACAGCTCGACCGTCAACGGCTACCGGGCGACGAACACGATCGACATCAAGGTGCGCGAGCTGAACACGGCGCCGCAGGTGTTCGGGATCATCGCCAGCCGGGGCGGCAACGCCACCCGGATCAACAACGTCACGCTCGCCATCGAGGACGACTCGCAGTTGGTGCGCGAGGCGCGCGCCCGCGCCTTCAACGACGCCAAGAGCCGCGCCGAACAGTACGCGCTGCTGGCCGAACTCGACCTCGGCAAGGTGATCTCGATATCCGAGGTGCCGGCGTCCAACCCGCCGACGCCCTATCCCAGCCCGCGCGGCCCCGCCGCGGAGATGGCAGCGGTGCCTTTCGAGCCGGGCCAGCAGGCCGTCGGCTTCAACGTGACCGTGGTCTACGAGCTGACCTAGCGTGTCGGGCTAGCCCGCATCCGTTGATTTGCCGGCTCAGCCGGCGGGAGCGATGTCGACGGGAATCCCGTTGAGCACCGCGGTACCCGACAGCGGGTCGAGGTGGTTTCCGTCGTTGAGCTGGTTGACGTTAACGCCGGGAGCGCCGGCGGCGACCCGCTGGCCCGTGCCGTCGCGGTCGTGGCCCCAGCCGTGCGGCAGCGACACCACGCCCCGTCGCATGTCGGGGGTGATCTCGATGGGCGCGAGCAGCTCGCCGCCGGGACCCTTGACGACCGCCGTGTCGGTCAGGCCGAGCTCGGCCGCGTCGTCGGGGTGGATCCGCAGCGTGCACTGGTTCGACCCGCCCGAGAGCGCTGGCAGGTTGTGCATCCAGCTGTTGTTGGACCGCAGGTGCCGTCGCCCGATGAGCACGAACCCGTCGGGGCGCGTCCCGAGCGCATCGCGCAGCCGTGCGACATCGGCGGTCAACTGAGGCGGCGCGAGCTCGATCCGGCCCGACGGCGTCCGCAGCACCTCGCCCAGGCGCGGCTGCAGCGGCCCGAGGTCTATGCCGTGTGGGACGGCCTTGAGCTTGGCCAGCGTGAGGCCGTCCGGCTTGGCGCCGAACGCATCGCCATAGGCGCCGAGCCGCAGCATCATGTCCAGGCGCCGCTCATAACCCGGTCCCGGCGGCAGCATCGCGGTCAGCTCGTCGACGGATCGCCCAGCGACCGGCGAGTCCGGGTCGGCGGTCTCCTTGGCCAGCGTCGCGGCGATCACCTGGTCATCGACCAGCATCGGGTCGGCGTCGGGGCCGAGGCCGTAGAGGATCAGCGCGATGCGCGAGAGGATCTCGGCCTCGTCCGGCCGATCGGCGGGCGGGAGCGCGGGCGGTGAGTACCGCGCGTTGTTGCGCACCGCGAGTGCGTTGAGCGCGATGTCGAAGTGCGCGCTGCGCGACGGCGGAGGAGGCGGCAGGATCACGTCGGCATGCCGACTGGTCTCGTTCAGATACGGGTCGACGCTGCACATGAACGCGACGCTCTCGAGTGCCTTGTCGAGGCGTTCGCCGTCGGGCGCCGAGAGCACCGGATTGCCCGCGATCGTGATCACCGCCTTGATCTGTCCGTCGCCGGGCGTGTCGATCTCCTCCGCGAACGCCGCGGCCGGAAACTCCGACAGCACTTCGGGATAGCCCGAGACGCGGCTGTGCCAGCGGCCGGTGAGAAAGCCGCGGCCCGGCTTGGGCGGACGCGGTGCGGGGGCGATCGGCGAGAGCGGGAACATCGCGCCGCCCGGCCGGTCCAGGTTGCCGGTGAGGACGTTGACCACGTCGACCAGCCAGCTGCCCAACGTGCCGAACTCCACGGTGGACGTGCCGATGCGGCCGTACACCGCGGCCGACGGCGCAGCGGCCAGTTCCCGGGCGAGCGTGCGGATGTCGTCCGCGGGCACCCCGCAAAACGCGGCGACGGTCCCCGGCGAGAAGTCGGCGGCGAGCGCACGCACCTCGTCGACACCATCGACGTGCCCGTCGAGCTGCTCGAGGTCGGCGAGGTCCTCGTCGAACAGCACGTGGACGATCGCGAAGAGCAGCGCGGCGTCGGTGCCCGGCCGAGGGGCCAGATGTCGGTCGGCGATCTCGGCGGTGCGGGTGCGGGCGGGGTCGATGACCACGAGCCGGCCGCCGCGCTTACGCAGCGCGCGCAGCTTGCCGGGGAAGTCGGCCGCGGTCGCCAGGCTGCCGTTGGAGACAAGGGGATTGGCGCCGATCACCACGAGGTAGTCGGTGCGGTCGAGATCGGGGACGGTAAACGCGACCGGGCTGCCGAACATCAGGCCCAGCGAGACGTGCTTGGGCATTTGGTCCAGCGTGCTGGCCGAATACACCTGCCGGGTGCCGAGCGCCTTCACGACAAGCGGCGTGTACAGCCCGCCCGCGACGGTGTGGGCGTTCGGGTTGCCCAGGTAGACGCCGACGGACGCACCGCCGTGCTCGGCGATGACACCGCCGAGGCCCTCGGCGAGGGCGGCGAACGCTTCCTCCCAGCTCGTCTCGGTCAGCACGCCGTCGCGCCGCACCATCGGCCGAGCCAACCGGTCGGGGTCGTTATCGAGTTCGGCGAAGCTGGCGCCCTTCGGGCAGATGAAGCCGTGGCTGAACACGTCGTCGCGGTCACCGCGAGCGCCGGTGACGCGGCCGTCGTCGATGGTCAGGACCAGGCCGCAGGTGGCCTCACACAGGGGACAGATGCGAAGGGCTGTTTCGCGCATGCCCCTCATCTTGCGCCGTTCAGTGCTGCTCGTACACCTTCGGATCCAAGGTGCCGATGTAGTTGAGGTCGCGGTAGCGCTCGGCGTAATCCAGGCCGTACCCGACGACGAACTCGTTGGGGATGTCGAATCCGACGTGGGCGATGTCGACATCGGCGCGCACCGCGTCGGGTTTGCGGAGCAGCGCACACACCCGCAGCGAGCGGGGATGGCGGGTCGCGAGGTTGCGCAGCAGCCACGACAGCGTGAGCCCGGAGTCGACGATGTCCTCGACGATCAGCACGTCGCGGCCGTTGATGTCGCGGTCGAGGTCCTTGAGGATCCGGACGACGCCGGACGACGACGTCGACGAACCGTACGAGCTGACCGCCATGAACTCCAGCTGTGTCGGCAGCGGGATCGCGCGGGCCAGGTCCGTGACGAAGAAGACCGCGCCCTTGAGCACGGTCACCAGCAGGAGATCTTGGCCGTTCTCGGCAACGGCGTCGCGGTACTCCTCCGCGATGCGGGCGCCGAGTTCGGCGATCTTGGCCTGGATCTCGTCGGACGACAGCAGCACCGACTTGATGTCGCCGGTGTACAGCTCGGCGGATGGCTCAGGCACGGGCACAGTTTTTCATGGTTCGAACCGGCTCCGTGTGCAGGGTCAGCATGCCGTCCCGGCGGCCCGCGATCAGCCGGCGCTCGCGCAGGGGTGACCCGACCGCCACACCGCCCTGGCCCCGCCACGCCGTGACGAGGGCATCGACGGCGCGGATCTGCTTGTCGGTCAGCCCGGCGGCGCCGCCGTCGAGCAGCCAGCGGCGAATCACCCGCAGCCGCAGTGCTTCTGGAAGCTGCAGCACCTGCGCGCCGTCGAGTGCGTCGTCGCTGCGCACCTCGCTCAGGGCGCGGTCGGCCAGCTCGTCGAGGGTGTCGGTGTCGGCGCGCAGCGCACCTGCGGTGCGGGCCAGCGCCTCGGCGACCCCACCGCCGAGAACGTCCTCGAGCAGCGGCAGGACCTCTTCACGGAGTCGAACCCGGGTGAACCTGCGGTCGAAGTTGTGCGGGTCCTGCCACGGAGGGAGGCCGAGCTCGGCGCAGGCGGCGCGCGTCACCGCCCGCCGGACACCGAGCAGCGGCCGGCCCCACGGTGGGTCCCAGGGCCGCATACCCGCGATCGACCGGGGCCCGGACCCGCGGCCCAGCCCCAACAACACCGTCTCGGCCTGGTCGTCCAGCGTGTGCCCCAGCAGCACCGGCCTGCCGTCTCGCGCCCCGTCCAGCGCGCGGTAGCGCGCGGTGCGCGCGGCGGCCTCGGGCCCGCCCTGCGTCCCGATGTCAACGGTGATTGCCTGTGCTGCAACACATCCCAGCGACAGCGCCTGCTGTCGCGCGGTTTGCGTCACGGTGGCGGAGTCGGGCTGCAGTCGGTGGTCGACGATGAGCGCGGTGGTCGGTTTGATCCTCGCTGCAATCGCCGTCAGCGCCAGCGAATCCGCGCCTCCGGACAGCGCGACGCACCAGCGGTCGCCGACGTCGAAGTCGCGGTCGAACGCCGCGACGGCCGCTCGGAGTGCGGCTACAGCACCCTGTCGATCCATCGTTGCGGCTCGTCGATTTCGGTTGGTAGGGGCAGCGTTTCGGTGTTCGTCCACACCGCGTTGAACCGGCTCATCCCCACGGTGGACACGACGTGGTCGACGAATGCCTTGCCGCGGGTGTACTGGCTGAGCTTGGCGTCGATGCCGAGAAGCATCCGCACCACGCGTTGCAGCGGCGACTGTTTGCGTTGCCGCCGCTCGTCGAACCGCTTGCGGATCGTCGCCACGGACGGCACCACAGCCGGGCCGACGGCGTCCATCACGTGGTCCGCGTGACCTTCCAGCAGCGTGCCGAGCACCAGCAGTTGGTCGAGGGCCTCGCGTTGGGGTTCGGACTGCACCGCACGCAACAGCCCGATCATGCCGTTCGAGTTGGCATCGGCGACAACGCCGTTCGTCTCGCTCCGGCGGCTGCGCACGAACTCGGCGAGCCGGGACACCATTTCGGTGATGTCGTCGGAGCCTTCTTCGGTGAGCACGCCGAGGGCACGCGACATGTGGTCGGCCAGCCATGGGTTCGCGCGG
>NZ_LZSQ01000127.1 GCF_001665535.1 Mycobacterium sp. 852002-51961_SCH5331710
ATAAGAGACAGGCTCGGGGCGGGCCGGCGCCTCGACGGCGGGCGCCTGCGCCTCGGCCTTGCTCCTGCGGGCGTACTGCTTGGGCGGACCACCCACCTGAGGCGCTGCGCCCTCACCGGCCGGAATCGACATGTCCAGGCGGGTCTCGATGCGCTCGATCCGTTGCAGCAGAGCCGCTTCCGTGTCGCTGGCCGACGGCAGCAGCAGCCGCGCGCACACCACCTCGAGCAGCAGTCGGGGCGCTGTCGCGCCGCGCATCTCGCCGAGGCCGGCGTGCACCACCTCGGCGTAGCGGGTCAGCGTCGCGGTGCCGATGCGCGTCGCCTGCTCGCGCATCCGGTCGAGCACGTCCTCGGGTCCGTCGACGACACCACGCGCCGCGGCGTCGGGCACCGACTGCAGGATGATCAGGTCGCGGAACCGCTCCAACAGGTCGGTGGCGAACCGGCGCGGGTCGTGCCCGGCGTCGATCACCGCCTCCACGACGCCGAACAGTGCCGCGGCATCGCCTGCGGCCAACGCGTCGATCGCGTCGTCGATCAGCGCGACATCCGTCGCACCCAGCAGCGCCAGCGCCCGCGCGTAGTTGACGTGGTTGCCCTCGGCACCGGCCAGCAGCTGGTCGAGCACCGAGAGCGTGTCGCGGGGCGACCCGCCGCCGGCGCGGATCACCAGCGGGTAGACCGCGTCGTCGACGGTGACGTTCTCCTGCGCGCAGATGTTCTCCAGCAGCGTGCGCATGGTGCGCGGCGCCAGGAGACGGAACGGGTAGTGGTGCGTGCGCGACCGGATGGTCGGCAGCACCTTCTCCGGCTCGGTGGTCGCGAACACGAAGATCAGATGTTCGGGCGGCTCCTCGACGATCTTCAGCAGCGCGTTGAAGCCGGCCGTGGTGACCATGTGCGCCTCGTCGACGATGAAGATGCGATACCGCGACTGCGCCGGCGCGTAGAACGCGCGGTCGCGCAACTCGCGGGTGTCGTCCACACCGCCGTGGCTGGCCGCGTCGAGTTCGACGACGTCGACGCTGCCTGGCCCATTGGGCGCGAGCGCCACGCACGAATCGCACACCCCGCACGGCGTGGCTGTCGGCCCCTGCACGCAGTTCAGCGACCGCGCCAGGATGCGCGCCGACGAGGTCTTACCGCAGCCACGCGGACCGGAGAACAGGTAGGCGTGGTTGATCCGGCCGGACGTCAGCGCCGTCGACAGTGGCTCGGTGACATGTTCCTGGCCGACGACCTCCGCGAAGGTCGCGGGCCGGTACTTGCGGTAGAGCGCCACGCACAGCAGGCTACCGGCGCGGTCCGACGGCGCGACACCTCAGCCCTGCCCCTCTCGATTGTGAAATCGGCGACGGTCCCGGGCGCCAAAGCGTCGTCAGATTCACAAACGGCGTGGACCTGTGGATGACCGCGCGACGGGGGCGCGTTCCGTCGGTCGGAGCGTGCACCGTGCGACCATGACCGAGCCGCGATGGCCGTTCGTCGGAAGCGAAGCGTTGTCGACGGGCGCGATCTCCGAGCGCACGATGCGCCGTCTGTACACGCCGCTCTACCCGAACGTCTACGTCCCGCGAGACTTCACCGTGTCGGCACCCGAGCGGGCGCGGGCGGCGTGGCTGTGGTCGAAGCGGCGCGGAATCGTTAGCGGGCTGTCGGCGGCGGCCGTGCTGGGCAGCAAGTGGGTCGACGCCGGCCTACCGGCGGAGCTCATCCACGACAACCGCAGACCGCCAACGGGTCTCGTCGTCCGCACCGAGCGGGCGCTGCCCGACGAACTCGTGAGCATCGCCGGCATGCCCATCACGGATCCGGCCCGCACCGCGTTCGACCTCGGTCGTCACCTCAAGTCTCGAGTGCTCGCGGTGCAACGCCTCGACGCGCTGGCCAACGCCACCGGGCTCAAACACGTCGACGTCGAGGCGGTGATCACCACGCACCCGGGCGCCCGCGGCCTTCCGCGGCTACGGCGCGTCCTGCCGCTGATGGATGGCGGCGCGGAGTCACCGCAGGAGACCGTCGCCCGGCTGGCATTGGTCGACGCGGGGCTTCCCGCGCCGCAGACGCAGGTCCGCGTGTTCGACGAGTATCGGCAGTTCGTCGCGCGTCTCGACATGGCCTATCCGGATCTGTTGGTCGGCATCGAATACGACGGATCACAACACTGGACCGATCCGCGGGTGAGGCAGCGCGACATCGACAAGCAGTTCGCGTTGACGGAACTCGGCTGGGTGATCGTCCGCGTCAGCCGAGACCTGCTGCAGCATCGGCGGACGACTTATGTGGCGAGGGTCGAAGGCGCGCTGCGCGCACGCGGGCTTCGAATGTGAACCTGGCGACGCTTTTTCGCGAAAACCGTCGGCAGATTCACAAACCGGCCGGCTAGTCCTTGAGCAGCGACTCGGTCGCCGACAGCAGCGCACAGGTCGCCAGGCCGTCGATCGCTGCCCGCAGCTCAGGCTCGGGCGGCATGGTCGGCGCGATGCGAATGTTCTTGTCTTCCGGGTCTTTCCGATAGGGGAAGGTCGCACCGGCCTCGGTCACCGCAATGCCCGCATCCTTGGCCAGCGCCACGGTGCGCTTGGCCGTACCCGGCAACACGTCGAGGCTGATGAAGTACCCGCCCTTGGGTTCGGTCCACGACGCGATCTTCGACTCGCCGAGCCGGTCGGAGAGGATCTCCAGCACCGCGGCGAACTTCGGGGCCAACAGCTCCTGGTGGCGCTGCATCTGCAGACGCACGCCGTCGGCGTCGCGGAAGAACCGTAGATGCCGCAGCTGGTTCACCTTGTCCGGTCCGATGGACTTCTTGCCGGCGTGCTGCAGATACCAGGCGATGTTGCCCAGCGAGGCGCCCAGGAAGCTGACCCCGGCGCCGGCGAACGTGATCTTCGACGTCGAGGCGAATACGAGGGGACGGTTGCCGTTGCCCGCGGCCTCGGCCAGCCCGAGCACGTCGACGTTGCGGACGAAGTCGTGGGTCAACGTGTGCACCGCGTAGGCGTTGTCCCACATCAACCGGAAATCGTTTGCCGCCGTTCGCATCTGGACGAGCCGGCGAACCGTCTCCCAGGAGAACGTGACGCCCGTGGGATTCGAGTACACCGGCACGCACCACATGCCCTTGATGGCGGGATCGGCGGCGACGAGCTCCTCGATCAGGTCGACGTCGGGTCCGTCCTCGAGCATCGGCACGGTGATCATCTCGATGCCGAGGCTCTCGGTGATCGCGAAGTGCCGATCGTAACCGGGCGCCGGGCACAGGAACTTGACGACGGGCTCCTGCACCCACGGCCGCGGCGAGTCCGGACCGCCGTGCAGCATCGAGAACACCACGACGTCGTGCATCAACTCGAGGCTGGCGTTGTTTCCGGCGATCAGGTTCTGCACCGGGATGCCGAGTAGCTCGCCGAAGATCGCGCGTAGTTCCGGCAGTCCGTGCACGCCGCCGTAGTTGCGGACGTCGGTGCCGTCGCCGTCGCGGAAGTCCTCGGCGCCGGGCAGCTCGAGCAGCTTGTTGGACAGGTCCAATTGCGCCGCGGACGGCTTACCGCGGGTCAGGTCGAGCTTGAGCCCCTTGGCCTGCAGCTCGGCGTAGTTGCGCTTCTGCTGCTCGTGTTCTGCGGCGAGTTCGTCCCGGCCGAGCGACAGAAAAGACACCAGACGCCTTTCAACTGGAGAACCGTGAAATGAGGGGACCCCGCGCACCCGCCAGAGCCCATTGACCCTTGCTGCCTTCCGGCCCTGGGGGAGTTCACAGGATGGACGCCGCGCGGGGTCCACGGCGAGTCTAATACCCGAGCCGGTCGCATCCCGATCGGCTCGGTCGCAAGGTCGGCTACCATGGCCCGCGGAGGATTCGCCTAGTGGCCTATGGCGCTCGCCTGGAACGCGGGTTGGGTTAATAGCCCTCGCGGGTTCAAATCCCGCATCCTCCGCACTCGGCCCGGGGTGCGGCCTGTCGGCCAAATCTGACCGTCACATACGGTCGCACCCCGGGACCAAACAAGCGTCTAGGAGGAGAATGAGCCGCACTGTCGCGGTTACCTGGCACGCGATCTTCAGCGTCGTAGCCGGTGTTCTGTACTTCTTCTTCGTCCTGCCCCGCTGGTACGAACTGTCCGGCGACCTTTCTCCCACCCTCGGCACCGTGATGCGCATCGTGTGCGGCGCCCTGATCGGCCTGGCCGCGCTGCCTGTGGTGTTCACGCTGCTGCGCACCCGCCGACCCGAGTTCGGCACGCCGCAGATGGCACTGACGCTGCGGACCTGGTCGATCGTCCTGCACGTGCTGGCCGGGCTGCTGATCATCGGCGCCGCGATCAGCGAGATCTGGTTGTCGCTCGACGACGCGGGCCGGTGGCTGTTCGGCATCTACGGCGCGGCCGCAGCGATCGCCCTGCTCGGCGTTTTCGCGTTCTACCTGGCCTCGGTCGCCGAGTTGCCGCCTCCGCCGCCGAAACCGGTCAAGGTCAAAGCACCGAAGCAGCGCCGCCGCGGCAGGCGGTCGAAGGACGCCGAGGACACCGCTGACGACACGGCCGACGACGTCGCAGAGCCCGAGGACGAGGACGTCGAGGACACCGAACCGTCCGACGAGACCGAGGACGTCGTCACCGACACCAAGGACGCGGCCCACGAGGACGACGAGGCTGAGGTCAAAGCCGACCCCAAGACTGACGCCAAGGCCGACGCCGACGAGACCGAATCCGCATCCGAGGCCACCGACGAAGCCGAGCCCGCCGACGGCAAACTGCGCAATCGCAGGCCCGAACCCGCACGTCGCAGGCGTCGGCGCCTGCGCGGGGGCGTCGCGGTGGACGATTAGTCGGCCCGACATCGGGCAATATGGGCTCATGGGCAAATTCGGAGTCCCGCGTCCGTTCGCGACGCTGCTGATCGCTTTGGCCACCGCGCTGGCCCTGGTCGCACCGGCTTTCCCGGTCGCAGCCGCACCCGGTGACCCCATCGCCGCGGCGGCTCAGGTCGAACCCGCCGTCGTGCGCATCGACACCGAGATCGATTACCAGGGCGCATACGGAAACGGCACCGGTTTCGTGATCGACCCGAACGGCCAGGTGCTGACCAACTTCCACGTCGTATCGGGCGCAGACCGGATCACCGGCAGCATCGGAGGCCGCTCCTATCCCGCCGAGCTGGTCGGATACAACCGTGGACGCGACATCGCGGTCCTGCAGCTGATCGGTGCCCAGGGCCTACCCGTCGCGCCGCTCGGGGACTCCGCCCTGCTCGCGCCCGGCGAACCCGTCGTCGCGCTCGGCAACGCGAACGGCACGAACGGGCCGCTGACCCGCGAGGTCGGCACGATCACCGCCTTCGGCCGCACGGTGAACGCCGAGGACTCGCTGACTGGCAGCAAGGACGAACTGGCGGGGCTCATGGAGTTCGCGGCGCCGGTCGTGGCCGGCGACTCCGGCGGCCCGGTCGTCAACGGCGCCGGGCAGGTCGTCGGGATCACCACCGCGGCGTCGGTGAATTTCCGGTTCGGCCCGGGCGGTGAGGGCTTCGCGATCCCGATCAACGACGCGCTGCCGGTCGCCAACCAGATCCGGTCCCGCACGCCGTCGGCCGACGTCCACATCGGGCCGCCGGTGCTGCTCGGTGTCGGGGTGCGCTCGGCGCAGCGGGGTCCCGGCGTGCAGATCGCCGACGTACTGCGCGGTGGGCCGGCCGACCGGGCGGGACTGCGGCCCGGCGACGTGCTCGTCGTGCTCGACGGCACCCCACTGGACTCGGCGACCACGCTGACCGGCGTGCTGGACCGCCACTATCCCGGTGACGTCGTCGACTTGACCTGGGTCGACGGCGGCGGAGCGGAACGGTCCGCGAAGGCCACGCTGACGCCGCTCTAACCGTCGAGGAGCCGATCCAGACCCGAGATCAGCACCTCGAGTTCGAAGTCGAACTGGTGCTCGGCGTCGTGGCGCTGGAATTGGGCGGAGTCGAGCACGGTGCGCAGCGCCGGATAGGTGTCCTGCGGTTCCGACTCCAGGGCGGCCGACGTCTCCGCGCGGTGCCGGTGCATTCCCGACGGCGTCTGCCCGGCGCTGCTGTGGGCCGCGGACTGCGCGATGTTCGACGCCGCGGTCAGCCCATACCGCGCGACGTCGGGGGTGAATCCGGCGGTGAGCAACGCATCGAGCACCCGATCCGCGAGCGCCAGCGCCGCGGCCTCGCCGATACCCCGCAGTCGGGTGAAGTCGGTGGCGGCGCCGACCTGCACCAGGCCGTCCCGGAACGCGACGGCGTATGCCCGCAGAACCGCCCGCCAGTCGTCGCCGTCAGGCAGCTCGACGGTGGTCAGCTCGCGTTCGAAGAGGTCTGCGATCACGAGCGTCAGCAGGCCTTCGCGATCGCCGACGTAGTAGTGCAGGGCCTTGCGGCTGACTCCGAGGGCATCGGCGACCGCCTGCATGGTCAGGCCAACGCTCGCCACGTCGCGGGCCGCCGCGACAATCTGGTCGCGGCTGATCCGGGGCGGGCGACCCCTCGTGCGTCCGCTCATCGCGCCCCAGCCTAGGCGCCCGAGGAACAATTTTCGCCGCTCGGTAAAAAACACACTCGCGGAGCGCCCGGCTTTCCTATGCTGAGCGCGTGCCAAACACTCCTTATCGCGTCGTGCAGTGGACCACCGGCAATGTCGGGAAGAGTTCGGTCGAGGCGATCGCGAAGAACCCGAACTACGAACTCGTCGGTCTCTATGCGTGGTCGCAGGACAAGGCCGGCCGGGACGCCGGAGAGCTGGCGGGCATCGAACCCCTCGGCGTGAAGGCGACCAACGACGTCGACGCCCTGCTCGCGTTGAAGCCCGACGTCGTGGTCTACAACCCGATGTGGATCGACGTCGACGAACTCGCGCGCATCCTCGAGGCCGGCGTCAACGTCGTCTCGTCCGCCTCGTTCATCACCGGACACAATCTCGGCGACGGCCGGGACAAGATCGAGGAAGCGTGCAAGCGCGGCAACGCGACGCTCTTCGGATCCGGGGTGAGCCCGGGCTTCGCGGAACTGCTCGCGATCGTCGCCGCGACGGCGTGCGACCGTGTCGACAAGGTCACCATCTCCGAATCCGCCGACACCACGCTCTACGACTCCCCCGATACCGAGCGGCCGGTCGGCTTCGGCACCGCGATCGACGATCCGAATTTGGCGCCGATGGCCGCCAACGGCACCGCGGTGTTCGCCGAGGCCGTGCGGCTGGTCGCCGACTCGATCGGCGTCGAGCTCGATGAGATCAAGTGTGTGTCCGAATACGCCCAGACCACAGAGGATCTCGAGATGGCGTCGTGGACGATCCCGGCGGGTCACGTCGCGGGGGTGTACGCCAGCTGGCAGGGCTTGATCGATGAGCCTACCGGCGGCCAACGAACCGTCGTCGACGTCAACGTGCGGTGGAAGAAGGGCCAGACGCTGGATCCGGACTGGCAGCTCGACGGGGACGGCTGGAAGATCACCATCGAGGGTCGGCCCACGGTCAACATGCAGGTCGGCTTCCTGCCCCCGCAGGACATGATCGAGAACGCCACGTCGATCGAGGACTTCTTCGTGCTCGGCCACATCATGACCGCCATGCCGCCGATCCACGCGATTCCGGCGGTCGTCGCGGCGCCGCCCGGCATCGCCACCTACAACGACCTGCCGCTGCCTCAGGCGCGCGGCGTCGGCCCCCGGCGATAACTCCTCAGCCGGTCACCTGCAGCACGTTCGCCTTGAGTTGGGCGGCGGGCGGCCCCTCCAGCACCACATCCTGGAGGATCTGCGCCTGACCGTCGGTGACGGTGAAATCGCCCTTCTGCGGGGCGTTGCCGCCGACCACCTCGTAGAAGACGGTGAACGGCGCCTTCGGAAGTGGATGCATGCCAATGTATTTCGGCTCGATCGAGTACTTGTAAAAGCATCCGGGCGCCTCCGGTGCGCAGTGCGTGTCGGTCACGTTCACGTTGATCGCGAACTCCATCGGCGTCGGCACCTTCGGCTGAGGGGCGAGCGCCGCGCGTGACGCCTCGGCGTGCTCCGCCTGCTTCGCCTGCTTGACCGACCCCAGGATCATCACGGCCGCAACGCCGATTCCACTGCCCAGGAGCGCGAACAGTGCCAGACCCGCGAGCCACCTACGAGCGGTCGTCGAAACGCGCATGGAGACAGCAGACCCGAGTCAGCGGCCGAGACGCGGCATTTCCGCGTCCTGAGCGCGTCGCGTCAGCCGCCCGGAGGTGCGGGCACCGTGGTGGTCGGCGACGGCGTCTCGGTCACGGTGACGGTGTCGGTCGCGGTCGGCGGTGTCGTGGTGGCCGGGGTTTCGGCCGGCGGCGAAGTGGTTTCGGCAGGTGTCTCGGTGACGGTGGCCGCCGGTGGAGGCGCGACCGCGGTCGTGGTGACGACCGACGTCGAGACCGACGTCTCGACCGACGGGCTGGCGGCGGTGGCCGGGCTGAGCACACCGCACGCGATCCGTTGTTCGGCCGCCGCCGGGTCTCCACCCTCCATGGCGGCACTCTCGTGGAGCACGATCGACGACCCCTGAGGCGTCTTGAGTTCCTCCTCGGTGAAGGCGTCACTGGTGACAACCAACTTGCCTGCGCCGTTGGAGCGCACGAGCAGAGGCGGCAGATCGCCGCTGGCCGGCATGCCGGTGTGGCCGGGCGCCTGGAGATGTTCGCCCGCCGACGCGAAGCCGTCACCGGCCTCGCAGGTGCCGACCCCGTGGATGTGCATGCTGTGGAAGCCCGGCGACAGGACGCCGTCTTCGACGGTCTCAACCGTCACCGTGGCATATCCGCCGGTGAAGTCGACCGTGGCGTCGGCGACGTGTTTACCGTCTAGCGTGTTGATCTGGGCGGTCAGGCCTTCGGCACTCGACGAGCCCGTGGTTGTGGTCGTAGTCGTGGTGGTGGCCGACTCGTCGGACGCTTGGTTCGAACAACCGACTGCGACCGCGAGGACACCCAAGGCAACACTGACTTGCTTGATCATGAAGTCCCCGTACCCGTGTGACGGGCGACACAAACCGCGAAATTCAGCCGTTGACCGGATTGCCGTCCTCGTCCCAGTTCGCGGCGACCTTCTTGCTCGGCTGCACGCGCGGCGGCTCCCCCGGCATCTTCGGGTAGTTCGGCGGATACGGCAGATCGCCCAGGCCCTGCTCCTCGTCGGCCTTGACCATGTCCAGCAGCTTCTTGATCGACTGCGGCTTGCGGTCGATGTCGGCCCACGGATCGGGCCGTCCCGCAACGAAATCCGGAACGGTCGCGATCGTGTAGTCGTCGGGGTCGGTGGAACGGAGCTCCTCCCAGGTCAACGGGGTGGAAACGGTGGCGATCGGGGTCTTGCGCGCCGAGTACGCGGAAGCGAAGGTGCGGTCGCGCGCGTTCTGGTTGTAGTCGATGAAGATGCGCGCGCCCCTTTCTTCTTTCCACCACGACGTGGTCACCGCATCCGGGGCCCGACGCTCGACCTCGCGGGCCAGCGCGATTCCGGCACGACGCACCTCGATGAAGTCCCAGTCGGTCTTGATGCGCAGGAACACATGCACACCGCGGCCGCCGGACGTTTTCGGATAACCGACCAGGCCCAGTTCGTCCAGCAGCGGTTTGAGCACGTCGACCGCGACCGAACTGGCGTCGGCGAAACCGGTCCCGGGCTGCGGGTCGAGGTCGATGCGCAGTTCGTCGGGATGTTCGGTGTCAGGGCACCTCACCTGCCACGGGTGCAGCGTGATCGTGCCCATCTGCGCGGCCCACGCAATCGCCGAGGCGTGGGTGACCTTGAGCGCGTCGGCGGTGCGACCGGACGGGAAGGTGACGGTGCAGGTCTCGAGGTAGTCGGGATGCTTCTGAGGGACGCGTTTCTGGTAGATCTCCTCGCCCTCGATGCCGTCGGGGAAGCGCTGCAGGTGCACCGGGCGGTCACGCAGGAGCGCCACCATCGGTTCGGCGACGGAGCGGTAGTAGTCGAAGAGTTTGCCCTTCGTGCCGTTCTTGCCGAGCTTCGGGAAGTACACCTTGTCGCGGTTGGTCAGCCGGACGTTGGTGCCGTCGACATCGACTTCCTCTGCTGCTGTTGGCATTTCAGGACTCCAGAACGTCGTAGAGGTCGTAGTTGAGCGGGACGTCGAGCTGGTCGAAGGTACAGCTCTTCGGGTCTCGGTCGGGCCGCCACCGCCGGAACTTCACGGCGTGACGGAAGCGTTGTGCGGCGCCGCCGTTGCCCTCCATCTGGTCGTAGGCGACCTCGCAGACTTTCTCCGGCCGGATGGGGACCCACCGTTTGTCGGCCGCGGAGTTCCAGCGGCTGGGGTCGCCCTCACGCATCTCGTCGCCTTCGCGCAGCGGCTCCAGCTCGGCCAACAACTTGAGCCGGTCCTTGGTGGTGAAAGATGCTGCACCGCCGACCATCTGCAGCTCTCCGTCGTCGTTGTACAGGCCGAGCAGGATCGACCCGATGCCTTCGCCGCTCTTGTGGATGCGATAACCCATCGCCACGCAATCGGCGTCGCGGGC
>NZ_LZSQ01000128.1 GCF_001665535.1 Mycobacterium sp. 852002-51961_SCH5331710
TGTTTTCAATAGTCTCCGGGTTGCGGCTTGGGCGCCGTCCCCCCCCGCGCCGCGCGCCCGCCGACCGGCACCCCCGCGGTGAGAAACGGGTAGTAGTCGGTGAATTCGCTCAGCGGCATATCCGCCGGCCGGACCCCCGCCAGGTTGAGGAAGCCGGCCAGCGTCCGCTCGACACCGGCCGACCCCTCGGGAACCGACTGCGCGGGGATCGCGGGGTTGGGTTGGGCCGACTGGTCGCCGTCGTAGGTGAAGTAGCCTGCGTTGGGCGAGCCGAGCATGTCGAAGCCCAGATACAGTGCGATGTCGCGGAGTTCGTCCGGGGACAGTCCCTGGACGTACTTCGTCGGCCCGGCCAGCCCATTCTCCTCCGACGCCCAGAACGCGAAGCGCACGGCGTTGGCGATCGGCGGCCCGGATCCGAGCGCCGCCGCGGTCTCGAGCAACGCCGCGATGCCGGTTCCGTCGTCGTTGATCCCCGGGCTCACCGCCGAGCTGTCGAGATGCGCGCCCGCCACCACGACATTGCGGGCATCGCCGGTCTTGGTCTGCGCCACGACGTTTCGGGTCTTCTTCATCACCGGTTTGCGGTCGAGTACCAGTCGCACCGGTGCCATGGTGCGCCGCAACGCGGCGTCGGCCTCGCGACCGATGACCCCGACCGGGACCGTCAGGTCCTGGTAGTAGCCGGGGGTGAACAGGCCGGCGGGGCTGCCGCTGCTGCCCGGCGAGCTGACGACGAGGAGGCCTACAGCACCCTCAGACACCGCCGCGTTCTGTTTGGCGACGACCGAACAGCCGGTGTCGTCGACGATCGCGATCGCACCGCGTACCGACGTTCCGTCGTAGTCGGCGGCGCGGCAGCCCGCGGCCCGCGTCGGCCGCAGCGTGACGGCGTTGAGCCCGCCGGGCGGCGTGGTGATCAGCAGGGACGCCTGGTCGACAGGATATTCGCGCCCGCTGACCCGCATCGACGGGTTGCCGCCCTGGCTGCGGTCCAGCAGTTCGAACTCGGGGGTCTCGACGTCGAAGCCCTTGTCGCGCAGGAACTGTGCGACGTAATCGACTGTCGCGTCGTAACCGGGCGTGCCGTCGGCACGGTTACCACCGTTGGTGTCGGCGATCTCCTGCAGCTTGTGCAGGTGGGTGTACATGCCGTCCGCGGTGACCTTGTCGGCCACCTCCTGCGGCGACGGCGGCGCTGGCTCCGGCGACGAGCAGGACGTCAGGGCCGCGACGACTCCGACCACGACTCCCGCCACACCGACAAAGCGGAAAGATGCCGCCCCCGTTCTCATGAGGCGAGCGGGTGCCGGACACGGAGGTCACGCGTGGGAATTCCGTTCGGGCCGCCCTGGTCTTGGGCGTAGATGCCGACGGCGTAGGCCACCCCGGCGCCGTGGATGCCGAGGGCGGTGCGGTCGATGTGCTCGAGGTTGTCCGACGCCTTGTGGTAGTTGGGGTCGAACGCCTGATCCGCTTCGCCGCCCCACAATTTGGCTTGTTCGGGTGTCATCTTCTCCTCGGCGCCCGAGAAGGTGCCACCGGAGGGGATGCCGGCGAGGGTGAACCCGTCATAGTCGGAGCGGCCGTCGAAGCTGGTGTCCTCCGCCGGTTTCCCCGCTGCGTCGAGGTAGTCCACCAGCGTGCGTTCCAGACCCGCCGACCCCTCGGGCACTCGGCTGATCGCGCCTTCCTCGTCGGGCGGGATCGACTGGTTGCCGTCGTAGGTGAAGTAGCCCGGGTTGGGTGACCCCACCATGTCGAAGTTCAGGTAGAGCGAGATGTCCTTGAGGGCATCGACATCCAGCGACTCCAGATAGTTGTTCGATCCGAACAACCCGACCTCCTCAGCGCCCCAGAACCCGAACCGTACCGCGTTCTGGACGTCGGGGGAACTGCCCAGTTGCAACGCGGACTCCAGAACCGCGGCCACGCCGGATCCGTTGTCGTTGATACCCGGCCCCTCGGGGACGCTGTCCAGATGGGCTCCGGCCATCACGACGTTGTGGGTGTCGCCCGTCTTGGTCTGGGCGATGACGTTGCGCGTGCGTTCCTCGCGCACACCCGCGTTGAGCTTCAGCGATACGTCGCCCGGCTCGGCCCGGAGCCGATCACCCTCGGCCTTGGTGATGCTGACGACCGGGATGGTCACGTCGGTCTCTTCGCCGAGGGTGCCGCCCATCTCGTCGTTGTTCTCGTTGTTGGCGACGATCAGCGCCAACGCGCCGCGTTCGGCGGCCGCCTTCTCCTTCTCCGAGAACTGGCACTTGCCACGGTCGACGAGAACCACCGCACCCTTGACCGGCAGACCGTCGTAGTCCGAGGCCGTGCAGCCCGGCGAGTCTTCGACGCGGGCGAGCACCAGCGGGCCCGACACGCCGCCCGGCGGCGTGCCGATGGTGAAGTTCAGCGGTTTGGCCTTGACCCCGTTGCCGCCGACGGTCAGTGCGGGTTCGTCGGCGAACGGCAGCCGCACTTCGAACTCGGGTGTCTCGACATCGAACCCCTTGTCCCGCAATGCATTCGCAACGTAGTCGACGCTGGCGTCGTAACCCGGTGTGCCGAGCGCGCGGTTGCCGTCGTTGTCGTCGGCGATCTGCTGCAGCCGGACCAGATGCTGGTAGATGGCGTCGGCGGACGTGCGCTGCGCGAGACCTCTGGCGAAGTCCACGGCGGCCGGTGACACCCCCGCCTGCGTCGTGGGCGGTTGCACTGTCGGCTGCGGTTCACTGTCCCTGCCGCAGCCCCCGAGCACGACGACGGCAGCCGAGATCAGGGCGATCGTTTTCGAGGTTCTGGAGGTTTTCGAAACCTTTGATTGGCTCATTGCCCACTACGTTAGCGTCGCCGCACGGCTAGCCCGTCAGCCGCGCGACGATGAGGTCGGCTACGGCCCGCATACCCGCGGCGTTGGGGTGCAGGGGCGCGGGCTTGCCCGGCCTCAGGAAGTCGGTCAGTCCGAAGCGCGTCGTCCACGGTTCGGCGGACCACGCGTGGTGTGCGCGGCTGTGCTCGGCAGCCCGTACCAGCCCGCAACCGGTCGCGGCGGCCGCCTCCGCGGTCAGCCGCTCCAAGGTGTCGGCGATACGGCGTCCGGTTGCGACCTCGGTGTCGGGCAACGGTGGTGCGGGCACACCGGGCGGCGGCAGCAGCGTGAGGTAGTCGACGAACAGCACGGTCGCGTGCGGTGCGCGGGACCGCACGGTTCGGCCGACCTCGACGAGCGACGCGCCGACCTCGGCCAGCGCGTCGTCGCGCGCCCGCGGGTCGAGCTGAGCGCGCAGCACACCGCCCAGCAGCGGCAGGTGGCGCACGATGCGCGGCAGGCCCGCGGCGAACAACATCGGCACATAGCCGACGTCGTTGCCGCCGATGGTCACGGTCACCAGCTCCTCGGAGCCGTCCAGGGCCGAAATCTGCGGCGGCGTGCCGTGTTGCGGTTCGTGCAGCACGTTGGCGGTGGTGGCCCCGGAGTACGTCGCGTCGACGAGGTCGAAGCCCAGCGTCGCAGCGACGAGATGCGCATAGTTGCGCGCCGAGCGGCCGGCGGCCCACGGCGCGCCGTCGGCGCGGGGACCGATTCCCGGTCCCGCCGCCATCGAACTTCCCAGCGCTACATAACGACTCATCGAGTAGGGCTGGACGCCTGCGCCCAGAACCGCTTCGGGATTCGGCCGGCCTGGCGCGCCAGGTGGCCCGCGGTGACGGCGGCCGCCATCGCCGCGGCCATGGTCGGCGGGTCGGCGGCCCGTGTCACGGCGCTGGCCAGAAGAACGGCGTCACAACCCAATTCCATTGCCAGCGAAGCGTCGCTCGCGGTGCCGATACCCGCGTCGAGCACCACGGGAACCGAGGCGGCCTCGACGATCATCTCGATGTTGTGCGGATTGGCGATGCCCAGACCCGTTCCGATCGGCGAGCCCAAGGGCATCACCGCCGCGCACCCCACGTCCTCGAGCCGGCGGGCGAGCACAGGATCGTCGTTGGTGTAGGGCAACACGGTGAAACCGTCGTCGACCAATTGCTCGGCCGCCCTGACCAGTTCGACGGCGTCGGGCAGCAGCGTGCGTTCGTCGGCGATGACCTCCAGCTTCACCCAGTCGGTGTTGAGCGCCTCGCGGGCGAGCTGCGCGGTGAGCACCGCCTCGGCCGCGCCGCGGCAGCCCGCGGTGTTCGGCAGCGGCGTGATGCCCAATCGGTTGAGCAGTTCGAGCACGCCCGTACCGCCGTCGGCGTCGACGCGCCGCATCGCCACGGTCGTCAGCTCGGTGCCCGAGGCGACGAGCGCTTCCTCCAGCACCGCGAGGTTCGCCGCCCCGCCGGTGCCGAGGATGAGCCGGGATCCGAATTCGCGACCGGCGATGGTCAGCTTCGTATCAGCCACCCTGCACCGCCGTCACCACCTCGACGCGGGCGCCGTCGGACAACGCGGTGTCCCACTCCGACTTCGGCAGCACCGACCAGTCCACCGCGACCGCGATGCCCTTCTCCGGAAAGCCGAGACGCTCGAGCAGGGCCGAGACCGTCGTCGCCGCATCCACTTCCACCGCTTCGTCGTTGACGAGAACCTTCACCTGCTTGCTCCAACCGTTACCTCGAGTTCGGCCGCGATCCGTTCGGCCGTCCAGGGCGCGAGGAGAAACCCGTTGCGCCCATGGCCCGCCGCGACCAGTGTGCGCTCGTCGAGGCGTTCGACGAGCGGTAATCCGTCCGGGGTCATCGGTCGCAAGCCCGCGGCGCATTCGGCGAGTTCGTACTCGCCCAGCGCGGGCATCACCGCGCAGGCGTCGTCGAGCAGTTCCCGGACCCCGGTCACCGCGGGTGCGGTGTCGCGGCCGTGCTCGTACTGCGTGGCACCGACGACGACGCCGTCGGCCCGCGGCACGAGGTAGACCTGCCGCCCGTGCACCCGCGCCCGAATGACCCGTTGGGGCACCGGCATGCAGCCGCGACGCCAGCGCAACCGCAGCACCTCACCCTTGACCGGCCGGATCGGCAAATCCGGCCACAGCTTCGGCGCGTCGATGCCGTTGGCGATCACGACGGCGTCCGCCTGCACCGCGGCGAGGTCGGCAACCGGCGGCGCCCACTGCACCCCGAGCCGCTCACACAGTGCGGCCAGCGCCTGCACCACCAGCCGATTGTCAACGGCCAGTTCGGTTTCGGCGCGGAAGCCATGCCGAATGCCCTGGGCGAGCAGCGGTTCGATATCGCGCGCGGACGTCGTCGCCGTCACCGGATGCCCCTGGGCGGCAAGCCACTCCCCGACCGTCTTGAGGTCCGCGGCATCGGCACGGTCGACGGCGACCACCAACGACTCGCGTGCGGTGACAACGTCGTCGGGCAGCCCGTCGAGGAATCCGCCGTGCCACAGGTGCAGTGACTCCAGCCCGAGCTGCAGGAGCTTCTCCTCGCCGGGCCAGCCCTCACTGTGGGGGGCGAGCATGCCGCCGGCGACCCACGACGCGCCGCGGTCGTCGGTGCGGTGCACGCGGACGTCCCAGCCGGCGGTCAGCGCACGCCGCGCGACGGCCAACCCGATGACGCCGCCGCCGATCACGGCCAGGCTTGCTTTGGTCAACTTCCCTCCCTTCGCCGGCATGACCCGGATCAGGTGCGACGGTAAGGGCAGGTGCGCATGCCCACTCTCAGTCCCCGCTCCCGGGACTCCCGCGTTCGTCCACCCACCCTACCCGCCGGGCATCCTGCGAACGACGAGTCGCTAGCGTCGCGGTGTGCACGAACCTCGGGAACGGCTGGCCGGCGCGTCGCTGTACCTGTGCACCGACGCCCGCCGCGAGCGGGGCGACCTCGCGGAGTTCGCCGACGCGGCGCTGGCCGGCGGCGTCGACCTCATCCAGTTGCGGGACAAGGGCTCGCCCGGCGAACAGCGGTTCGGTCCATTGGAGGCGCGTCAGGAGCTCGAGGCGCTCGAGGTGCTCGCCGATGCGGCCCGGCGACACGGGGCGCTGCTGGCCGTGAACGACCGCGCCGATATCGCACTGGCCGCCGGCGCCGACGTGCTCCACCTCGGCCAGGACGACCTTCCGCTGAGGGTGGCGCGCGGCATCGTCGGTGATCGACCGGTGATCGGCCGGTCCACCCACGATGCCGATCAGGTCGCCGCGGCGGTCGACGAGGCCGTCGACTACTTCTGCGTCGGCCCCTGTTGGCCCACGCCCACCAAACCCGGCCGCCCGGCACCGGGCCTCGACCTGGTCCGCCACGCCGCCCAGCTCGGCACGGACAAGCCGTGGTTCGCGATCGGCGGGATCGACGCCGACCGGCTACCTCACGTCGCGGCCGCCGGCGCGCGCCGCATCGTCGTGGTCCGCGCGATCACCGCCGCCGAGGATCCGCAGGCGGCAGCAGCAGCGCTGAAGGCGGCGCTCAGAGCTGCCGGTTGACCAGCAGGGGAATCGAGGCGATCTCGTCGCGCAACTGCTCCCAGCTGGCGGCGAACCCGGGATGCAGGGGCAGCGCCGCGACCTCGTCGACGGCCACCCAGCGCAGCTCGGCGCTCTCGCGATTCGGGACGGTGTTCAGCATCGCGGGGGCATCGGCGATGACCGTGCTGTAGGTCCAGCTGACCCCGTCGCCCGCGACGAGCTTGGTCTGGACCACTTTGCGCACCGTCAGCTGCTCGGCGGGCAGCCCCGCCTCCTCGTGGGCCTCGCGGATTGCGGCCTGCTCGGCCGACTCGTGGCTGTCGCGGGCGCCGCCGGGCAGCCCCCAGGTGTCGCCCTGGTGGCTCCACGCCGCCCGGTGCTGGAGCAGCACGACCGCGGTCCCGTTGTGGCCGGGGGCCCGCAGCAGCAGTCCGGCCGCGCCGTATCTGCCCCAGTAGGCCTGGCCTTGGGAAACCACCCATCCGTCACCGTCGCCATGCACGCCTCAACAATAGGGCCGCCCGGCCTGCCGGAAACTCTTAGACTTCTTTCATACAGTGGGAGCGGTCGTAACGACGAGCCGGAAAGCGATGCTGATGAGGTCCGCGCGCACGTGACTGTGGAGTTGGCGCACCCGTCGACGGAGCCGCTCGCGTCGCGGGCCCCGTCGACACCGGCACACCAGCGCTGGTGGTTTCTGTGGACGACGCCCGGGCGGATCCTGACCATCGGAATCGTGTTGTCGGCGCTCGTCATCGCGAGCGCCTTCGCCACGTCGACCACGATCAACGACCGACAGCAGGCGCTCATGACGGTGCTCAACCACACCGAGCCGCTGTCGTTCGCGGCCGGGCAGCTCTACACGACGTTGTCCGTGGCGGACGCCGCCGCGGCCACGGCGTTCATCGCGGGCGCGGAACCGCGCGACGTCCGGCAGCGCTACGAGCAGGCGATCACGGACGCCTCGGTCGCCGTGACGCGGGCGTCGAGCGGACTCACCGACGAGGATCTGGTGCAGCTGCTCGGGCGGATCAACGCCGAGTTGTCGGTGTACACGGGACTGGTCGAGACCGCCCGCACCAACAACCGCTCGGGCAACCCGGTCGGGTCTTCCTACCTGTCTGAGGCGTCGGCGCTGATGCAGACGCAGATCCTGCCGGGGGCGCAACGGCTCTACGAGGAGACTTCGGCGCGGGTGGACGCCGAGACCAGCGCGTCGACCCGGATTCCCGGACCGGTCATCCTGGTGGTGCTGGCGACGCTGCTGTTCGGGGTGTTCGCCAACCGGTGGCTGGCCCGGCGCACGCGCAGGCGGATCAACGTCGGGTTCGTCGCGGGCGGCCTTGCGGTGCTGACCATGTTGATCTGGGTGGGCACCGCGTTGGTCATCTCGACGTCGGACAGCCGCAGCGCCAAGGACACCGCGGCCGAATCGCTGAAAACCGTGACCAACCTGGCCATCACCGCGCAGCAGGCCCGCGCCGACGAGACGCTGTCGCTGATCCGCCGCGGCGACGAGACCGTGCGCAAGCAGTCGTACTACCAGCGCATCGACATGATGCAACAACAGCTTTCGGACTACCTGGCGCGTGATGACGCCATCGACAAGACCGACCTCGGCGAGGCCGAACAGTTGTTGAAGCGCTGGCGCGCCGCCGACGACCGGATCAACGCCTACATCAGCGTGGGCAATTACCAGGCCGCCACGCAGGTCGCGCTGGGGACCGGGGAGGACGACTCGACGCCGGCGTTCAACAAGCTCGACGAGGCGCTGAGCCAGGGCATCGAAGAGAGCCGCGGTCAACTGCGCAACGACATCGTCAACGCGCATCGGGTGCTGTCGGGCGCGACCGTCGGCGCCGCGGTGCTCAGTGTCGTCGCCGCGATCGCGGTGGCGCTGGGGTTGTGGCCGAGGTTGAGTGAGTACCGGTGATGAGCGCTTGCGCGAAGAACAGAGAGCCTCTGATGAGCGCTTGCGCGAAGAACAGACGGCAGATGAGGAAGCTTCTCGTCACCCTCGCTCTCACCGCGCTCGTGCTTACCGGGTGCGGGCAGGCGGCGTCGGTGACCTCGACGCCCAACGTCACTCTCCCCCCGCCCACCCCTGCCGGTATGGAGGAGGTGCCGCCGCAGCCGGTGCGGCCCCCCGACGACGACACCGAGGACTGCAACCGCACGGCGAGCCTGCGACCGTTCGGCAACCGGGCCCAGGCAGAGGAGGCCGTCGCGAACATCCGCGCGCGCGGGCGCCTGATCGTCGGCCTGGACATCGGCAGCAACCTGTTCTCGTTCCGGGACCCGATCACCGGACAGATCACCGGATTCGATGTCGACATCGCCGGTGAGATCGCCCGCGACATCTTCGGAACGCCGTCGCAGGTGGAGTACCGCATCCTGTCGTCGGCCGACCGCATCGCGGCACTGCAGAACAATCAGGTCGATGTCGTCGTCAAGACGATGACCATCACCTGTGAACGCAAGAAGATGATCGGGTTCTCGACCGCGTATCTGACCGCCAACCAACGCATCCTCGCGCCGCGCGATTCAACGATCCGGCAGGCGTCGGATCTGTCCGGCCGCCGCGTGTGCGTCGCGAAGGGCACGACGTCGCTGGAGCGGATCCGCCAAATCACACCGCCACCGATCATCGTGGGCGTGGTGGCGTGGGCGGACTGCCTGGTGGCGTTGCAGCAGCGTCAGGTCGACGCGGTCAGTACCGACGACTCGATTCTGGCCGGCCTGGTGTCGCAGGATCCGTATCTGCACATCGTCGGCCCGAGCCTGAACGAGGAGCCCTACGGCATCGGGGTCAACCGGCAGAACACCGGCCTGGTGCGGTTCGTCAATGGCACGCTCGAACGGATCCGCCGCGACGGGACCTGGAACACGTTGTACCGCAAGTGGCTCACTGTGCTCGGCCCGGCGCCCGCACCTCCGGTCGCGAGGTATTCCGACTGATGTCTGAGACCACGCTGGACGATTACGACGACGAGGGCCCCGGCACCCAGCCCGCGAGCTTCGACGACATGGGCATGGACTCGGGCTCGACCGTCCGCCCGATGGCCACCGAGGCGGTCTTCCGTCCGCACTTCGACGACGATGACGACGGTTCGGTGGGCACCGGGGACACCGAGCCCCAGGAGCACGCCACCACCACGACGACGAGGGCGCTGTCGCGCACCCGACGCCTCGGCGGCGGCCTGGTCGAGATCCCACGGGTGCGAGCCAAAGATCCGCTCGAAGCGCTGATGACGAATCCCGTTGTCGCGGAGAAGAAGCGGTTCTGCTGGAACTGCGGACGTCCGGTTGGCCGATCGAGCAGCGACAAGCCGGCCCAGTCCGAAGGCTGGTGTCCGCACTGCGGCAGCCCGTATTCGTTCCTGCCCCAACTGAATCCGGGCGACATGGTCGCCGACCAGTACGAGATCAAGGGCTGCATCGCGCACGGCGGGCTCGGCTGGGTTTATCTGGCCTTCGACCACAACGTCAACGAACGACCGGTCGTCCTCAAGGGATTGGTGCATTCCGGCGACGCCGAAGCACAGAAGATCGCGATGGCCGAGCGGCAGTTCCTCGCCGAGGTCACCCATCCCGGGATCGTGAAGATCTACAACTTCGTCGAGCACGCCGACCAACACGGCAACCCGGTCGGCTACATCGTGATGGAGTACGTCGGGGGTACCTCGCTCAAACAGGCCAAGGGCGAGAAGCTGCCGGTGGCCCAGGCCATCGGGTACATGCTCGAAATCCTGCCCGCCCTCGGCTATCTGCACTCGATCGGGTTGACCTACAACGACCTCAAGCCCGAGAACATCATGATCACCGAGGAGCAGCTCAAGCTCATCGACCTCGGCGCGGTGTCGACCATCAACTCGTTCGGGTACCTCTACGGCACTCCCGGATATCAGGCGCCCGAGATCGTGCGCACCGGGCCGACGGTGGCCACCGACATCTACACCGTCGGCCGCACGCTTGCGGCGTTGACGCTCAAACTGCGCACACGCAAGGGCCGGTACGTCGACGGATTGCCCGAAGACGATCCGGTGCTGGCCGAGTACGACTCGTTCGCCCGGGCGTTGCGTCGGGCGATCGATCCGGATCCGCGGCGGCGGTTCGGCAGCGCCGACGAGATGTCGGGACAGCTGCTCGGCGTGTTGCGCGAGGTGGTGGCCAAGGACACCGGTTCGCCCAAACCCGGTCTGTCGACCGTCTTTTCACCGACCCGGTCCACATTCGGCATCGATCTGCTGGTCGCACACACCGACGTCTATCTGGACGGGCAGGTGCACTCCGAGCGCCTGACCGCGCAGGAGATCGTCAGGGCGCTGCCCGTCCCGCTGGTGGACCCGACCGACGTCGGCGCGACGGTGTTGTCTGCCAGCGTGGTGAGCCAGCCCGTGCAGACGCTCGACCAGTTGCGTGCGGCCAGGCACGGCGCGTTGGACTCCGAGGGCATCGACCTGTCGGACTCGGTCGAACTTCCGTTGATGGAGGTGCGCGCGCTGCTGGACCTCGGCGACGTCGCCAAGGCCACCCGCAAACTCGACGACCTCGCCGAGCGGGTGGGCTGGCCGTGGCGGCTGGTCTGGTTCAAGGCCGTCGCCGAGCTGTTGACTGCCGACTATGACTCCGCGACAAAGCATTTCACCGAGGTGCTGGACACCCTGCCGGGCGAACTGGCGCCGAAGCTGGCCCTGGCGGCCACCGCCGAGCTGGCCGGAACCCAGGACGCGGGCAAGTTCTACAACACCGTGTGGTCCACCGACAACGGTGTGATCTCCGCGGGGTTCGGGCTGGCGCGCGCGCAGTCGGCCGCCGGTGAACGCAACGAAGCGGTGAAGACGCTCGACAAGGTGCCTGCGATGTCGCGTCATTTCACCACGGCGAGGTTGACCAGCGCCGTCACGCTGCTGTCCGGCCGCTCGTCGAGCGAGATCACCGAACAGCAGATCCGGGACGCCGCGCGGCGCGTCGAGGCGCTGCCCGATACCGAGCCGCGGGTGTTGCAGATCCGCGCGCTGGTGCTGGGAACCGCGATGGACTGGCTGGCCGACAACACCGCGAGCACCAACCACATCCTCGGCTTCCCATTCACCGAGCACGGGTTGCAGCTGGGCGTGGAGGCCTCGCTGCGCGCCCTAGCGCGGGTGGCGCCGACGCAGGCCCACCGTTACGCGCTCGTCGACCTCGCCAACAGCGTCCGCCCGACGAGCACGTTCTGACGGTCAGGCGACGCTCGCGCTCGCGATCTCGTCGCTCAGCGGGGCGATGGCGGCGAGAATCTCGCCTACCGTGCCCGAGGGCACCCCGGCCGCGGCGAGGCTGTCCGCCAGGTGGCCGGCGACGAGGTTGAAGTGATGCATGGTGATCCCGCGGCCCTGATGAACCTGGCGCATCGGGGCGCCCGTGTAGGGGTCGGGCCCTCCCAGGGCGGCGGCGAAGAACTCGACCTGCCGACCCTTGAGCCGCGACATGTTCGTGCCCGTGAAGAATCCGGCCAGCTCGTCGTCGGCCAGCACGCGGCCGTAGAAGTCCTCGACGACCACTTCGAGTGCTTCACGACCGCCGATCTGTTCGTAGATGCTCGGCATGGGTGTCCCTTCGTCACACGGATAAGCACACTCAAGACGACGGGCATTGCATCCTGATTTCGGCCGGTTGCCGGCCGGGCAAATTCCTCCTCACAGCCGCCACCCGGGGGGCGTATGAACCTACGAAATCAGTCGCGGTGTCAGCAAACTACCTAGCTCGGCAGGGGCTTTTTACAGGATCTGCCCATGTCGTAAGACTCAATGGTCAAGGCGCGGATTTCGTAGTAATCTGCATCACAGGTTGAGGTCACAGCCAACTGCAGAGGTCATCGGGGAAGCATTCCCGAGTGCGGCTGAGGTTTGGTTAGGCGCCGCTGACGGCATCCGCGGTTTCAATTGCATCTCGACAACAGGAGTGCACCGTGTCCGCTGTAGGAACCTGTCGGGTCTTCCGACCCGACCCCCGGTCCTTCGATCAGTGTGAACACCACCACCGCGCCAGCTTCACCGCGTCCCACCGGCATGGTTCGACGGTCCTCGTGACCGTCGATGGCGAGATCGATGCCACCAACAGCCGGGCGTTGGCGACCTACGTGGAGGGTCAGGTCGCGGGCACGCGGCGGCTGGTGATCGATCTGCGGCTCGTCGATTTCTTCGGCACCGCGGGCTTCGCCGCGTTGCACTACATCAACGTCATCTGTGGCCGCAACGGCATCGACTGGCAAGTGCGCTGCGGCAGGCAGGTGCGCCGGCTGCTGGCGATCTGTGATTCGGCCGAGGAGTTGCCGCTCGAGAATCCGCGCTCAGTGCTCGACGAGGTGCGTGCAGGCGCGGGCGATCGCGAGCTCCTCATCAGTGGGAACAACTAGCACCGTCGTCCGCGAGCTGTCGGTCGATATCCGCCGGGCCGTCTTCTCGGGGCTGGCGTTGCGGGCCTCGTCGAGCTCTATCCCCAGCGGCGCCATTCCACTCAGTGCGTCGCGCCGCACCGCGGCGTCGTTCTCCCCCACCCCGGCGGTGAAGGTGATGACGTCGGTGGTGCCGAGCAGCGCCAGGTAGGCGCCGACGTACTTGCGCAGCCGGTGGATGTAGACGTCGTAGGCCAGTTGCGCAGAAGCGTCCCCGTCGTCGATGCACTGGTGGAGCACCCGGAAGTCGACCTCGCCGCCGAGCCCACGGACCCCGGAGCGGCGGTTGAGCATCTCCTCGATGTCCTCGACGCTCATGTCGGCCGTGCGCCAGAGGTAGAACAGCACCCCGGGATCGATGTCGCCGGAACGGGTTCCCATCACCAGGCCCTCCATCGGCGTCAGGCCCATGGAGGTGTCTACCGGGCGGCCACCGACGATGGCCGAGGCGGACGCACCGTTGCCCAGGTGCAGCACGATTTGGCGCAGCGACTCGAGGGGCGCCCCGACGAACTCGGCGGCCTGTTGGCTGACGTACTCGTGCGAGGTGCCGTGGAAGCCGTAGCGGCGGATATGCCACTGCTCGGCGATGTCGTGGTCGATCGCGTAGGTCGATGCGGCCGCGGGCAGGTCGTGAAAGAACGCGGTGTCGAAGACCGCGACGTGGGGCAGGTCGGGCAGCGCCTTGCAGGCCTCCTCGATTCCGAGCAGCGCTGGCGGATTGTGCAGCGGCGCAAGGGGTGAGAGCTCGTCAATCCGGGCGACCAGGGCGTCGTCGACGAGAGTCGGCTCGTAGATGTCCGGGCCGCCGTGCACGACGCGGTGCCCGACGGCGATGAGGTCGAGTTCGTCGAGACGCTTGCCCGCCTCGGCCATCTGGTCGAACGCCGACTGCAGGGCCTCCGCGTGATCGCGTACCTGCCCCTCGCCGATGCGTTCGACGATGCCGTCCACCACCATCGTCTCCGAATCCGGTTCGATGACAGCGAATTTCAGCGACGAAGAGCCTGAGTTGAGGACCAGGACGCTGCGGGCCATCAGAGGGTCTGCGCCTGGATCGCGGTGATCGCCACCGTGTTGACGATGTCCTCGACCAGCGCCCCGCGGGAGAGGTCGTTGACGGGTTTCTTCAGGCCTTGCAGTACCGGTCCGATCGCGATGGCACCCGCGCTGCGCTGCACGGCCTTGTATGTGTTGTTCCCGGTGTTGAGGTCGGGAAAGATCAGCACCGTGGCGCGACCGGCCACCTTCGAGTCGGGCCGTTTCGACTTGGCGACGGACGGATCAACTGCGGCGTCGTACTGGATGGGCCCGTCGACCAGCAGGTCGGGCTCGCGTTGCGTGACCAATTCCGTTGCCTCCCGGACCTTCTCGACGTCGGCACCCGTTCCGCTGGTGCCCGTCGAATAGGAGAGCATCGCGACGCGGGGTTCGATGTCGAAGCTGGCGGCGGTACGCGCCGAGGAGATCGCGATGTCCGCCAGTTGTTCGGCGGTGGGATCTGGCACGATCGCGCAGTCGCCGTAGGCCAGCACCCGGTCGGCGAGGCACATCAGGAAGATGCTGGACACTGTGGAGACGTCCGGCAGCGTCCTTATGATCTCGAAGGCGGGCCGAACAGTGTGCGCGGTGGTGTGTCGGGCGCCGGAGACCATGCCGTCGACGAGGTCATTGTGCACGAGCATGGTGCCGAAGTAGGAGACGTCGTGGATGATCTCGCGGGCCTGATCGACGGTGACGCTCTTGTGCTTGCGCATCTCGGCGTACTGTTCGGCGAACTTGTCGCACAGGTCGCTGGTCTGCGGGTCCAGGACGGTCGCATCGGAGATATCGACGCCCAATTCCGCTGCGCGCGCGCGGATCGCGGGCTCCTCGCCGAGGATGGTCAGCTCGGCGACGCCTCGGTACAGTAGCCGACCGGCCGCGGTCAGGATGCGGTCGTCGTCGCCCTCGGGCAGCACGATGTGCTTGCGGTCCGAGCGCGCCCAGTCCAGCAGCTTGTAGGTGAACATCTGGGGTGTGACGACCTCGGGGATCGGGATCGCCAGCTGCGCAAGCAGATCGGCAACGTCGACATGGGCTTCCATGAGGGCGATGGCGGCGTCGATCTTGCGAACGGAGGTCGCCGTCACGCGGCCGCGCGCGGACGCCACCCGGCTGGCCGTTTCGAATGTGCGGAATCTGGTGGCGATGATCGGCAGCCGCAGCCCGAGGCCGGCCACCAGCGCAGCGATCGAGGGGTGCAGTTCGAGTCCGCCGTTGAGGATGATGCACGACAGCGACGGAAAGCCCTCGGCGGCATGGGCGCTCGCCAGCGCGAGCACGACGTCGGATCGGTCGCCTGCTGCGATGACGGCTACGCCCTCGCTGAGCCGTTCGAGTACGCGTTCGGCCGTCATACCCGCGACCATGAGGTCCATGGCCTCGCGGGACAGCAGCGCCGGGTCACCGCTGATCAACGTGCCCTCGACGGCGTCCTGCAGTTCGGCGACCGACGCGGCGACCAGCAGCGGTTCCTCGGGCAGGGCGTAACACTTCGGTTCAAAACCTTTCAGCGCGTCGAGCACCGCGGAGAGTTGGGCGGGGTCGCAGCGGTTGGCGACGACCGCCGCGGTGTACGCGTGCTGGGCGGCGATCTCGCTGAGGCAGATGTCGACGATCTGCGCGACGTGCTCGGGGCTGCGGTCTTTGGCCTTGATCGCCAACACGACGGGGGCGCCGAGGTTGGCCGCGATCCGGGCGTTTGTCGACAGCTCGCTGGGCGCGGCGACATCGGTGTAGTCGCTGCCGACGATCAGCACCGCATCGCACTGATCGGCCACCCGGTGGTAGCGGTCGACGATCTCGGCCAGGGCGCCGTCGGGGTCCTCGTGCAATTGTTCGTAGCCGACGCCGACGCACTCGTCGTAGGACAGGCCGGCCGTCGTGTGGGTCAGCAGCAGCTCGAGGATGTAGTCACTGTCCTCGCCGAGCCGGGTGATCGGCCGGAAAACGCCGACCTTGGCCACGGTAGCCGTCAATCGGTGCAGGATGCCCAGCGCGATCGTGGACTTGCCGGTGTCCCCTTCGGGGGAGGCGACGTAGATGGCGGATGAGCGCTCGCGCGAAGACCCTGAGTTTGATGAGCGCTCGCGGCCGGAAGAAATGTTCACTCGCTTGCGACTCCCTAGGTGCTGAATGACGCGTTCCCGACGTCAGTGCCTTACTGGTTCACGCCGAAACCTGCCCACGCGACGTTAGCGGAACTTCTTCCGTGGGCGCGCCGCGATAGGAGTAGACGATCTCGATCACTCACTCAGAAGCGAGCTCGACCGCCGGATCTTTCATGTAAGTGGGAGGGTCGACGCCGAAGAGTCGAAGAACCGTGGGTGCCACGGCCGTGAGCGGTATCTTTTCCCCGCGCTTGTGAGGTGTGGAGCATTGCACCCAGAAGCAGCCATCAGGATGGTGGCGGCCACTACGGATGGTGTGTATTCGATAAAACAGGTCGTCGAATGGCACGTGCTCACCGTTCGGCAGAGTAATCACCCGTAGGTCGGGGGACCATTCGTTGATCGCACATCCAACCTTGACTCTCAACGGGTCAGCCTGCTCGAACCGGAACAGCGGTTGTTCGCCCACCCGAGAGCCCGCCAACCGGGTCATGCCCTCGTCGGCCGCTGCCTGATCGGAGAACGACAGCAAGAACTCCTCGGCCATCACGGGCGCGATCGAGGCGCGGGACGGATCCAAGTCCATGACTCTGAGCAGCCGGTCGAAATCCTTCGGCCGGTAGGTGCATTTGGTTGTGTCCCATGGCTTCTGGCTCAGTGCGGTGGCGAAGATCAACCGGTCGTTCGGGAAGTCGACCAGGAAGCGTCCGATGAGCTGGTCGTAATTGCGGTAGCCGGCGAGCACGGCATCGGCCAGGGAAGGGTGGTCCTCGGGCGGTGGCGGCGCCGAAAAACTCCCGGGCCGGAAATTCCGCCAGAAATAGTGCTGGAAGTGGGCGGTCGAATTGGAGAAGAACGTCGCGTAGGCAACCTCGTGGGTGCGCACGAGATTGCGAAATACGTCGTACGAAATAGCGTCCAGGACAATGGATCGCCGCCACTTGAGCCCTGGGTCTCGGCGCTCGGCGACGAGCTGTCGCACCGTCGAGACGCCGGTGGCCGGCGTCAGACCGTGGGTGGCCAAGTAGCCCAGGAATGGCACCGCCGCCCGCTTGTCCAATCTGTTCGCGGAGTTCTCCTGCACAGCCGAAACCACGAAATCGGTGAACGCCTTCAATCGGGCGGGATGGGGAGTCGCACCCGGGTTCCAAGGGTCAGGAACCACAAAACCGTCCAAAGGCCCGTAGTCCATATTCATGGAGCCGAACACACCGACTTTGAATCCGGCATCAGCCAGCTCACGCGCGATTCCTCGACCGTTGAGTCGATGAGCCTCTCCGAGATGCTGGATACCGTGGTCCCGGTCTGCGATGCCGCTGTGCAGGGTGGGCCATTGTGTCCACGGCTCGAGGTTGATCTCGTCAGAGGCATCGGTGATGAAAACCGCGGACGAATCGCGCAGCCGCCGAAAGTTCGGCAACTCTCCCGCACTGATGAACTCGTCTATCAGCATCGGACTCAACTCGTTGAATTCGATCTGAATCGTCCGACGCATCGGCAGTCCCCCGCTCCACCAAAATCGCCGTCAAGATATCACGAGATCGCGACCTTCTGGCAAATTACAGCGTCGGGTCGGTCACCGAGGCTGAGCTGGCGGTGCGGAGGATTCCGGTGGTTCTGGCGAAGAACCGGCCGTTGCATCGGCCCGCGGGCGTCTCCTCAGCAGTGCGACTAACGCGCCCGCTATGAGGGCGAGAATCACAAGCACGCCGGCGCCCAGCACCGCCCACTCGTACCAGTCACGTGTGTTCGATTGCTGGGTGGCCGAATCCGAGTCCACCGCTCCGGCCCCCTCCATCACCGGCCCGTCGGCACGTACGGTCAGCTCGCGGGGAACCAGTTGCTGACCGACCACCAGCACGTCGCCGCTCAGATCTCTCCAACCTCTGGGCAGGCCTGCGAGGTAGTCGAAGAGCGGGTTGGCCAGAGTCCACGGACCCGACGCGGTGAGCAGCACGATCGTTCGATTGTTTTGGGCATAAGTCTGAAGGGCCGCCAGCCCGGTAGGTATGTCGATGACGGCTGAAGAGGGCATATCCACAACGGACATACCGCCCCGAGGGGCTATCGGCGGATCGAGATCGTTCTCCTCCACCGTCTGTGCACTGCCGATGATCAGCGCGCTGGTATCGCTCGATGCGGCGTCCTCGATGCTGACCACCTCGGGTCTCAACGCCGTCGAAGTGAGTCGCTGGATGAGCCCGATGATCCGTGCCGCGTGGGCAAGTTGGTCGGGATCGCTGTCATCGAGTGCTACCTGGAACCGAGGGACGAATCCCTGTGGGAGCGCCGCGAATCCACCCATCGCCACGGTGCCACCGGGCCGGACAGTTGCGGTTGACTTCGGATCTATCTCGAAGTTCATCGGCAAGGTGAACGGATTGCAACCAGGGCCCGGCTCGTATCGGACCGTCACCGTCAGGTCCTGGTCCCGGGCTGCGACGTCGGCGGGGATCGAGAAGCGGCTGTCCACTCGTCCGGAAGAGTCGAGACGAGCGGTGACCAGCACGAGGTCGCCGGCGGTGACGACCATCGTCCCCTTTTCCTTCTCGTCGACCGGCGTGTAGTTCGCCAACAGGCGGACATCGACCGCGCCCAATCGGTTGGCTCTGGACAGTGCGGGGCTGATGTTCATGAAGATGTAGGACTCGCCCAGCACCGCCGTGTTGCCACCGATGCGAAGCTGCTCGAATGTCGATGTCCTGGGCGCTTGCCCGTCCGTTGCGATATCAGTGGATTCGATCGTGGCAACGTCGGTCTGGGCCAACTTCTGGAGTCCGTCCCGGAACAGGCCGGCCTGCTGCACGAGGTTCTCACCCTGCCCGGAGATCAGAAGATAGGGCGCACCGGCGTCCGTGATCAGCCTTACGCTTGGCTTCGGCTCGTCGACGTCCCGGATGACGATTGATCGCACCGACGGATCTCGTTCCGGTGGCGGTCCCGCCTCCGTCCGGGGCAGGGGGCGTACGTTCACCGGTACGGTCGCGGGCTGGTAGTACCTGGACACTGCGGCGACGAGGTTCAGCGTCGCGGACTTCTCGGCGTCCGTCGGTGCGGGATCGACGTAGAGGTCGACAACCGGCGCGATGACCGGGAGGAACTCCTCGATCGTCGTGGGAGGTTGCTGCGCGCCGGCGAAAGCTGCGCTCAAGTCGCTCATGACCAGCGTGGGCAGCGGATCGCATACCTCGTCGTCGTTCACGCGTAAGACCAGGTTCAATTGGATCTCGCCGTGGATGACAGGAACCGCACCGATGTCGAAGCTGAACGGCACCGGCGGCTGGCCGGGAGGCACGAGCGGTATCGGAACCGAGCCTACAAACCGTCCGTCTTGTGTCTGGGCTTCGATAACGCCTGAGGGAACGTTGTTGACGGCCCCGATGACACCCGAAAGCGCGGTCGGCACAAGGCCCTGCGGTACTGGTATCGACAGTTTCTGCGTCATGTCGTGGCCGACGAAGGACAACTGCTGGTTGATGCCGAGTTGCTGCCAGCCGAACGTGGTGACCACCGGCGCCGAAGCGTCGTCAGCAGGTTGACCAGTCGCGACGCCCGTGCCCAGCATCTGCATGGCAGCCACGCATCCGATCGCGACGAGCGATGACGCTATACGCCGTATCAAGACGTACCTTCCTACGCAGACCGGGCGAACGCCACATGCTCGACGAATGGCACCCCCGCACACCTTTGAGTCGACTGATAGTAGCGCTAACGACAATTACGGGCAGCAGATCGAAGCTGTATCGAAGTCGATCTTCGGGCCAATCGCATTAGTGCCGTCATGTCGTGCCGCAAGCCGGTCAACCATCGTTGGTGATCCACGCCCGCCATGCGCTGCCGACAGCGCTGGCAAGGTCATGGCGGGACTGCCATCCGAGCTCGGAACGGATCTTCGCGGGGTCGGCCACCACGTCCGGTGGATCGCCAGGTCGACGCTCGATGACGTCGCACTCGAAGTCGATCCCGGTAGCCTGCCGCACCGCAGCCATGATCTCGAAGACGCTTGTGCCTCTGCCGGTACCGATGTTGTAGACGGCGGACAAATCGCCGACGGTCATTCGGTTCAGCACCGCGGCATGAGCCTCTGCGACGTCGTCGACATGAACGTAGTCGCGAACGCACGAGCCGTCCGGCGTTGGATAGTCGGCGCCGTATACCTTGGGATTGACGCCCGAACTGATCGCCCGAAAGACCCTCGGTATCAGGTTGTTCTCCCCGCGGTCGGCCAGCTCTGGCGCGGCGGAACCGGCGACGTTGAAGTAGCGCAGCGCCGACCAGCTGATTCCGTGCGCGGCTGCAACATCGGAGAGCATCTGTTCACCGATCAGTTTCGTCCACCCATAGGGCGATGAAGGAACAGTCGGAGTGGCCTCGTTGACCGGACTCCTGGCCTGCTCTCCGTAGACCGCCGCGCTTGACGAGAACAAGAAGCAGCGTGTCCCCGCGCTGACCATCGCCTCGAGCAGATTCTGCATCCCGGTGACGTTCTGGCGGTAATAGAAGAGCGGGTCGGCGACCGACTCGTCTACAGCCTTCTTCGCTGCAATGTGTACGACCGCCTCCGCGCGAAAGGCGCGCAGCGACGACTCGACGAACGCAGTGTCGAGCACGGAGCCTTCGTAAAGAGGCGTGTCGGGCGCCAGACGACCACGACTCCCAGTGGAGAGGTCGTCGATCACCCCGACGTCGTGACCACTCAACGCCCTGACGACGTGCGCTCCGATGTAACCTGCCCCGCCCGTGACGAGCACTCTCACCGCATACTCCAAAATCGTGTTCCGTGCTCGGACGAACGTCGGCGACGATCGAGCGAGGCCGCGAGGGCACCGGTACCGAACCCGTGCAGATCCAATCAATTGGACTGAATCGCTGCTGCCATTCTGGCGGAATAAGCAATGGGCATGGTGCCTGTCAACAGCGATGTTAATGTCGCGAGGTGACGCTCAAGCACGTGATTTATCGCGCGCTCGATCGTGGACCCGGCCGATCACTGATTGGGGTCGTGGCCAACCGACGGGCAAAACTCGCCGGCCAACAGGCACGGTTCGTCTATGACCGCCCCTCTGGCCTCTGGTCCAAGTACACGCCGGGTGGCGTCATGCCACTACCCGAGCGGCTCCAGGGGATGGGTATCGAAGAGTGCGAGGCCTTCACCAAGGATGTCTTCCTGCCTCACTACACCGTGAAGCCCGGCGACGTTGTACTCGACATCGGGGCGGGCATCGGGTCAGAGTCGCTGCCCTTCTCGCGGTGGGTCGGACCAGCGGGCAAAGTCATTGCCATCGAGGCGCATCCCGCCACGTTCGCGACTCTGAAACGCGCGTGTCTGTTGAACGGAGCAGACAATGTGGCGCTACTCAACGTCGCAGTGATGGATTCCGCCACACCTGTCATGATCAGCAACCTCCCAACCGAACTCAGCTATGAGAACAGGATCGGGTCGGAGGGACTTCAAATCGCTGCGATGACGCTTACCGAAGTGATCCGCAAATACGACCTGGACCGGATCGACTTCCTCAAAATGAACATCGAAGGTGCGGAATTACCTGCGCTGCAGGGCGCTTCGGAGGTTCTACCGCTGGTTCGCAACGCAGCGATCGGCTGCCACGATTTTCTGGCACAGGAAACCGGCGACGACGCGTACCGGACGAAGGCAGCTGTGTACGAATTGTTGGTGGATGCGGGATTCACTGTACGAAGGCGGGAGAATGACCCCCGGCCGTGGGCAAGGGATTACTTGTTTGCTTACCGCTGATCAGCAACTCGCGGAACGACTTCCGCGATGATCATCATCGGACATTCGAGTGCTGTGACGTCTGACGTCATATGAGATCTCGGAAGAGACGGTCCGGGCGGGTCGGAATCGTCAGTACGGGCGACAAAGTCACCTCTGAAGTCACCGAGCCGGCAGTCCCCCAGGTGCCCCCGACCGGGCGCCAAGCCGCGTGGAACTATCTCGTCTTCGGGCTGAGTAAAAGCTCAGCGCTCATCACCACAGTCATCGTGGCCCGGCTACTCGACCCTGCCGACTTCGGCCTCTTCGCCCTCGCACTGCTTATCATCAACTTCTTCGATTACCTCAAAGACCTAGGTGTCGGCGCGGCACTTGTGCAGAGCCCTGCTTCGTGGAAGCGATTCGCGCCGACCGCGTTGACCCTGGTCACTGCAACCGGATTGATCGCGGGTGTAGCACTGGCGGTCGCGGCGCCGCTGGCGGCAACATTGCTCGGGCAGCCCGAACTCACATCCATGGTGCGGGTTCTCAGCATCGCCGTCACCATCTCCGCCGTCGGTGTCCTTCCGGCCGCCTTGCTGCGCCGACGGCTGGATTTCAAGAGCAGGCTCTGGCCCGAGTTCATCGCCGCCGTCGTCAAGGCCGCGGTGACGATTACGTTGGCCGCCACCGGCTTCGGCGTTTGGAGCCTGGTCTACGGACAACTCATCGGAGCTGTCGCACTTACCGTCCTGTATTGGTGGGTCGCCCGCAACCCCATCAATTACGGTTTCGATACCCACGAGGCTCGGCAACTCGTGGGATACGGCCTCTCCGTCACCGGTGTCACACTTCTTGCCTTCGGCATCGCGAACGTCGACTACGCCGTTGTCGGTTTACGACTCGGCGACACCGCGCTCGGGTTGTACACCTTGGCATTTCGGATACCTGATCTACTCGTGTTGAGCCTGTGCATTGTCATAAGCGAAGTCCTGTTCAGTTCCCTCTCCCGCCTCCAACACGACCGTCAGCAAGTTGGCGAGCATTATTTGCAGGTAGTGACAATCGTCGTGCCTCTGACTGCACCGATATGCGTCGGGCTCGCCGCGGCCGCACCTGCGGTCATCGGCACCCTTTACGGACCGGAGTACGCAGATGCGGCACCGGTGTTGGCGGTCTTGGCGATGTACGGGCTCATCCATTCGGCCTCCTACCACGCCGGCGACGTGTTCAAGGCCATTGGGCGCCCCGGGCTTTTGACAGCCACTGGTGCGGCAAAGCTCGCCCTGCTCATCGGCCCGATCTGGTGGGCAGCCGGCAAAAGCATCGTCATGGTGGCCGTGGTGCTGTTGCTCGTCGAACTGGTGCCGCTGGTGGCCAACATGATTCTTGTGCGTGCCGTGACCGGGCTACCGATGGGACGGCTCATCCTCGCGACTCTCCGCCCGATGCCCGCGGCGGCGGTCATGGCGTTCGCGATGGTGGGCATCGTGTACGCAACCGGCCAGTGGCCAGCGCCCATTCAGCTGACTCTGGCCATGCCGATCGGGCTAGTCTGCTACCTGTTGATGCTGCGGCTCAGCGCACGCGGGCTCTACGAGCAGGGAATATCGGCCGTTCGCTCGCTACGTCAGCGAACGGCTGCTCCCCTGAGCGAGCCCGAACCGGGGAAGGACACATAAGTGGTCAGGAAGTTTTCGGGCCGGCGATGGACGGTTGCGGCCGTATGCGGCGTCTTGGGGATGATGGCCGGAGTCTTGATCGGCTACGTGGTACTCGGCGAATCCAAGAGATTCGCCGCGCAAGCCACGCTCGCCATGCTGCCGGCCTCTTACATTCCGACCAGCGAGGCCGCCCAGTACTGGGATGTTCTCAATCAAGGCCAGGCGACGCGTTCTGCAGCCATCGTCTTCGGTCAGAGCGCTTGGCTGCAGAGCGCTGCAGCCGCAGCGAGCGTGCCCGCTTCCGAACTGAGTCTGTCGGCGGGCGCAGTGCGTGACACCACCCTGATCGACGTTTCGGTCGAGGCCGACTCGCCCGAGGTCGCCGAGTCAGCATTGAGCTCGGTCCTCAGTGACGCGAGCGGACCTGCGACCACAGTCGCAGGTCCATTCCGTCTCGAGGTGGTCAAGCCCCCGGCCGGCAGCGCTCAATCGATGGGCCCGAGCGGCGTACAAGTCTACGGCGCAGCGGGACTCGCCGGATTGGCGTTCGGTGTGGGAGTTGGATTGCTCGCCGGCCGACGGGCCGAACGCAGGCATTCGGAAGATACGGATCACGCCCGTCATTCCGCCGGATCGCACCACACAGACAGCGCTCAACAGACTGCCCACACCGAACCCATTTCATCCGACATACCAACGCGGTGATGCCGACCGTGCCCGACAAGATCGCCGGGTTGGCGGGGCGGAGTGCAGTTGTCGGCGGCGCGGCGGTCTGCGCGGCCGTGGTGATCGCGGCGTCGGCGATCATCGGCATCGCCCCGATTCTCATCGTCATAGGCGTGCCGGGCACGTTGGCTGCCGCGGTCTACCTCGTGCGGCGACCGCAGTGGGCCGCGGTGGCGATGGTCGTGATCGAGGTGACCAACATCAGTGGCGTGGTCGGTCCCCGGGGGCCGGTCTCGCTTTTCCGCATCTCCCTCTTGATCGGCCTGATCACCCTGGGCCGCGCGCTGTTGGATCCGGCCTCCCGCAGTCGTCTCAATCGCTGGACACTGGTGTTCATCGCGCTCGTCGGGTTCTTCTTGACGACTCGATTCTTGGCATCGGTTGGCGCTCAGGACGTCGCCGCTGCATTCGGCCTATTGAAGAACGAAGTCGCTGACCTCGTCTTCGTCGTGGTCGTCATGATGCTGATCCAGATGACCGAGCGGCAGTGGGCTGTCGCCGCTGCGGTGGTGATCTCACTCGCCGCGATCAGTGCGCTGACCGTGTTGAACGAGGTCTTCTTCAGCGGGGCCATGTCCTTCGGTGGATTCGCTACGGTCACCGAGGCAAGCGGGGAGCTGGTCACCACCCAGCGATACGGGGGGCCCCTTCCCGACTCCAACTTCTGGGGTCGACACCTCATCATGGGGCTGCCCTTGGCGGGCGCGCTCGTCGTACGCGCTCAGCGCGACGGCCAGCGGCGGGTCGTGATGGGTTGGGCAGTGGCGATACTCAGTCTGTTGGCCGGCGTGTACCTCACTCAGTCCCGCGGCACGTTCATCGCTACGTTCGTCGTCCTCGCCATCTGGACCCTACTCAGCGGGCCGGCGGCGCGGCGCGCAGCGATCAAGGGGTTACCCGTGGCCGTGCTCCTCCTGCTCGTACCCGGCGTCGGTAACCGACTCCTAGCCCTGCTGGCCGACGTCTATGGGTCGCAGCCGAGCTATTCCATCGATCCGTCTGTCGCGAGTCGGATGGCTGCCGGTGAGGTCGCTTGGGCGATGTTCGACGACCGCCCCGTATTCGGTTTCGGTCCCGGCGGTTTCCAACTACAGGTCGAGCGCTATTCGGGGCTCGTGCCGACGGCCGTGACGAATCCACCGACGGCTGCAGCGCACGACTTGTATGCACAGATGGCCAGCGAAAGCGGCGTGGTTGGCCTGATCGGGTGGGCGATCCTGGTCCTTGGGGTCGTCCTGAGTATCGGGATCCGGGTGGCACAACTCGCGCTGCAGTCCGAAAGCGCCGAACGTTCGCTGGCGGCCGCGGCGCTGGCCGCCATCGTCGGTTGGTCGGTTGCGAGCATCTTCATCCACCTGTCATATCTGCGGACCTTCGGCATCCTCCTCGCGTTGGCCGGTGCCATGGCCGCGCAAACGGGGAGCCAGTGGCGGGAACCCCTAAGGGATTGCGTCAGAACCGTCGCAGCAGCCGGTGCCGCATCTTTGCTCGGGATGGTGGTCGCAGCCATCTGCCTCACGGCGACAGCCACGCGAACGCACACCGCAAGTCAACGGGTGACGCTGCAACCCGGGAGCGATATCGACTACGGCTACGCGTATGTGCTCGACGTCCGCAGCCGCGAGGTCGTGCTACCGAGCTACGCCGCTCTGATGGTCGCCGATACCCCCCAAACCTCGGCGGTCGCCGACACCGTACGAGGAATCATCACGATTACCGTGACCGCGTCTGGTCCAACCGCCGCGCGCGAGGAGTTGGACCTCGCGCTAGCCCACGCACGGGCCAGCCTCGCGAGGTTCAACGCCGACTCCTTGTACGTCGTGGAGCCAGTGGGCGAGACCATCCAACGTGAGGAAGACGAGCACTCGCTACTCGCAAGCACTTCAGCACTTGCGGCCGGCTCGTTTGTGGGGTTGGGCGCGTTTCTCATGCTGCAGCGCCGGGCGCGAAGGTCGCACATCGCGAGTCAAGCCAAGTCTTCGCCATCTCCACTTCCGACTCGCTGATCGATACCGACACGACGGCCTGAGTATCGTGGCTTCGAGACAGTAGTGCGGATGAGGAGTACCCCCCCAATGCAGGTGATGGGTCGGTCCAGTTCCGCGCTGCCCATCGCCATGGGGCTCTGCTTGATTCTCGTTCTGTCGATCAGCACATTCATCGCATTCGACCCGACAACGCAGCCGAAACAGCCGTTCGCAGACGACAGTCCATTCCGAACAACGGTCCCGTACGACGCTCGAGTCGACCCGAACAGCGCCGCGATGGTGGCGCGGCTTTCCAGAGATGGTGCGATCTACGCCAACCTCGTCGAATTCGGCATTCCCATCTATTCAGCAGACGACGAGACCCCGCGTTGGCGCGTGGCATGCAGGATCAAAGGTTGGGGTCCGTGCCCATTCGATGGCCATACCGTGCCGATCCCCGACGATGCCTCCCCGTCCCCCGGGTCCGATGGGGCGATGGTCGTGATCGACCACGACAGGCGCCTTCTCTTCGAGTTTTGGCAGGCGCGTCGCCAGGGAGACCGATGGTCGGCGAGCTTCGGCGCGGTCAACGAACTCGATGGCTCCGGCTGGGGGACGTATGACAACGGTTTCAGCACCGCCTCCGGCGCATCCCGCCTGGGGGGCGTGATCCGCGTTGACGAGATGCGTCGCGGCGTCATTCCGCACGCGCTGGCGTTGCAGAGCGACAGTGTTTGCGCAGACGTGTTCCGCGCGCCTGCCGTCAAGACCGACGGAACGTATCGCGGCTTCGACTGCATACCGGAGGGAGCTCGCATTCGTCTCAGCCCGGACGTCGACATTGACGATCTCGACCTGACACCCGCGGGACGGGCGGTCGCTCAGGCACTGCAGGTCTACGGAGGCTACGTCGTGGATTACGGCGGGGCTCCACTCAGCGTGTCGTTCGAGCGCGACCCAGCGGCGCCACACCATTCGCCAGGTGAGACGTACACACGGCAGGGGATGCCATGGGACTACAGCCGCATCGAAGGAATCCCCTGGCAACAACTCGAGGTTTTGGCCTGACGACGCGTTCGAACAACCGCGAGTTGGTCCGCCGAACGGCCCGTGCTGACTAACATTTCGCCAGCGGGGGGATTCTTTCCACCCTGGGAACCTCACTCCTATGCCCGGGTGCGTTCCCGAAGCGCCACTCGGCGGGACAGCCGCCGGCCATGCCCAGGAGGTTGACTTTGTCGGAGCCGGTACCAGCCGTCGGCGCTGCGCGATCGCCGAGCCCGATACGGGTGTTGATGGTGCTGGATTCGTTCAGCTTCGGCGGGGCCGAGAATCTCGTTGCCGAGCTGGGGTTGCACGCTCCTGCTTCGATGACGATCTCCGCCGCCAGCCTTGCGCCTCCCGTGGGTCCGCGAACCGCCCTTTTCGATCGCATCGCAGAGGCTGGTCTCGAACCGATCTATCTCGGGGTGAAGAGACTTGCAGACATCGCCGGCTTCCTACGCCTGGTTCGCACATTGAGAAAGGCGCCGGTCGACGTCGTGCACGCCCACCTCGGATATTCGGCCATTCTCGTGACGCTCGCCGGCTACTTGGCACGCAAACCGGTCGTCGCCACCCTGCACCTCATCCCACAGAAGCACTCCAGTCGGAAAGAGTGGCTCAAAGAAAGGCTCTCCGTGCGCCTCCCCGGCCGGCTGGGCCGATTGGTCTTGGTGTCGCAGTACGCCTTCGACGAGTACGCCAGGCTGCACGGACCGGCCCGAAAGACCTGGCGGATGATCCCGAACGGCGTGGACACCGAGCGCTTCAGCGTCGCGCGGTCTGAGGGCGAGCACGACGGCCCCGTCTGGGCGTGCGTCGCGGCTCTGAGGCCGGACAAGAACCACGCCGATCTTCTCAGTGCGTGGCACCAAGTCGTCGCCGCCCATCCAAGGGCCCGACTGCTGATCGTCGGCGACGGCCCCGCTCGACCATCCATCGAACGCACCATTTCCGAACTCGGGCTGAGCGATTCGGTCGACCTCTTGGGTCGCCGAGAGGACGTCGACACCATTCTCGCCAGGGTCGATGGAGTTGTCTCCGCATCAGTTGAGGAAGCCCTTCCGACCGCGCTCCTCGAAGCCGCCGCCTGCGGGCTGCCGGTCGTAGCCGCCGATGCGGGCGGCACCCGCGAGATCGTCATCGACGACGTCACCGGTCGACTCGTTCCCATACGTGATGTCGCTGCTCTCGTCGAGGCGTTGCTCAGCACTATCGGAGATCCCTTGCGAGCCAACGAATACGGACGCGCAGGCCGGGAGTTGGTCGAACGCAAGTACTCGATGACCAGTTGGATCGCCAACCTGAACCGCCTCTACGACGAGGTGACCCGTGGTGTCTGACACCAGCTCTGCGCCATTGACGGTCGCCCATGTCATCCACTCCCTGGGTGCCGGCGGAGCTGAAGCGGTGCTCGTGGAACTGGCGCGCGTTGCTGCAACGGCGGGTCTGCGAACGGTCGTGATCGGTCTCTCGGACGCGCAAGCTCCCGATGGCATCGACAACCGGGTCGTACCCCTGCTGCGCGAGCAAGGTGTGGTCGTCCACGAGTTGCATACTTCGCGGTACGACCCGTTCTCCGCCTTACGCATCGCGCGGATCTTGCGCGCGGAACGGGTGAGTATCGTGCACACCCACCTCAAGCACGCCGACGTGGTCGGCGGCCTCGGTGCGCGGCTGGCCGGCGTGCCGTCGGTCTCGACCCTGCACGTGATCGACAAGGCGACCTCCCGCGCACACCGGCTCCGGGTCCGGGCCGCCTTGAGCGCCAGGCGGCGGTTGGCACGCACCGTCATCGCGCTATCGGAGGCTCAGCGGCATTGGTACCAAGAGTTGGCAGGAGAACACGCGCCGATCGCCGTGCTCCCCAACGGAGTGAACGAACCGATGACGACGCGCGAAAGATCGGCCGTGCGAGCCGACATCGGTGTACCAGAGGACGCAGTCCTGGCACTCTGCGTCAGCCTCCTACGTCCCGAGAAGGGGCACACGGATCTACTGGAAGCCATGCGGGTCGTACCCACCGAACTGCCACTTGAACTCGCACTCGCCGGCGACGGCCCTCTGCTGGATCAGATCAGCGCCACGGTTGATGCGGATCCGGCGCTGCGCAGCCGGGTGCACATACTCGGATTCCGTAGCGACGTCACTGATTTGATCGCCGCCAGTGATTTCGTCGTTCATCCCAGCCGGGAAGACGCACTTCCCACCGCGCTGATCTCCGCCTTGGCCGCGGCGCGGCCGATCGTCGCGACCACCGCGGGGGGCATCACTGACATCGTCTCGCCCGACTGCGGGATTCTTGTCGAGCCTCGCGCTCCTGACGCGCTCGGTGCAGCGATCGTCGAGATGAGCCAGATCGTCAGCGACGATGAACCGACCCTGCGCCGTCTGCGCAGTTCGGCCCGACAGAGGTACGACGTAAAATTCAGCGCCGAACGATGGGCACGCGGTCTGCGCGCACTCTACGAACAGGTCATCGAAAACCAAAGCTACACCGAGGATCCACCGCGTATCGCGCTTGTGCAGTTTCAGCCCTCCGGTGGTCTCTTCCATTTCGCGCTACAGCTCGGTGAAGGTCTGGGTCGCGCCGGCGCGAGTGTCGAGATGATCACCGGACCGCGGCCGGAATTCTCGTCTCGAGAGCCAGCCTGCAGTATCCGGAGCATCTTGCCCACGTGGCATCCCAACGCCGGTGAGGATGTGCCGGATTGGTGGCGCCGGGCGCGTCGCGGTGTGCGAGGCGGTCAACACACGATTGCTTGGATCGTCCTGATCGGCTACTTGATCGTCAAGCGGCCCAACGTCATCGTCTGGTCGTATTGGCAGTTTCCGCTGGATGGCCTCGGCGTGCAGATCATCCGGCGCCTACTTCCGCGGGCCGTCCTGGCCTTGATCTCGCACGAGCCCCGACCTCTGGTTCGGCGGCGCGACCAGGAAGGCATGTACCACACCGCCACAATGACTCGAAGGGCGCTCGCGGGAGCATACGCTGATCTCGACGTGGCGTTCGTGCTGGGCGAGACGGCGCGCGAGGCCCTAGCGGAGACGTGGCCAGTGAGTGCGCCTGTATACGTCATCCCACACGGTGACGAAGGACTGTTTCGCGCATCAGTCCCCCCTGTTGATGCGACCGCGCCGGTGGTATTGGCGTTCGGAACGATCACCCGATACAAGGGCACCGACACCCTATGCGAGGCATGGCCACTCGTCTTGCGAAAGCTCCCCCAAGCGGAACTGGTCATCGCCGGGGCCGTCGACAGCGATATCGACAAACCCGAACTACAGGAGCGTCTTTCGAAACTGAAGAAGGTCCGCGTAGCTCTGGGCTATGTCGCCAGCTCCGACGTTTCGTCTTATTTCGCCCAAGCCCGTTGCGTTGTGTTGCCCTACAAACGCAGCAGCCAGTCCGGCGTCGCTCATTTGGCGCACACATTCGCCCGTCCGGTGGTGGCGTCGCGCGTGGGCGACATCCCGTCGGCAGTCGAGGACGGTGTGTCGGGTCTCCTTGTGCCGCCGGAGGATCCTGAGGCGCTCTCCGAGGCATTGATTCGATTACTTTCCGACCCCGACGAGGCACGGCGAATGGGGGATGCGGGGGCGAAGGCGCTTTCGAAGCGTGCCTCCTGGGACGAAGTTGCCATCCAGTTCCTTCGCGGCCTACCGAACGAACGACGGTGACGGGAGGAATCAGCTGTCGCCGAGACCGAACGCTCTGTCGTATTGCGCGAACACCGCCTTTCGCGAATATTCACCGGAGAAATGCTCGAGCGCGGCCGTGGACAACTCAGCATTGCGGCGAACGTCGGTGGTATCGAGCATTTTTCGGGAGAAATCGGCCGCATCGTCAGTCACAAGAAGTCCGTGTTCGGCTCCTGCCGCCACGCCTTCCGCACCGACCGAAGTCGAAACGATCGGCACGCCTGCGCCAAGCGCTTCGATGATCTTCAGCTTGACGCCTGAGCCGAATCGGAGCGGATTGACCAGCGCGGCGGTGCGCGACAAGAGATCCGTCAGCTGCGGCACGTAACCGGTGAGGGTCACGCTGTTCGCATACCGAGACGCCAACGCAGCCAAACCGGGCCGCGGGTCACGGCCGATGACAATCAGTTTCGCGTCAGGGCGCCTGGCGAGCACGAGAGGCCAGATCTCCGCGAGGAAATGTTTGAGCCCGTCATCGTTGTGGGTCAACGAAAGTTGGCCCAAAAAGGCGAAGGTCGGTGCACCGCGATAATCGCGCACGGGTGGCGGGCGGACTCCGAGCAGCGGAGGTATCGCCCGGACCCGGGTGTCGTCGATACCACTGCGTTCACGGAGCATTTCCGCCTCTTGGGCGTTGATCAGAAGCGTGGTATTGAAACGGCGGGCGACGCGGTCTTCACTTCGTCTCACGAGGTGCTGTTCGAGGTGTAGGAGTGCGCGCTGGGACGGCTGCCAAGTGGCCAGTGGTTGGAACGCCTCGGGAACGTGATCTCCGAAGTTACCCAGCGCCTGGAGTTCAATGCCGGGGTAACGCTTGGCCGCTTCAAGCATCCTGCGGTAGCGCTCTGAGAACAGATCGTCCAGATAGCAGACCGAGCGCACATCATCATCGGGCGCATGTTGAGCCATTCGGACCGTGTCGTAGACGACCAAGTCGGGTTCGATCTCTTCCAAAGTTCGGCGGATGGCGTCTCGGAGATGACGCGTATGCAAGAGCGCCTCCTGCATACTGGACCGCCCGGCCAGGGTCCTCGTGCAGAGGCTCACGATCGCCGCACGACCGCTCGGCTTCTCGACGCGCCGAAGTTCTACCGGAAACTCGCGGCTGTTCTCTCCGCCCACGATGACGTAGTACGTCTGCTCAGCACCGAATCGTTCGGCGAGATAGTCGACGAATCCAGCAAGAACGACCTTCTTGCCAGCATCGGTGGGATAGGGGTCGACAGCGCTGATCAGTGCGACGGACGCCGCCATTCAGTTCCCCCGTCACTCGCAAGACAATCAGCACAGCGGGCTCGCCGGCCCCACGACTCTGTGCGCACCATAGCCGAAAGTCATCTGGATCCCCGTGGGATCCGGCGCGCATCGGATCTGCCACGGCGTCCTGAGGCATCAGCTCGCAGTCGGATCCACCGGGATCTCGACGGTGGCCACCAGCCCTCGGTGATCGGACCCGCGCACGGCCACGGTGTACGCGGACGTCGCCGCGCAGTTGTGCAGCAGCACATGGTCGATGCCGACCACAGGCGGAACCCACGGTCTGCCCGGGTAGCTGCGGGTCAGGCCGGCGCCGGTCTGCTCGGCGGCGTCACGGTAACCCTCGTCCAGCAACAGCCGGAACGGACGCATGTCGTAGGTCGCGTTGAAATCGCCGGCCACGACGACGGCGCCGGACCCCCCGTCGCCCGCTAGGGCCGCAAGCGTCTCGCGCAACCGGGCGATGTCGTCGGAGAACCAGGTCAGCGGCTGCACCAACGGGGCGGCCAGGTGCACGGCGAGCACGGCGACGTCGAACGTGACGCCGGGGATCCGGATCTGAGTGTGCAGCATCGGCATCCGGTAGCCCTCGATACTGCCTGCCCCAACGATCGGATGGCGACTCCACACCCCGATCCCATCGGCCATGGGCCGCGGGTCGATCACCCGGTGACCGAAGACCCGGTCGAGCCCGGCCGCCGACATGGCCTCGGCCGCTTGCGGAGTCAGCTCCTGGACGACGAGCACGTCGGCCGCCGCGGACGCCATGTCCACCAACGCCCGCGCGTCCGCACGACCCATACCGAGGTTGGCGGTCAGCACCCGCAGCGCGGTCGAGGGAACGTCGGTCTTCTCCGGTCCGAGATAGCGGGGTGCGAGAACCGCGATCATCACCACGCACAGCGTCGCAGTCACGATCGTCGCCGCCCAGCGCCGAGCCACCGCGAACAGCAGCATCGAGGCGACGCCGGCGACGGTCAGGTACGGCGACGCCGCGGCGAACGCCAGCACGACCTCGTTGTCGACGGGCAGATAGCGCGACACCAGCCCGGCGAGCGCCAGCGCGAACGCGAGCGCACCGAGCACCGTCGCCGGTACTCGAATCATGTTGTGTCGGAGCGGAGCCCGATCAGCCCAAGCGACGCAGACGCGGCTCGAGATCGCGCTTGAACAGTTCGAGGAACCGGCGCTGGTCGTGGCCGGGGGCGTGGAAGACCAGGTGGTTGAGCCCCCAGTCGACGTAGTCCTTCACCTTCTCGACGGCCTCGTCCGGATCCGACGCAACGATCCAGCGCTTGGCGACCTGCTCGATGGGCAACTCGTCGGCCGCCTTCTCCATCTCGATCGGGTCGTCGATGGAGTGCTTCTGCTCGGCGGTCAGCGACAGCGGCGCCCAGAACCGGGTGTTCTCCAGCGCCAGCTCCGGATCGGTGTCGTAGGAGATCTTGATTTCGATCATCCGGTCGATCTCATCGGCATTGCGCCCGGCGGCCTCTGCACCCTCTTTCACGGCAGGGATGAGCTTGTCCTTGTACAGCTCCTCGCCCTTGCCGCTCGTGCAGATGAAACCGTCACCCGCGCGGCCTGCGTACTTGGCCACCACCGGACCACCCGCTGCGATATACACCGGGATTCCGCCTTCGGGCACGTCGTAGATCGAGGCGCCCTTCGTGCGGTAGTACTCGCCGTCGAAGTCGACCCGGTCGCCCAGCCACAACTCGCGCATCAGCTTGACCGACTCCCGCAACCGCGCGAAGCGCTCCTTGAACTCCGGCCAGTCACCTTCGTACCCGGTGGCGATTTCGTTGAGCGCCTCGCCGGTGCCCACCCCGAGGAAGATCCGGTTCGGATACAGACACCCCATGGTCGCGAACGCCTGCGCGATCACCGCGGGGTTGTACCGGAACGTCGGGGTCAACACCGACGTCCCGAGGATGAGGTCCTTGGTCCGCTCACCGACCGCCGTCATCCACGCCAGCGAGAACGGCGCATGGCCGCCCTCATGGCGCCACGGCTGGAAGTGGTCACTGACCGTCGCGCTGTCCATCCCGTGCTCTTCGGCCGCCACGGCCAGCTCGACCAGTTCCCGCGGCGCGAACTGCTCCGCCGACGCCTTGTATCCGAGTTTGAGTTCAGCCACGGGTTCGTTTCTACTCCCTTGCCTAGGCTCGCGGCATGGCAGCAGCCTTGAGCGCCATCACCGACACCGTCCATTTCGCCTACACGGACCTCGTCAACTGGACGCTCGTGACCGACGAGACCGGCGTGATGCTCATCGACACCGGCTTCCCCGGCAACCGCGACGACGTCCTGCAGTCGCTGCGTGAGCTCGGTTTCGGCATCGACGATCTGCGCGCAATCCTGTTGACCCACGCGCACATCGACCATTTCGGCTCGGCGATCTGGTTCGCCGAGACGCACGGCACGCCGGTCTACTGCCACGCGGCCGAGGTGGGCCACGCCAAGCGGGAGTACCTCGAGCAGGCCTCTCCGGTCGACATCGCCAAGCACATCTGGCGGCCCCGCTACCTCACGTGGTCGGTGGCGATCACCCGCAAGGGCGGCATGTTGCGCGACGGCATCCCCACCGCGCAGGCCCTGACCGAGGACGTCGCGGCGACGCTTCCGGGCACCCCGATGGCGATCCCGACGCCCGGACACACCGGTGGGCACTGCTCGTTCCTCGTCGACGGCGTCCTGGTGAGCGGCGACGCCCTGGTCACCGGGCACCCGCTCTCGACGCGCGGCGGCCCGCAGCTACTGCCCGGACTGTTCAACCACGACCAGGACGGTTGCGTGCGCAGCCTGTCGGCCCTCGGACTGCTCGACACCGAGGTGCTGCTGCCGGGGCACGGGCCGGTGTGGCGCGGTTCGATCCGCGACGCGGCCGAAGCGGCGGCGCGCGCCTAGACCAGCTTCTGGTATCCGAGCAGGAACACCGCGGTCAGGCACAGCCCGCAGGCGATCACGATGGTCGGCATCAGGATCATGGCGTCGAGTTCGTCGTCGTCGAGCACATCGCTCTCGAACCGGCCGAACAGCACGCGCGCCAGGCCGGTCCGGCGAAAGGTGTGCACCATGATCCGGACGGCCTTCGTCTCGCGGCGCCGCCCGATGAACACCCGCGAGGCCACCCCGAACAGGAACGTCAGCAGCCCGGCCGCAACCAGCAGCCAGCCGACCATCGTCTGCGATACCGCCACCATCACCCCCGGCGCCGCGCGGCTCATCGTGCTTCGCCGACGCCGGGGCCCAGCCTATAGGCCTGTCTGAAGGCCCAGGTGATCTCTGAGCGTGGAACCGGTGTACTCGGTGCGGAAGCTGCCCCGCTCCTGCAGCAGCGGCACCACCTTGTCGACGAACTCGTCGAGTCCGCGCGGGGTCAGGTGCGGCACCAAAATCAGCCCGTCACAGGCATCGGACTGCACGTGCAGGTCGATCTCGTCGGCGACCTCGGCGGGCGTGCCGACGAACTGCTGCCTGCTGGTCACCGCGATGACGAGTTCTCGGATCGAGAGGTGCTCGGCCTGCGCCCGTTCCCGCCACGCATTCGCGAGGGCCTTGGGGTCACCGTGACGGACGCGCCCCTGGGTCACGGTCGGATCGTCGGCGGGTTCGACGTCAGGCAGCGGGCCGTCGGGATCGTATGCGGACAGATCGCGTTGCCAGACCTGCTCGAGCATGGTGATCGCGGTCGGGCCGGTGACCTGTTGCCGCCGGATGTGACGCGCCTTCTCGACGGCTTCTTCGTGGCTGTCCCCCAGCACGAAGGTCGCCGCCGGAAAGACCTTCAACTGGTCGGGGTCACGGCCGAACGACTTCGCGCGGTCCTTGACGTCGGTGTAGTACTTCTGGCCGGCCTCCAACGCCGAATGCAACGTGAACAACGCGTCGGCGTGCTGTGCGCCGAACGTGCGCCCGTCGGCGGAGTCACCGGCCTGCAGGAGCACCGGGTGTCCCTGCGGCGGTGGCGGCAATGTCGCCACGCCCCGCACGTCGAACTGCGCGCCGGTGTGTTCGACTCGGCGGATCCGGTCCGGCTCCACGTAGACGCCGCGGGCCGCGTCGGCGACCACCGCGTCGGACGCCCAACTGTCCCAGAACTTCCGCGCGACGGTGATGAACTCCGCGGCACGCTCGTAGCGGTGTGCATGGTCGAGGAAGCCGCCGCGCCGGAAGTTCTCGCCGGTGAACGCGTCTGACGACGTCACCATGTTCCACCCGGCACGGCCGTCGGAGAGATGGTCGAGGGTGGCGAATTGTCGTGCCACCTCGAAGGGTTCGTTGAAAGTGGTGTTGATGGTGCCGACCAGTCCCAGCCGTTCGGTGACCGCGGACAGCGCCGCAAGTACCGTGAACGTGTCGGGCCTGCCGACGACGTCGAGGTCATGGATGCGTCCCAGATGCTCGCGCAGCCGAAGCCCCTCGGCGAGGAAGAAAAAGTCGAACAGCCCCCGCTCCGCCGTCCGCGCCAAGTGCACGAACGAGTCGAACTCGACCTGACTTCCCGAGTCGGGGTCGGACCACACCGTGGTGTTGTTGACACCGGGGAAGTGAGCGGCGAGACGAATGGGCTTGCGGTCCTTGCCTTCCCGCGTGCGTACGGTCACAGACCCCACCTCTTGGCGATCAATTCGTGTGAGCGCAGCCGGTCGCTGTGCCGGTGGCACACCGAGGTGACCACCAACTCGTCGGCAGCGGTTACCCGCTGCAGCCTCTCCAACTTTTCGGCGACTTCCTCTGCGTCACCGACGAATTGGGTCTCGGTGCGGTCTCGCACAACGTCGAGCTGCGCCTCGGTCAGGGGCGTCACCGTGTCGGGATCGGGATACGGGACGGCACCGTCGCCGGCGCGGATCGAGTACACCCAGTGGCCGTAGCTCGACGCCAGATGGTGCGCAGTGGCGCTGTCGTCGGCAACCACGATGTCCGCCGAGACCACCACGTACGGTTCAGCCAGTACCGGCGACGGCCGGAACGCGGCGCGGTAGGCGTCGACGGCGTCCACCGCCGTGGCGGGGGTGATGTGATAGCTGGCCACGAACGGCAATCCCCGCTCCCCGGCCACGCGCGCGCTCTGCCCAGCACTGCTGCCGAAGATCCACGGCGTCAGGCCGGTGCCCTCGCCGGGCACCGCTCGAGCGGCGACGCCGTCGACGCAATACCGGCCGCGAACCAGGTTCAGGATGTCGTCGACCTGGCGGTCGAAGTCGGGCGCGACTGCCTCGGGCTGCTGGAGTATCGACATCCGCGCCCGCAACCGCGGATTGCGCATCCGCGCGGCGACGTCGAACCCCGGCGGGATGACGACGCCGTCGCGCTCGCGCCACTCCTGTTCACGCGTGGGCTGCTGTGGCGCATGGTCTTTCAGAGCGTCGCGCCGGCGCTGACCGGACCGCCCTACCCCGAGGTCGATGCGGCCGGGGTGCAACGCCTCGAGCGTGCCGAAGGACTCGGCCACCGCTACCGCGGTGGTGTAACCGAGTTGTACCGCGGCGGCGCCCACCCGGATGCGTTCGGTGGTCGCGGCGATCTGCCCGACGAGCACTGCCGGTTGCGAGCTCGCGACGGCGACGAAGTGGTGTTCGGCCAGCCAGTAGCGCTTGTACCCCCACTGTTCGGCATGCTGCGCGAGGTCGATGGTGTTGCGCAAAGCCGTTGTGGCATCGGCGCCTTCGCTGATCGGCGACAGATCGAGGATCGACAACGGGATCGTCATGACCGCCGCGCTTTCGCATAGCGATTCACCGCGACCGGGAGACCGAGCCGGGAACGCAGCGTCTCGCCGTCGCGGTAGGCGGTGCGAAACACGCCCTTGCCCTGCAGTATCGGCACCACCTCGTCGACGATGACCGGCAGGTCGAGCGCGTGGACCGCGGGACGCAGTCGCACACCGGCGAGCCCGCGGTCGTGCCAGCGCAAGATCTGGTCGACCAGTTCGGTCGGTGTTCCGTCGAACGTCGCCGCGTCCGAGCGGGCGTCGACGACCCTGGAGAACGAGGCGTATACGTCGGCGTACACCTTCAAATCGCTCCCTGCCACTCGTTCGAGCAGGCCGGACAGATCGGCGTCGTCTCGCGGCGTGATGAACACCAGATCGGCGCTGTGCGCGGCGAATTCGTAGGCTTCGGGCGTGTGCGCGAGCGCGGTGACGACGGGCTGGCCCTGCGGTGGGCGCGGAGTGATGGACGGCCCCTTGACCGAGAAGTGCTCGCCGACGAAGTCGATGTAGTGCAGCTTGTCCCGGTCGACGTACCGACCGGACGTCACGTCGCGGATCACCGCGTCGTCTTCCCAGCTGTCCCAGAGCCGGCGGGTGACCTCGACGAAGTCGGCGGCCTCTCCGAACAAGTCGGCGTCGCGCACGTCGCGACGGCCGAACAGCTGCGCCTCGTGGTCCGTGCCGCTGGCACGAACCTGCCAGCCCGCCCGGCCGTGGGAGACGAAGTCCAGCGTCGCAATGGCTTTGGACACGTGAAACGGTTCGGTGTGAGTGACGGTCGCGACGGGCACGAGGCCGACATGCCGCGTCGCCGGCGCGATCCGGGCGGCGACCATGATGGCGTCGGGGCGCCCGGCCAGCCACCGCGGTTCGATGTCGGGACGGCGGCGCCGCTGCGGGGTCAGCGCGTCGTCGAAGGTCACGAAGTCGAGCAGTCCACGTTCGGCGGTGAGCGCCGCGTCGGCCCAGTGTCGTCCACTGATCACCGGCGACCGATCCCGCGTGTGCCGCCACGCCTCCGGGTGCCACCCGTAACCGTCGAGTGCGACGGCAAGGTGGACGTCCTCGCTCATCGCAGCACCTTGACGAACGCCACCGGGAAGACGTCGCCCTCGGCGGGCAGCGGATCGGCCAGCCGCTCGTAGCCGGCCGATTCGTACAGCGCCTCCGCCTCGGGTTGGCGGTCGCCGGTCGTCAGGTAGACCCGCCGATATCCGCGGGCGACGATCCGGGCCTCGAGCTCGGCGAGCAGCGCCTTGGCCAGACCTTGTTGGCGGTGGCGGCTGTCGGTCCAGATCCGCTTGAGTTCGGCGGTGGTGTCGTCGAACCGGCAGAACGCCCCGCCGGTGACGGCCCGGGCGTCGAGCAGCCCGACCACCAGGTCGCCGTGCGGCGGGGCGAACTCATCGGCCGGATGCCCGCGCAGCCACCTGCTCACGGTGTCCTCGGGCGGGCCGTAGCGTTTGGAGTACTCGACGGTCAACTCGGCCATCAGCGGCTCCACCAAGGGGTCGTCCTGGCGGACTGCGACGAACTTCAGCTGGGTCGACACGGGCATCACCTAACTGTCCAACGCGAACCTGGCGCATGCATTCCGGTGCGGCACATCTGCTCATCCTGATCCAAAAAACGCCCACTTCCCCCCAAAACTTGACACGTGTAAAGTTTGGCCGCATGGACAACATCAGGGGCAAGACCATCGCGATCACCGGTGCTGCCCGCGGCATCGGCTACGCGACCGCGAAAGCGCTGTTGGCCCGCGGTGCCCGCGTCGTCATCGGCGACCGCGACGTGGCGCTGCAGGAGTCGGCCGTCGCACAGCTGACCAAGCTCGGTCCGGTGTCGGGTTACCCGCTCGACGTCACCGACCGCGAGTCGTTCTCCGCCTTCCTCGACAAGGCCCGCACCGACGGCGGCGGACGCATCGACGTGCTGATCAACAACGCCGGTGTCATGCCAATCGGCCCGTTCGTCGACGAGACCGAACAGTCGATCCGCTCGACCCTTGAGGTCAACCTGTACGGCGTGATCGCCGGGTGTCAGCTCGTGCTGCCCGACATGATCGCGCGACGCAGCGGCCACATCATCAACATCGCCTCGCTGTCGGGGCTTATCCCGGTGCCGGGACAGGTCGTCTACGTCGGCGCGAAGTTCGGTGTGGTCGGGTTGACGGCCGCGCTGGCCGACGAGGTCGCGCAGCACAACGTCGACGTCTCGGTGATCATGCCGCCGTTCACCAACACCGAGCTGATCTCCGGCACCAAGAGCGGCGGGGCGATCAAGCCGGTGGAGCCCGAGGAAATCGCCGCGGCGATCGTCAAGACCTTGGACAAGCCGAAAACCCATGTCTCCGTGCCGACTCCGCTGCGCTTCACCGCCCAGGCCGCACAGATGCTCGGCCCGCGCGGGCGTCGCTGGCTCAACAACAAGCTGGGGCTGGACCGGGTGTTCCTCGACTTCGACACGTCCGCACGCAAGAAGTACGAGGATCGGGCGCGCGCCGCGCAGGGCGTCGTCGAGGACTGAGCGCTAGACGGGGAACGTCGGCGCCGGGTCGCCCAGCCGGTAAGCCTCGACGATGCCGACGCACTCGAATAGCTCCTCGAAGTTGAACTGGTAGTCGTCGGCCGTGCCGACGAACACCACGTGCGCGACGTCGGCAGCATCGTCAGCGGTCAGCACCACGGTCGTGACGGAGACCAGGTCCTCGTCCGGCACGTCGGCCTCTGACGGCGGGTAGAACCACAGCGCGGATTCCTCGTCGGAGAGCTCGTCGTCGAACACCCAGCCCCGCTCGGTGATTCGGGCATCGAAGGCCTCCAGCACCGCCGCGGTCGTGGTCTCCTCGGCCAGCGAGTCCATCACGTTGTCGGGGACCCAGCGCTCGTTGCGGGCGGCCTGCCGCTTACGGCGGCGGGCCTTCTTCGCATCGCTGCGCTTCGACACTTAACGCAGCGCCTGGTCGAGATCGGCCAGCAGGTCGTCCGTTCCCTCCAGGCCCACCGAGATTCGCACCACGCCGTCGCCGAGCCCGATCGCGGCGCGGCCCTCCGGGCCCATCGCGCGGTGCGTGGTGGTCGCCGGATGGGTGATCAACGACTTGGCGTCGCCCAGGTTGTTCGATATGTCGACGATGCGCAGCTTGTCGAGCACCTCAAAGGCCCGCTCCTTCGTTCCGCCCTTGACCTCGAATGTGACAACCGTTCCGCCGCCGGTCATCTGGCGCTTGGCCAGGTCGTACTGCGGATGCGACTCCAGGAACGGGTAACGCACCCAGCTCACGGCGGGATGGTCCTCGAGGAACTGCGCGATCCGCTGCGCCGACGTGTTCTGGTAGTCCACCCGAACCGCAAGCGTCTCCAGTCCTTTGAGCAGTGTCCACGCGTTGAACGGGCTCAGCGCGGGCCCGGTGTGGCGCATCAACTTCTGCACCGGCTCGTCGATGTACTGCTTGTCGCCGAGGATCGCACCGCCGAGCACGCGCCCCTGCCCGTCGAGGTGCTTGGTCCCCGAGTAGACGACGACGTCGGCCCCCAGCGGGAAACCCTGCTGCAGGATCGGCGTGGCGAACACGTTGTCCAGCACCACTTTTGCACCCGCGGCGTGGGCGAGCTCAGAAACAGCGGCGATGTCCACCAGCGACTGCATCGGATTGGACGGGGTCTCGAAGAACACGGCCTGTGTGGGAACCGAGAGGGCCTCCTCCCACTGCGACAGGTCGTCACCGTCGACGAACACCGTCTCCACGCCCCAGCGCGGCAGGATTTCGTTGCACACCACGAAGCACGAGCCGAACAGGCTGCGCGCGGCGACCAGCCGATCACCGGCCCCCAGCAACGCACCGAGCGAGGTGAACACCGCCGCCATCCCCGTCGCGGTCGCGAAACAGGCGGGCGCTCCCTCGATCAGGCGCAGCCGCTCCTCGAACATCGAGATGGTCGGGTTGCCGTAGCGCGAATACACATAGCGATCGATCTCACCGGTGAACGCCTTTTCGGCATCGGCGGCGGAGGCATAGACATAGCCCGACGTGAGGAACAGCCCCTCGGCGGTCTCCTCGAATTCCGACCGCAACAGTCCACCGCGCACGCCGATGGTCGCCTGACTGACCCCCTCGGGCAGCTCGGCGGGTGTCCGGACGGACGGAACCGAATCTTCAGGATGGGAACTCATGACTGCTTCCAGGGCAGTCCGACGGCCTTCCATCCGGTCCCGCCGCGGTGCCCCTCCTCGTCGAGGTGGCCCTCGAAGCCGTCGAGGACGTTGTACGACGGCGCGATTCCGGCCTCGGTGGCGGCCTCGGCCGCGCCGATCGACCGGTTGCCCGAGCGACACAGGAAGACCACCGGGCCAACCTCGGGACCGGTCATCTCGCGGCGCAACTCGTCGACGAACGCGTCGTTGTGCGTGCCGTCGGTGCGGTTCCACTCGATGAACACGACCTCGCGCTGCAGCGACGACAGGTCGGGGACACCGACGAAGCGCCACTCGGCGTCGGTGCGGCAGTCCACCAGCACCGCGTTGGGGGTGCCGGTCAGCAGCTTCCAAGCCTCTTCGGGCGTGATGTCTCCGGCGTAACTCACGGTCGTTGAGTGTCCCACAGCTACCTGGGACCGGGGGAACAGACCTTCCACGCATCGCCGTCGCGGATGAAGGTCATGTCGACGATTTTCTTGTCGTCGGGCGACTTGTCGAAGTGGTAGGTCACCTTGGCGGTCGCGCGGTCACCGTCGATCGCGACGTCGGTGACGTCGTCGACGAACCGCTCACCGCGCTGGGCGACCGAATCACGTTGGGCGGTAAGCACTTCGGTTTCGTCGTGGGCGTGCGCCGCACAGGTGTAGCCGCGGAAGTCGGAGTAGTTCTGTCGCTGTAGTGCATCGTTCTGCCCGACCGCGGCGCGGGCCACCTGCTGGTCGGCGGGCTCGCCTCGGTCGTCGAACAGGTTCAGCAGCCATATTGCGATCACCACGAGCACAAAGATTGTGAGGGCGATCAGGAACGGCGCCGCGGTCTGCCGGTCGCCGGGGGTGGCCTCCGAATCCGACACCGCTACCAGAGCCTGCGCAGCGCGGCCGTGACGCGTCGGGCGCGGTCACGGGCGACTATCGGGTCGGGTGCGGTGGCCAGCGCCACCGCCAGCCGCCGCTTCTCCTCGGTCTCGTCGGGACGATTGAACAGCGCGACGTCGCTCTCGGCGACCGCGAGCGCCTCGGCCAGCACCGCCTGCGGATCCCGGCCGTTCGCCGGCGTCGCCTCCGCACCCGCGTAAACGACCTCCGCGGCGGCGGGCGAGATCATGATCGTGTCGACCGGCAGCCCGAGGATCGCGCGGGCATGCAACTCGAACTCCGAGAGCCGCTGCGAGCGCAGCGTGACCAGCCCGCTGTCGTGCGGGCGCGGACGCACGGTGTCGAAGTAGACCTCGTCCCCGCGCACCAGCAACTCGACACCGAACACCCCGCGCCCGCCCAGCGAGTTCACGATCCGCGCGGCGATCGACTTCGCGGAGTCCAGTGCGGCGGGCGTCAACCGCTGCGGCTGCCACGACTCGAGCACATCGCCGTCGGCCTGGCGGTGCCCTATCGGCTCACAGAAGTGCACCGCGGGTCCGGTCGCTCCGACCGTGCGGATGGTCAGCAGTGTGACCTCGAAATCGATCTCGACCACCGACTCGACCATCACGCGGCCGTGCGGGATCCGGCCGGCGGCGACCGCGCGCTGCCAGGCGGGCTCGACGTCCTCGGCGCGCACCAGCACCGACTCACCTTCGCCGGCGGCCGAAGCGATCGGCTTGACCACCAACGGGAAACCGGCGTGCTGTGCGACCGCGCTCAGCTCCTCGGCCGATCCCGCGAACCAGAACGGAGCGGTCGGCAGGCCAAGCTCGTCGGAGGCCAACCGGCGCAGGCCTTCCCGATCCAGCGACAGCCGGGTGCTGCGTGGGGTGGGAAACACCTCCGCGGCGCCGCGTTCGGCGATCGCGATCAGCGCATCGGCCGCGATGACGCCCGCCTCGGCCACCACGTAGCGCGGGTTCTCCTTTTCGATGAGCGCGGTCAGTTCCTCCGCGTCGTTCATCTTCGCCACGACCGGCCGGTCGGCGACGCCGTGCGCTGGGGCGTCGGCGTACCGGTCCACCGCGATGACCTCGGTGCCCAGCCGCTGAAACGCCAGCGCCAACTCCCGGCTCAGTTCACCGGAGCCGAGCAACATCACCGCCGAGGCGGCGGAGGCGCCGGAGACCGGTTCGGGATCGGTCACCGGATCCCCGGCGTCGGCCGCTGCGTCAGAGGTATCAGTCATCGGGGATCCAGCCTGCCAGACGTCATCGCGTACCCGGTAACGCCGTCGAGCGGACGTCGCGCGGACGTGGTCTGCTCAGCATGCCGACCAACATACGGGCGGCGGAAAGGAGGGTTCGGCATCGTGGCTGCCTCACTGCTCGCGGTTCTCGTGGTGTCGGTGCTGCTGGCGGCGCTGGCGCGCCGATTCGACCTCTCGGCACCACTCGCGCTCGTCGTCGCCGGGCTCGCGGCGGGCCTGATCCCCGGCCTTGGCGACATCGAACTCGACCCGGACCTGGTGCTCTTCGTGATCCTGCCGCCCCTGCTGTGGTCGGCGGGCATCGAGAGCAGCTACCTGGCCCTGCGCCGCAATGTGCGCCCGATCGCGCTGCTGGCGGTCGGCCTGCCGCTGGCGACGACGGTCGCGGTCGGCGTGGTGGCCTTCCACACCGTTCCGGAGTTGACGATCCCCGCCGCGTTGACGCTGGGCGCGATCGTCGCCCCGCCAGACGCGGTGTCGGCCACCGCGATCGGCCGTCGTGTGGGGCTGCCGCGGCGCACGATGACGCTGCTCGGCGGCGAGAGCCTGCTCAACGACGCGACCGCGCTGACCGCGTACAAGGTGGCGCTCGCCGCGGCGGTCGGGGCCGCGACGAGCTGGGGCGACGGCCTGGCCACGTTCGCCCTCGCGGCGGCGGGCGGCGTCGTGGTCGGCGCGGTGCTGGGGGCGCTGCTGTCGTGGATTCGATGGCGCCTCGACGATCCGCTCGCCGAGAGCGCCCTCGGCCTGGTCGCGCCGTTCCTGATCTATTTGGCCGCCGAGGAGATCCGCGGCTCCGGCGTGCTCGCGGTCGTGGTGGCCGCGCTGATCGCCGGGCAGCGCTCGACCCGCGCCAGCTACGCCACCCGGCTGCAGGACTTCGCCGTGTGGAAGGCCGTTCAGCTGGTGCTGGAATCGTTCGCGTTCCTGATGATCGGTTTGCAGCTGCCGAAGGTGGTGAGCGAGCTGGCCGGGATATCGGCGGCGACGATCGCGGTCGCCTCGGCGGCGGTGGTGGCGACCGTCATCGTGGTGCGCATCGTATGGATGTACCTGTTCGCGTATCTGCCGCGGCTGCTCTCACCGCGGATCCGCCGCGACGAACCGGCTCCCACCCCGGCGCAGGTGTTCGTGCTGGGGTGGGCCGGCATGCGCGGCGTGGTGTCGCTGGCCGCCGCCTTCGGTGTTCCGCTCGCGACGCTGTCCGGAACCCCGTTCCCCGGCCGGCCTCAGCTGGTGTTCCTGACGTTCGTCGTGGTGGTTGGCACGCTGCTGCTGCACGGGTTGACGTTGCCGTGGCTGATCCGTCGGCTCGGGGTGACCGGCGGCGAGGCGGCCGCCGACGCCCGTGCCGAAGCGGCGGCGCAGGACAAGGCGTCGCGGGCGGCCGCCGAGCGGCTCGAGGAGCTGCTGACCGACGGCCAGGCCGGCGAGGTGCCCGCCAAAGCCGGCGATGTGCTGCGCGCCTGGAACGCTCAGCGGCGCAAGTCGGCGTTCGAGCGGCTCAGCCGCGGTGCCACCGGCACGGCGGCCGACACCGACGAGAGCCCGTCCGCGGCGTTTCGCCGGCTGCGGCTGGAAATGCTGGCCGCGGAGCGGGCGGCGTTCATCGCCGAGCGCGACGGCGGCCGCATCGACGACGAGGTGCTGCGCTCGGTGTTGCGCAACCTCGACCTGGAAGAGGCGACCCTCAACTCGAGATAGCGGACCGTTCGAGCTCGTTGCGGAACCTGCGCATGGCCTCGATCAGCGCACCGAACGTGCGATGCGCCGCGGTCAGATCCTCATCGGGAAGGCCGGCCAGCGCGTCGCGGGTGCTTTCCCCGAGCGGGGTGAAAAACCCTCGGGCGACGTCCATTCCGTGATCGGCCACCCGCAGGATCACCTTGCGGCGGTCACGGGGATCCGATTCGCGCCGGAAGTGGCCCGAGGTGATCATCCGCTCGACGAGGTAGGTGATGGCCGCGGCCGACATGCCCATCCGCTTGCGCAGGTCCCCCGCCGTCAACGGCGCTCCCTCGGTCTCGGCGACCATCACATGGAGCAGTGCGCGAAAGTCGTTCGCCGCGACCTCATGTCGGCTCGCGAACAGCCGGCCGATCTCATCGGATTCGGCGTTCATCGCCCGCACGTCGGCGGCGATCGCCGCCTCGAGCGCGTCGCGGTCCTCTGGCACGCCGAAAGCATAGGCCGAGTCGGCGAGGCCGGTTTGATTATTAGTTAAGTTTTTGAAATATTTGTAGGCATGTCCCGCCGACTCTCCTGGATCCTCGCGGTGCTCGTGGTGCTCCTGTCCGGCGCGCTGATGGCGTTGGTCGGCAGCGACGACTCGAGCTCGCGGTCGCCCGTGCCCGTCCCCGACGACGCCGAGTCCGCACGCGTTGACGCGCTGCGAGGGCAATTCCCCGGCGGCGAGCAGGTTCCCGCGATCGTCGTGATCACGCGCACCGACGGCGCGCCGCTGAGCCCCGCCGACACCGGTGCCGTCGAGCGGAAATGGCCCGGCGCGCAGGTGTCCGAGGACGGCGCCGCCGCATTGGCGGTGATCCCGATGAGCTCCGAGCTCAGCGGCTTCGAGCTCACCGACGAGGTGAAGAAGGTCCGCGCCCAAGCCGCGGAGGGCCTGCCCGGCGGCTTGCGCACCGAGGTAACCGGCGGTCCGGCCTTCGGCGCCGACATCGCGAACTCGTTCTCCGGCGCCAACTTCACGCTGCTCGCGGTCACCGCGACTGTGGTGGCTCTGCTGCTGATCGTCACCTACCGGTCGCCGGTGTTGTGGCTGGTGCCGTTGGCGGTCATCGGATTCGCCGACCGGGTGGCCGCCGTCTTGGGAACCGCCGTCGCCCAGGCGGTCGGCATGAGCCCGGACGGTTCCACGTCGGGTATCACCAGCGTGCTGGTGTTCGGCGCGGGCACCAACTACGCGCTGCTGCTCATCTCGCGGTACCGAGAAGAGTTGGGCCGCACCGAGAACCACCACGACGCGCTGAACATCGCGGTGCGCCGCGCAGGACCGGCCATCGTCGCCAGCAATGCGACCGTGGTGCTCGCGCTCCTGACGCTGGTGCTCGCGTCGTCGCCGAGCGTGCGCAGCCTCGGCGTGCAGGCCGCCGCCGGCCTCGTCGTCGCCGCGGTGTTCGTGCTGCTGGTGCTGCCACCGCTGCTCGGGCTGTTCGGCAAGCGACTGTTCTGGCCGTTCATCCCGAAGACCGGCGACCGGGTGCTCACCGACAGCGGCCTGTGGCACCGCATCGCGGAATCGGTGGCCCGCAGGCCCGGGCGCGTCGCGACCGTCGCGATCGCCGGTCTCGCGTTGCTGTGCATCGGGTTGACGGCCACCCCGATCGGACTGTCGCAGACCGAACAGTTCCGCGTGCAGGCCGAGTCGGTCAGCGGGTACTCGCGGCTGGCCGAGCACTTCCCCAGCGGCCTGACGGACCCCACCCGCGTCATCGCGTCCACCGACCGCGCCGCCGAGGTGCAACGCGCAATCACTGAGACACCCGGCGTGGTGTCGGCCAATCCCGCCGGCGAAACCCCCGACGGCCTGACGCAGTGGTCGGTCGTGCTCGACGCCGAACCCGCCTCGGACCGCGCCTTCGAAACCGTTGACGCCCTCCGTGATTCGGTGCGAGCAGCCGACCCGGACGCTCTGGTCGGCGGATCCGACGCCACCGCCCGCGACGCCAGCGCCTCCGCCTCCCGCGACCGTGCGGTCGTCATCCCGGCGATCCTGATCGTCGTGCTCGCGGTGCTGTACGTGTTGCTGCGCGCCGCGCTCGCGCCGCTGATCCTCGTTGCGGTCACGGTGCTGAGCGCCCTGGCCGCGCTGGGCTTGGGCGGCTGGGCCAGCGTGCACGTGTTCGGCTTCCCCGCGCTCGACAACACCACGCCGCTGTTCGCGTTCCTGTTCCTCGTCGCCCTCGGCGTCGACTACACGATCTTCCTGGTCACCAGGGCGCGTGAGGAAACTCCTGAGTACGGCACCCGCGGCGGCATCGTGCGGGCGGTATCGGCGACCGGTGCGGTGATCACCAGCGCGGGCATCGTGCTGGCCGCGGTGTTCTGCGTGCTCGGCGTGCTGCCTCTGATCGTGCTGACGCAGATCGGCATCATCGTCGGCCTCGGCATCCTGCTCGACACGTTCGTCGTGCGCACGGTGATCATCCCGGCGCTGTTCACGCTGATCGGGCCGCGCATCTGGTGGCCGGCACTCAAAGCCGCCGATCCGGGCTAGCGGGTAGCGTCGTGTCATGACGCAAGCACCGGAACTGCCGCCGCTGCACATGCGTCGCGACGCGTTCGATCCGACCCCGGCGCTGACCGAGATCCGCGAGACCTCCGGCGTCCGCACGGTCGTCAACTCCTTCGGCATGACCGTGTACCTGGTCACCCGGCACGACGACGTCAAACAGGTGCTGTCCGACCACGAGCGGTTCTCCAACGGCCGCCCGCCGGGCTTCGTCCTCCCGGGTGCGCCGACGCTGTCGGAGGAGGAGCTGGCCAGTTCGCGTGCCGGCAACCTGCTCGGCCTCGACCCGCCGGAACACCAGCGACTGCGCCGCATGCTCACCCCGGAGTTCACGATCCGGCGGATCAAGCGGCTCGAGCCCCGCATCCTCGAGATCGTCTCGACGCACCTGGACATGATGGAAACCGCCGGTGCCCCCGCCGATCTCGTCGAGCACTTCGCATTGCCGATCCCATCGCTGGTCATCTGCGAACTGCTCGGCGTGCCGTACGAGGACCGCGATGATTTCCAGCACCGCAGCGCGCGCCAGCTGGATCTGTCGCTTCCGTTCACCGAGCGCCTCGAACTGCAGCGCGCCGGTCGGGCGTACATGCGGTCGCTGGTCGAGCGCGCCCGGCGCAGGCCCGGCGACGACATCCTCGGCATGCTGGTCCGGGAACACGGCGCCGAGCTCACCGACGACGAACTGGTCGGCATCGCCGGGCTGCTGCTGCTCGCCGGCCACGAAACCACCTCGAACATGCTGGGATTGGGCACGCTTGCCCTGCTCCGGCATCCCGATCAGCTCGCCGCCGTCCGCGACGATCCCGATGCGGTCGGACCCGCGGTCGAAGAGCTGCTGCGGTGGTTGTCGATCGTGCACAGCGCGATCCCACGCATCACGACCACCGACGTCGAGATCGCCGGTGTCGCGATCCCGGCCGGCCAGCTGGTGTTCGCGTCGCTGCCGTCGGCCAATCGCGATCCCGACTTCATCGACGACCCCGACGTTCTCGACATCGGCCGCGGCGCCGCGGGTCACCTCGCATTCGGCCACGGCGTACACCACTGCCTCGGCGCACCGCTGGCCCGAATGGAGATGCGGGTCGCGTTTCCCGCTCTGCTGCAACGCTTCCCGGCGCTGCGACTGGCCGAGGACTTCGGCGATGTGCAGTTCCGGTCGTTCCACTTCATCTACGGTCTGAAGTCGCTGTCAGTCGATTGGAGGTGACGAGAAGTGAAGGTGCACGCCGACCGCGACGTCTGCATCCAGGCTGGCAACTGCGTGATGTCGGCCGATGCCGTTTTCGACCAGGACGACGACGGCATCGTCGTGGTGCTGGTCGATGAGGTGCCCGACGACGAACTCGACCGCGCCCGCGAAGCCGTGAAGCTCTGTCCCTCACAGGCTTTGCGGCTGGTCGACTAACCGGGGCGAGGACGGACGAGAAGCACGACGCTGACCGCCAATACCCACGCCGGGAAGATCAGCGTCAGCCACATGCTGATGTCGGCGGCGAGCAGCACCCCTACCGCCACGACGTATGTGCCGATAGCCAGCCAGCGGGGCATCAACCGGGTGCGCAGCCAGATCGTGGCCAGCGAGATCATGAACACCGCCGCCATGCGGAGCGCATACGTCTTGCTCAAAGACATGACGAGGGTGTGCCCGAACTCCCACACCTCGCCGCTGCTGTGCCCGACGGCGACGCTGACGGCCGACGCCGCGAACATCAGTGCAAGGAACAGTAGTCCGCTCCCGAGGAAAACCGTCGAGAAGAATCTGTCCTCGTAGCCGCCGAAACCGTCACGCACCACGCCGATGAACCACAGGAACGCGATGCCGGCGAACGGCATCAGCACGCCGGCCACCCGCATACGGGCGTCGCCGCTGTCGGGAATCGCGGTGCGGACCAGATAAACGACGGCCCCGAACAACAGCGCGAACGCGACACCGGCCAGCGCGGCCGAGCGCGGTGTGGTCAGGCGTCGGGGCCGCCGGTCGGCCTGCTCGGTCGTCACGCCGTGATCGTGACACCGGGATCACGAAAGTGCGGGCGGATCGCGATTTTCCGTCCGCTACGAATCCGTCAGCGAAGCGGCCTCACGGCTGTCCGGCGAGCAACTGGATCATCAACCCGTTCGCCTCGGCGAGCAGATTTTCCTCGGGGTCACGCAATTCGGCGTTGACGAACGCCTTGCGCCCCTGGGCTTCACGCAGCCATCCGCGCGCGGTGAGCTTGGTGTCGATCGGGGTCACCTTGCGGTAGTCGACGTGCAGGAAGCCGGTGCGGCTGATCGGCCGGCCCACGGCGTGGATCACCATGCCGAACATCGAGTCGAACAGCAGCGGCAGCACGCCGCCGTGCACGGCGGAGTTACCACCCACGTGGTAACGGCTGAACGTGACCTCGAGTTCGACGCCGTCGGCCTCGAACTTGGTGACCATCCACGGCGGCATCAGCAAGCTGCCCGCCCCCGGCAGCGACGGTGTCCGGTTGGCGGGACCGACACCTTCGCGGGCGCGGTAGGGATCGAGCAGCTTGACCAGTTCCTCGACCCGGTCGGCCGCCTCGTCCCAGGTGTCCGGGGCCGGGTCCGCGGAGACGGCGAGGTCCTGCGCCTGGCGCATCGCGGTGAGGAAACGTTCGAAACCGGGTCCGGGTTGGGCCGGCTCGTACACCGGGAACCCGCCGTGGCGGTCGTATTCGGGGTCGACACGCCGCGGGTCGAGCCCGTAGTCGGCGCTCATCGTTCGGTTGCCAGGATGTCGCGGCGCACGATGGTCTGGTCCCGTCCGGGGCCGACGCCGATGCACGAAACATGGGCCCCGGCAAGCTCTTCCACCCGCAGCACGTAGTCACGCGCCTTGGCCGGCAGGTCGTCGAATTCGCGGGCGCCGGAGATGTCCTCCCACCAGCCCGGCAGCTCTTCGTAGATCGGCTCGGCGTGCGCGATGTCGGACTGGGTCATCGGCATGTCGTCCAACCGCTTGCCGTTCACCCGGTAGCCGACGCACACCGGCACGGTCTCGAGGCTGGACAACACGTCGAGCTTGGTGAGGAAGTAGTTGGTGATGCCGTTGACCCTGGTGGCGTATCGGGCGATCACGGCGTCGAACCATCCGCACCGCCGCCGCCGGCCCGTCGTCACGCCGAACTCGCCGCCCGTCTTGGACAGGTATTCGCCCTTCTCGTCGAACAACTCGGTCGGGAACGGCCCCGAGCCCACGCGCGTCGTATAGGCCTTGAGGATGCCGAGCACCGTGGTGATCCGGGTCGGCCCGATACCCGACCCCACGGCGGCACCGCCGGCCGTCGGATTCGATGACGTCACAAAGGGATACGTGCCGTGGTCAACGTCGAGCAGGGTGCCCTGGGAGCCCTCCAGCAGCACCGTCTCGCCCTTCTCCAGCGCCGTGTTGAGCAGGTAGCGGGTGTCGGCGATGCGGTGCTTGAACCCCTCGGCCTGACCGAGCAGGTTGTCGACCACCTCCGCGGCCTCGAGCGCCTTGCGGTTGTAGATCTTCACCAGCACCTGGTTCTTGAACTCCAGTGCGGCCTCGATCTTCTCGGCCAGCAGCACCGGGTCGAGCACGTCGGCCATGCGGATGCCGATGCGGGCGATCTTGTCCTGGTAGCAGGGTCCGATACCGCGTCCGGTCGTGCCGATCTTCTTGCTGCCGGCGTACCGCTCGACGACCTTGTCGATCGCGACGTGATACGGCATCAGCAGGTGGGCGTCGGCGGAGATCAGCAGCCGCTCGGTGTCGACGCCGCGGTCGACGAGGCCCTGCAGTTCGGTCAGCAGCACACCCGGGTCGACCACGACGCCGTTGCCGATGACGTTGGTGACGCCCGGCGTCAGGATTCCCGACGGGATGAGGTGCAGGGCGAAGTTCTCACCGGTCGGCAGAACCACGGTATGGCCGGCGTTGTTGCCGCCCTGATACCGCACGACCCACTGGACGCGGCCACCGAGCAGATCGGTGGCTTTTCCTTTGCCCTCGTCGCCCCACTGCGCACCGATGAGCACGATTGCCGGCATGGCTAGGACCTCGCAATTCCCGGCTACTCTTGCACGAAACCTTGTTGCAGCCGGTGAGCCACCCTATCCCAGCCACTTGCGAGGAGCCGAACTTGAACACCGCTGACGTCGTGGTGTTGCGTTTCGGCAAGCGTCGGCTGCCGCGTGCGCTGCGCGGGATACCGGTCGCCGACACGGCGGATGCCCCCTGTCGGCGCCTGATCGTTCTCGGCTCCGACGCCGACCTGGCGACCGTGCTGACCGGGCTGCTGCGCACCGACCGGCTCGGTGTCGAGGTGGCCCACGTGCGGCGGCCGTGGCACGCACGCCGGGCGCTTCACGGGAACGCCACCCGGGTGCCACTGATCCGCGACGACCGGGGAACCGCCCTGGTGGGGGCCGCCTTCTGGCTCGGGGAGAGCGGGCTGGAGAAGGGTTCGCCGCCGGCCGAGCTGACCGGCGAGGCGGTGGTCGACGACGAGGTGCTGTTCGACGGCGCCGTGACCGGGGTGCGCATCGAGCCGACGACGACGATGCCGGGCCTGCGCGCGAGCGTGCTGTCGCGCCATATGCGGCCGCGCCGGTGGGTCACCGGGCGTGCCGCCCAGCTCGGCAGCACCGGCGCATTCGTGGTCCGCGACGGGGTGATGGCCCCGCGTCCGGTCCGGCGCTCGACGTTCTACCGGCACACCGAAGGCTGGCTGCGGGTCGTCTGACCTCCGGTAGCGTCGACGCGTGAGTGTTCGTCCGCTGCACCAGTCGGTGCGGCCCAGCCCCGTCTTCCTGGCCATCGTGGCGGCCACCGTCGCCGGTGGCGTCGTGGCGTGGACGTGCACGACGGACACCTCGCGGCCGCTCGCCTACGTCGGGGTGTTCACGTTCGTGATCGCGGGCTGGCTGGTGTCGCTGTGCGTACACGAGTTCGCCCACGCGTACACCGCGTGGCGGTTCGGCGATCGGGACGTCGCGACACGCGGCTACCTCACGCTCAACCCGCTCAAGTACTCCCATCCGCTGTTGTCGATCGGGTTGCCGGTGCTGATCATCGCGATCGGCGGGATCGGCCTGCCCGGTGGCGCGGTGTACGTCCGCACCGGCTGGATGACCCCACGGCAGCGCAGCGTGGTCAGCCTCGCCGGGCCGTTCACCAACCTGGCGTTCGCGGCGCTGCTGCTCATCCTGACGAGCGCGCTCTTCGACCCCGCGCACGGCGTCTTCTGGGCCGGCATGGCGTTCCTGGGCTTCCTCCAAGTGACCGCGTTCGTGCTGAACATGCTTCCGGTGCCCGGGCTCGACGGATACGGCGCGCTCGAGCCGCACCTGAGCCCGCAGACGCAACGAGCCGTGGCCCCGGCCAAGCAGTGGGGGCTGCTGGTCCTGCTGTTGCTGCTCTTCAGCCCCGGCCTCAACCGGTGGTTCTGGCAGCTGGTGCTGTGGTTCTTCGACTTCTCCGGCGTGGCGCGCCCGCTGGTGTGGCTGGGCAGCGATCTGACCCGCTTCTGGTCGGCCTGGTTCTAGGCATCCGCGACGCGGGGCGCACACCCTTGCGACATATGCGGACTTGCGCATAGATTGCTGGCATGGGCGCCGGCCACGATCACAGCAGAGGCGACACCCGCGTCAGCCGGATGGTCATCGCCGCGGCGATCCTCACCGCCTTCTTCGTGGTCGAGCTCGTCACGGCGCTGCTCATCGACTCCATCGCGCTGTTGGCCGACGCCGGGCACATGCTGACCGATCTGGTCGCGATGTTCATGGGTCTGACCGCGGTCCTTCTCGCCCGCCGCGGCAGCGCCTCCCCCGCGCGCACATACGGGTGGCACCGCGCCGAGGTGTTCACCGCCGTCGCCAACGCTGTGCTCCTTCTCGGAGTCGCGGGGTTCATCCTCTTCGAGGCGATCGAACGGCTCGGCCACGCGCCCGAGGTGCCCGGTGTGCCGATGATCGTCGTCGCGCTGGCGGGGTTGGCGGCCAACGCCGTCGTGGTGCTGCTGCTGCGCTCGCACTCCGAGGAGAGCCTGGCCGTCAAGGGCGCCTACATGGAGGTCGTCGCCGACACCGTCGGCAGCATCGGGGTGCTGATCGCGGGCATCGTAACGGTCACGACGCACTGGCCGTACGCCGACGTCGTGGTCGCTGTGTTCGTCGCGCTGTGGGTGTTGCCGCGGGCGTTCTCGTTGGCGCGGGCGGCACTGCGGATCCTCTCGGAGTCCTCACCCGCGCACATCGACGTGGAGGAGCTGCGGAGCGCGCTGTGTGCGGTGGAGGGCGTCACCGACGTGCACGACCTGCACGTCTGGACGCTGGTGCCGGGCAAGGACATGGTCACCGCGCATCTGACCAGCGACCGCGATTCGGCGCTGGTGCTCGACGATGCGCGCGCCGTGCTGACCGAACGCGGGCTGGACCATGCGACGGTTCAGGTGGAACCGGGTGACGGTGCCGGTGACTGCAACTGCGAGGCGGAGTAGTCAGGCGAGCCCGAGTTCGGCCCGCGCCGACGGATCGCAGTCGTCGAGCAGATCCAGGCAGCGCTGGTTCTCGTCGGTCTCGCCGATCGCGTCGGCCGCACGGGCCAGGGCGGCGACACAGCGCAGGAAACCACGGTTGGGCTCGTGGCTGTAGGGCACCGGACCGAAGCCCTTCCAGCCGTTGCGGCGCAGCTGATCCAGCCCGCGGTGGTATCCGGTGCGCGCATACGCGTACGCGGTGATCGCCCTGTCGTCCTCGAGCGCCTCCTCGGCCAGCGTCGCCCAAGCGACCGACGCGGACGGATGCGCGGCCGCCACGATCGCGGGCTTCTCGCCCGAGGCGAGTTCGGCTTCCGCCTCGCTGTCGCCGGGCAGCCGTACCGGATCCGGCCCGAGGAGATCACCCATCCCTGTCATGACCCCATTGTGCCCGTGCGAGCCGACGCCGCCGGCACCGCACGGGTCCGAGCGCGCATGCCCGAGCGATGACTAAGCTTCCCGCCGTAGCGTCGTAAGGGAGGACCGCAGCGGGCATGTCGAATCCATCAGGGCCTGACCAGCCGGAAGAACATCCGGAGGGATCGGACGCCTCGGACGTTCACGCCTCCGAGAACCCCCAAAGCGGCGACGCTTCGCCGACGGAGGAGGCCCAAGACGGGGCCGAACCGGCCACCGAGGTGATCGAACCGCACGCCGATCACGAACCCGCGACCGAGGTGATGTCGACCGCCCAACCCGCGACCGAGCCGGCGGTGGCCGTCAACGAGGGCGAGCGCCGGTTCACCGCACCGTCCGGGTTCGACGCGGGCACGACGCAGCGGATCGACACCCCGACCGAACCGGCAACCGAGGTGTTCGCCTCCCCCGGCCAGAAACCCGTTGCCCCGCAGGTCATTCCGCCACGGGGTGAAGCGCCCAGGCCGCCGCAGCAGCGCCGTAGCTGGGGTTGGGTGGTGGCCGTCGTGCTGGTCATCGCCGCGCTCGTGGCGATCGCGGTGCTGGGCACGGTGCTGTTGACCAGGGATTCGACGCCGAAGGCGTCGCAGGAGGAGATGGTCCGCAACACCATCTCCGACTTCGACAGCGCGATCCAGAGCGGCGATCTGGCGAAACTGCGCAGCATCACCTGCGGGAGCAAGCGGGACAGCTACGTCAGGTACGACGACAAGACCTGGGCGGAGATCCATGAACGAGTCGCGGCCGCAAAGCAGTATCCGGTGGTAGCGAGCATCGACCAGGTGGTGATCAACGGCGACCACGCCGAGGCGAACGTCACCGCCTTCATGGCGTACGCCCCGCAGACCCGCTCGACGCGCAGCTTCGATCTGGAGTTCCGCGACGACCAGTGGAAGATCTGCCAGGCGCCTCAGTGATCACCGGTCGGCGGTGACCGAACGGCCGGCGCTGTGCAGATCCCGGCACGCCTCGACGACGCGTTCGGTCATCGACGCCTCGGCCTTCTTCAGATAGCTGCGCGGATCGTAGGCCTTCTTGTCCCCGACCTCACCGTCGATCTTCAGCACGCCGTCGTACTTGGTGAACATGTGCGCCGCGACCGGTCGGGTGAAGGCATATTGGGTGTCGGTGTCGACGTTCATCTTCACCACGCCGTAGCGCAACGCGTCCTCTATCTCGGACTTGAGCGAACCTGAGCCGCCGTGGAAGACGAAATCGAAAGGCTTTGCGTCCGAATCCAATCCGAGCTTGGCTGCGGCGACCTTCTGCCCCTCGTCGAGGATCTCGGGCCGGAGTTTGACGTTGCCCGGTTTGTACACGCCGTGCACGTTGCCAAACGTCGCCGCCAGCAGGTAGCGGCCGTGTTCGCCCGCGCCCAGCACCTCGACGGTCTTCTCGAAATCCTCGGCCGTCGTGTACAGCTTGTCGTTGATCTCGTTGGCGACGCCGTCCTCTTCGCCGCCGACGACGCCGATCTCGATCTCCAGCACGATCTTCGCCGCCGCGGCGTCCTTCAGCAATTCGCGTGCGATCTCGAGGTTTTCGTCGAGCGGGACCGCCGAGCCGTCCCACATGTGCGAGTGGAAAAGCGGCTGCCCACCGCCGGAGACCCGTTGTTGCGAAATCGCGAGCAGGGGGCGCACGTAGGTGTCGAGCTTGTCCTTGGGGCAGTGGTCGGTGTGCAGCGCCACCGTGACCGGATACTTATCGGCGATGACGTGGGCGAACTCGGCCAGAGCGACCGCACCGGTGACCATGTCCTTGACACCGAGACCGGACGCGAATTCCGCTCCGCCCGTGGAGAATTGGATGATCCCGTCGCTGCCGGCGTCGGCGAAGCCCTTGATGGCGGCGTTGATGGTCTCCGATGACGTGCAATTGATCGCGGGAAAGGCGTAACCGTGCTCCTTGGCCCGGTCGAGCATTTCCCCGTACACCTCGGGCGTTGCGATGGGCATGAGCCCTCCTCTTGCCGGTTTCGGTGATTATCCCACCGCGGCGGCCGATTCACATGGTCAAGACCATGCGGTACCGCGCGCGGCCCTCCTCCATCGCGGCGAAGGCCTCGGCGGCCTCGGCCAGCGGTCGCTCCTCGATCCTGGCGCGCACCCCGCTCTGCACGGCGAAGTGCATGGTCTCTTCGACATCGCGCGAGGTGCCCGACGGGTGGCCGCTGACACTCAACCCGTCGTTGATCAACTGGATCGGGGCGATCGGCAGGGGGTCGGCCGTGACGCCGATGATGACGAGCTCACCCTGGGGAGCCAGGCCGCCGACGGTGTCGGCCATCGCCTGCGAATTGGCGGCAGTCGCCAACACCACCGCGGCACCGCCGAGGTCCTTCAGCGCCGCGGCGACATCGACGGCCCTCGAGTCGATGTAATGGTGGGCGCCCAGTTCGCGGGCGTCGGCCTCCTTGTCGGCACCGCGCGCGATCGCCACGGTTTCGAAGCCCATCGCCCGTGCGAACTGCACGCCCAGGTGGCCGAGGCCGCCCACACCGAGCACGGCCACCAGGTCGCCGGATTTCGCCCTCGTCTGGCGCAGGCCGTTGAAGGTGGTGACGCCCGCGCAACCCATCGGCGCGGCCTCGGCGAACGACAGTTCCTCGGGAATGCGCGCGAGCGCGGTGACGGGCGCGACCATCGATTCCGCGTAACCGCCGGGGTAGTGCCAACTCGGCACCTGCATGCGTTCGCACTGCATGAACTGGCCCTTGCGACAGGGCACGCAGCGGTTGCAGTTGCCGCCGAACCATCCGACGGCGACGCGATCACCGACGGCGAAGTCCTCGACGTCCGGGCCCACCTCGGCGACGGTCCCGGCGACCTCGTGGCCCAGCGTGATGGGCCAGTTCAGGTTGGGGAAACCGCCGGCGACGAAACCGTGGTCGGTGCCGCACACACCGCACGCCGCGACGGCGATCCGCACGTGCCGCGGCGGGGGCGGCGTCGTCTCGACGTCGGAGAGGGTGAGAGAACCGCCGACGGATTCGACGAGAACCGCCTTGTGAGTGGGCATAGACAGACATTAGTGACGAACGACGGCCGGGCGCATCCCCTGCGCGCGGGCGGACCGTCGTCGCGACGCCGGTATCTTGGTGAGCCATGACCACCTCGGCCCTCGCGGCGACCGACCGGCTGGCGCTCATGCCGGATTTCCTCGATCCGATGACGCTGCTCGGTTACTTCGGCACGTGGGCTCTGGTCGGGCTGCTGGTGGTCATCTTCGTTGAGTCCGGGGTGCTGTTCCCGGTCCTGCCGGGTGACTCGCTGCTGTTCGTGGCGGGCATGCTGGCCGCGGGCACGGCCGCGCTGGCCGAGGGTGGTGGCGACGTCATCAACTTCCAGCTTTGGCAGTTGCTGGTGTTCATCCCCGTCGCCGCGATACTCGGCGGTCAGGTGGGGTACTGGATCGGGCGCAACGTCGGTACCGCGATGTTCAAGCCCGACGCCCGATTCCTCAAGCAGAAGTACCTCGACGAGGCTCACGTGTTCTTCGAGCAGCGGGGACCGTTCGCGATCGTCATCGCGCGATTCGTGCCGATTGTGCGCACACTCGCACCGATCACGGCGGGCGCGGCCAGGATGAGCTACGCGGCGTTCACATTATTCAACGTGATCGGCGCCGTCGTGTGGGGCGTCGGCCTGACGCTGCTCGGCTACTGGCTCGGCCGGTTCGAGGTCATCCAGAAGCTGCTCGAACCGATCGTGGTCGCGATCGTCGTGGTCTCGGTGCTGCCGATGTTCATCGAGTGGTACAAGCGGCGGCGCGCGGCCAAACGAGCCGACATCGCGACGCCCCCGCTGGAAACCGGCGAGCAGGGTTAACGACCGGGCCGGCTGCTCTCGAGTGCTCGGATCAAGCTGGCCGCATCCCACGGACCCTTGTGCCGCTTGCCGTTGACGAAGAACGTCGGCGTCGAGTTCAGGTCCATCAGCTCCGCGTCCTGCGCATCGTCCTGGACGTGGTGCAGCACCGCCGACGGGTGCACGCGCACGTCCTGGTCGAATCGCTCGATGTCGCAACCCGCAGCCACGGCGTAGCGGTACATGTCCGACCACTCGAGGTCGTCCTGGTGGCCGAACAGTTCGCGGGCCATCTCCCAGAACCTGTCCTGCAGCGAGGCCGCCTCGCTCGCCCGTGCGGCATCGAAGGCCCGGGGATGGGCGCGCTCCAGCGGTAGATGACGCCACACGTAGCGCAGTTCGCTGCCGAAGTGCGCGCGCACCTCGTCGATCGCCCCGGTCGCCCGGCTGCAGAACGGGCACTCGAAGTCGCCGTATTCCACGAGCGTCAGCTGGGCGTCGGGCTCACCCTTGATGTGGTCGCGGTCCGGATCGATCGGCCTAAGCAGCTTCAGCCCGACCGGCTCCGGCGGGCTGAGCCAGTCGGTGAGACGGAAGATCAGCCAACCCACGAGGAACGCGACCACCGATGCGATCAGCACACCGATGATCGCCTGCTCTTTGCGACCAGGATCGTCGATCGCGATGTCGACGATGAAAAGCGAGATGGTGAAACCGATTCCGGACAGCGCGGCACCGCCGGCGATCCGGCGCAGGGCCAAGCCGGGCGCCAGCGCACCCAACCCGGTGCGTTGCATGAACCATGTCGCGGCGGTGATGCCGACGAACTTGCCGAACACCAGGCCGGCGACGATGCCCCACGTCAGCGGCGAGCGCAGCGCCGCCGAAACGCTCTCGGCGTCCAGTTGGACACCGGCGTTGACGAGGGCGAACAGCGGCAGCACCAGAAACGACACGTACGGGCCGACGCTGGTCTGCAGCCGTTCGTTGATCGAGATCGAGTCCCGCAGACCGCGAGTCACCTCACGGGCGTAGCGCGAGTTCGGCGACTGCCGGAACGCCCGGATGCGCGCGACGACCTCCTCGACCTGGCTGCGCTCGGGCGAGTACACCGGGATCAGCAGCGCCACTGCCACGCCGGCCAGCGTCGGGTGCACTCCGGCCATGTACATGCTCACCCACAGCGAGAAGCCGAGCGCGGCGTAGGCGGGCCCGCGCGCGGCGGGCAACAATCGCACCGACGCGATGGCCGCGATCAGCGCGATGGAAATGACCAGCGGCACAACGTCGATGCGGTCGGAGTAGAACAGCGCGATCACGCACAGCGCGCCGACGTCGTCGACGACGGCCAGCGTCAGCAAGAACGTCCGCAACCGGGACGGGAACATCGGCTTGATGATCGCCAGGGCGCCGATCAGGAACGCGGTGTCGGTGGAGATCACGACACCCCACGCCTGCGCGTTGTCACCGGAGGGGTTGAACAGCAGGAAGATCGCCGCGGGCACCGCAAGACCGGCGATCGCCGCCACCACGGGCACCGCCGCGCGTGCTCGGTCGGTGAGCTCACCGATGGCGAACTCGTGCTTGACCTCCAGGCCGACGATGAAGAAGAAAAACGCCATCAGGCCGTCGTTGACCAAGTGTTTGACGGTCAACTCGAAACGGCTTTCGGCGAAGGTGAACCCGACGTGGGTGTCGAGCAGCGTCCAATAGCTGTGTGCCCACGGCGAATTCGCCCACAGCAGCGCGGCGAGCGTGAAGAGCAGCAGCAGACCGGCCGCGGTGTTCTCGCTCGTCTTGGCGGATTTGGCGTCGCTGGTGAACCGAGCGGGCAGCAGGCGGGCGATCCGCGGGCCGGTCTCTGTGCTCACGCCCCGGCCACCGCGTGCGCGGCTTCCATCAGCATCCACCCCGACAACTGCACCGACAGGTCGCGCTCGGGCACCTCCGAGGCGTTGACCGCTCCCTCCACGAACTGCGCCTGCCCACCGGCGGCGGTGGGGATCTCGGCGGTGCGGTCCCAGAACGCGCCGAACAGCGGCATCCCGTCGACCACCTGACGGTTCTGCCATGCTGCCTCCGCCGAGGCCAGCACCAGCGAGCGGGCGGTGTCACGCGCCGCGGAGTCCTCGTCGCCGTTCTGCGGCAGCGTGGTGGCCGTCAGCGCGAGGTAGCGGGCCAGGATGCCGTTGAACAGGCCCCCGTCTCCGCCGCCCGCGCCCTTGATGACGCCGTCGGTCGCCATGTTCTCGGCGATCGCGGCCACCAGGCGGTGCACCCGGGTGGCGTGCTCGGCGTCGTCGGTGCGCGCCGCGAGTTCGGTTTCCAGGCCGAGCACCACGCCCTGGCAGTAGGTGTACTGCGCGCGCACGAGCGAGCCGCCCTTGATGCCGTCGAACACCAGATGGGTCTCGGGGTCGATCAGGGTCTCGTCGATCCAGTCCGACATCTGCTGCGCGCGGCGCAACCGGTCGTAACGCGCCAAAAAGATCGCGGCCGGTCCGTTGGCGGGCGCGTTGAAGAACTGGTCCTGCTTGCGCCAGGGGATGCCGCCGCCGTCCTCGGGCACCCACGCGTTGACGAACTGGTCGCAGAGTTTCTTCAGCGCCTTGGGCCGCTCGACCGACGCGAGCGTGGCCGCCCGTTCCAAGGCCAGCGCCAACCAGGCCATGTCGTCGTAGTAGCTGTTGACCCAGGACAGGCTGTTGCGCAACCGGTGTGCGCGGATCTGGCGCGCTATCGCCTTCTGGCGTTCGGGCCGCGGATCGCGCACTTGGGCGTCGACGAGATTGTCCAGCAGATGCGCCTGCCACCAGTAGTGCCATGTACCGAACAGCCGGTGCTGCCGCGTCGCCGGCCAGGCGACGACGCCCAGCTGGGTGCCCGGCAGGCCCCACAGGCGTCTGACGTGTCGCTTGGCGACCGCGGCCTCAGCGCTGGCTGCGCGATTGGCCCAGAGCTGATCCATGGTGTCGATCCTGCCCTACCAGGCCGCGGAAAGGTCCCCGTGTTGTGTGATCCAGGTGTGCATGGCGATGCCCGCGGCGACGCCGGCGTTGATGCTGCGCGTGGAGCCGAACTGGGCGATGGACACGGTCATGGCCGCACCCGCCGTCGCCTCGGGTGTGATCCCCGGCCCCTCCTGGCCGAAGATCAGCAGGCAGTTCCGCGGCAGCGGAGTGGTCTCGAGGCGCACGGCCCCCGGCACGTTGTCGACGGCGACGACCGTCAGCCCCGCGTCGGCGGCGTACGCGAGCAGCGCGGCGGTGGTGTCGTGGTGGCGCAGCCGTTGGTAGCGGTCGGTGACCATCGCGCCGCGGCGGTTCCACCGGCGCCTGCCGACGATGTGCACGGTGTCGACCGCGAACGCGTTCGCGGTGCGCACCACCGCGCCGATGTTCGCGTCGTTGCCGAAGTTCTCGATCGCGATGTGCAGCGCGTGCCTGCGAGTGTCGATGTCGGCGACGATCGCGTCACGCCGCCAATAACGGTATGCGTCAACGACATTGCGGGTGTCGCCGTCGCGGAGCAGCTCGGGGTCGTAGCGCGGGTCGTCGGGCGGCGGTCCCTGCCACGGGCCGACGCCGGGCCCCTCGCCCCATTCGGTGGGCCCCGGTTCCAGCGGTTCAGTCATCCTTCGTCCACAGCGCGGCGTGGGTGCCGATGAGCGAAACCGTCGCGTACAGCAGCGCGTTGTTGATCTCGCCTTGGGTGCACAGCGATGCCTTCACCTGCACGGAGTCACGGGAGGCGTCGGGAAGCACCAGAATCGAGGCGCCGTAGACGTCGCACGCGTGGCTGAGCCCCGGCGGGGGCAGCGTCGGAGCGACCAGCACCATCGCGGGGCCCCCGCGCTGCTGCGAGACCTCACGGTATTGCTCTGCCAGCCCGCTGATTTCGAGCCCGAGCAGCATGTAGCCGTTGCCGGTGAACGCGCCCGGGTCGCCCAGGACCGTGGGGTCGAGCATGGCGCCGTCGCCGCGGAAGGCGTCGAGGCTCGTGGTGCGCAGCGACAGTCCGGTGTCGTTGTCCCTGACTGCGGGCAGCCCGACGGGGAACGCGGCGGGATGGGCGACGGTGGTGCCCGGTGTCCGGTCGCGTGGCGAGTACGCGTACACGCCGCGTACCTGCACCTGGTCGCGCGCCGGTCCGATGCACACGGTGCCGGTGAGGCGATCGGGGGCGGGGGCCGAGAGAGGTTGCAAGTCAAGGTTTGTCACGTCGCGACAGCTACCGAGCGCGTTGGCCTCGATCGGGTGCGCCAGGGCCCCGTACAGGCCGAAGCGGATGTCCTCGGGTTTGGCGTGCGGCCCGCCGGCCTCCGAGGGCGAGGCGTCGACGTCGAAGAGCGCGTAGTCGCCCTCGAAGCGAAGGTTCGACACCGACATGTTCCAGCCCAGCGTCGCCAGCGATTCGCCGATGGTCGCGGTTTGCGCGGCGTAGGGATGGGCCGACGCGTCGTCCTTGGAGCATGCGGATGCCGCGATGACGAGGACCGCGGTCAGCACCGCGATCAGCGTGCGCACGTATTCGGTGCCCTATGTCCGGCCACGGCCCCTACCCACGATTTTGGTCATGGCGCGCACCAGGTTTCGCGGCACCACGCGGCCGCCGGTGGTGAGCACCTTGTACTGGACCCCGGGCACGATCACGACCTTGCCTTTGGCGACGTCGGCCATCGTCTCTCGGACGACGTCGTCGACCTCGAGCCAGAACCACGACGGCGTGCCGTCCATGTCGATGCCCGCACGCTGGTGGAACTCGGTGCGGACGAAGCCCGGGCAGAGGGCGTGAACCCCGACCCCGGTGCCGCCCAGGCCGTTGGCGAGGCCCTCCGAGAACGCGATCACCCACGCCTTGGACGCCGAGTACGTCGAACCGCGCCCGGGCAGCAACCCGGCCACGCTGGCGACGTTGATCACCGTGCCGCGCCCGGCGTCCAGCATCGGGGGCAGCGCAGCATGCGTCAGCTGCATGACGGCGGTGACGTTGACGTCGAGCTGCGACTGCAGCAGCGAGAAGTGCGAGCTCCAGAACTCCCCGGAGGTGCCGAACCCGGCGTTGTTGACCAGGACCTGCACGCCCTCGGCGAGCCGGTCGGCCACCTTCGCCCGATCGGAGGCCTCGGCCAGGTCGGCGGTGAGCACCTCGACGGCCGCTCCAGCTTCGTCGTGCAGTTCGGCGGCCAGGCGCTCGAGCCTGGCGCCGTCGCGGGCGACGAGGACGAGATCATGGCCGTCGCGGGCGAACCTGCGCGCGAAGCCCGTACCGATGCCGGACGTCGGTCCGGTGATCAGGGCGACGGGGCGAGACATGGGTTCAGGGTACTTCCCGCGGTCGCGAGCCCCCGCGCCGCCGGAAGGGAGCGATTACCGCTGGTAGTGCGGCGACTGCCGGCCGTTTCGCGACGGCGGTTGCCGCCTGGCGTCCGGGCGAGGAGGTGGTTGCTGCGGATAACGCGCGGCTTCGGGCCGTGGCGGAGCGTCGGGTGCCGGCTCCCCGCGGCCTGCCGCCGGGGTGAGTGGACGGCTCGGCGATCCGCTCCGCCGGGCCAACGCGCCCTGGCTGCTCTGGCTGGCCATCGCCTGCGGGGTCGGCGGCAGCACGCGCAGCAGATCGTTGAACTGACGCACGGTGCGCAGACCCTCGTCCCACTGCGCGCGGGTGCTGGTGACCGGCATCGAGACCAGCGTCCAGTGCTCCTCGTTCCACATGATCTCGGCGCAGTCCGGTGCGGTGTGGGCGAAGGTCACCATGCGCCGGTCGCACGCGCGCCGCGCCGCGTCGAGGTTGGTGGAGTACACCATCCGCGGGCCGATCGCGCCGAGCAGCCAGATGTCGTTCTCGCGCGGCTCCTTGATGCCCTTGAGCCGCAGGTCGACGACCACATTGGTGCCGACCTTGCGGTGCAGCGCGATCACCGTCGCGACGTCCTCGAGGTCGAAGATGAACACCGCCTCGCCGCGGATCTGGCCGAGCACGACGTTCTTGGCGCTGACGTCGCCGACGGTCGACATCACCCCGCGCTTCCAGCGCTTGACGATGTCGTGCGATTCGTGTTCGTAGTCGAAGCCGTGCGACTTCGCCCACGACTTGCGCCGGCGGCCCAGCCCGCGTCGACGGTCGATGTCGACATACAGCAGCACGGCCGCGCCGACGAAGCACAGCGCGGACAGCGTGAACCAAAGCGGGACCATTGCGTCCTAGCCTACTTGCAGGTAGCCCTCAAATCCGAACTCGAGCGGATCACAGCCCCATCACATAGCGTCCAACGGCCCCGGCCGGCCCGCGATGCCGCGCTCAGCCGCCGGGGAAACTGGCCGCGGCCAACTCGAGGATCTCGGCGCGGTCCGCGGCCAGGATGAAACCCTCCTCGATCGTCCTGTCCAGCGCCGCGGTGAAACGTTCGAGGTAGTCGGCCTTACCGCCGGGATAGAGCCTGCCCAACGCCTCGTCGCCGAAGACCTCGCCCGAGCCGAAGATGAACGACATCGAGCTCTCGCCGGGAGCAAGCCCCGAGAGGCGAGCGGTCGGCACGTCCACCCAGGGCGTGCGGACGCCGCCCCTGGCAAGACCGTTGGCGTCGAGTTCGGGCGTCACCGGGTCGGATCCGGTCAACGCGATCGGCGGCGCCGAGGACGCGGGCCTGCCGGTGCGCACCCAGTCGTTCAGGTGGGCGACCGCGGCCTGCAACACATAGTGGTGCTGTGGCCCGAAGTTGATGTTGTACGAGAGCTTCTCGCCCATGAGCTCGTTGGTCGGCGCGAATGCCGCCGCGAGGTCGGCCAGCGGTGCGCACCCGCTGTCCATGACACTGCCGATGATCGTGTAGTTGTCCGCGTGGGCGGCACCGGGTATCTCCCAGGTCCGCAGCCGGTCGTGATCGGGTTGGCGCACAGCGTGATACCCCACCCGAAAGCCGCCGACCAGGTCGGTCTCGGTGATGAACGCCAGGACCGGGACGCGGGGGTCGGGCCGGAACGGGACAGCTTGCTGGGTTGACTCGTCCCCCTCGAACAGGTTCGCGCCGTCCAGCGGCGCGCTGGTACCGAACCGCGAGTGCACGAGGAATCCGTCGTACACGGCGGCGTCCGGATCGATCTCGTTGATGTAGGTCGACAGGAAGACGGCCGATTGCGACTCCCCGACACCGAGCACGATCTGCGGGCGCAGCCCGTCGATGGCGCCTTCGCGGACCAGGCGCCCCACCTGCGTGTAGATGTCGTAGGAGTACTCGTCTCCCGGATGATGCAATCGCGAATAGCGTTCGGGATCCTGTGTTTTCAGCGACATGTCGATGCCGACCAGGCTCGTGCCGCCCTCGACGCCCACCCGTTGGGCCGACACCCCCACGTAGGCGTAACCCGAGCGGGCGATCTCCCGATGCGCCATCAACCACACCGCGGGGGTATCCAACCCACCGCTGACGTTGAGCCATTCGACGATCACGGCGCCGTTGAACAGCGCGGGATCGACCGGGAGCACGACCACGATGCGGGTGGTGTAGTCGGCCGTGGCGTCGGTCGCATACGACCTGGCGGTGCCGGAGACGAAGAACTCCTCGGCGCCGTAACCCAGCGTGGCCAGGTCGTATGCCCCGAGGAGCAGGTTGGGCTTACCGGGAACGGATGTGATCACGTCCCCATCTTGCGGCTTCGGCGTGCTCGTTCACGTCAAAGCGAACGAGCACGCCGAAAACCCTTCTCAGCCGAGGACCAGCGAGTCGCCGTCCGGGCTGACGTTGACGGGCACGATGTCGCCGTCGTGCACGTCGCCGGCCAGCAGCAGCTTGGCCAGCTGGTCGCCGATGGCCTGCTGGATCAACCGGCGCAGCGGGCGGGCGCCGTACTGCGGGTCGAATCCGCGCTGTGCCAACCACCGCTTCGCGGGCAGCGACACCTCCAGGGTGAGGCGGCGCTGCGCCAGCCGTTTGGCCAGCTGCTCGAGCTGGATGTCGACGATGTGGACCAGCTCTTCGGGGTTGAGCCCGTCGAACACGATCACGTCGTCGAGGCGGTTGATGAACTCGGGCTTGAAGGCCGCGCGCACCGCCGCCATCACCTGCTCCTCGGTCCCGCCCGCGCCCAGGTTGGACGTCAGGATCAGGATCGTGTTGCGGAAGTCGACCGTTCGGCCCTGGCCGTCGGTCAGCCTGCCCTCGTCGAGCACCTGCAGCAGCACGTCGAACACGTCCGGGTGGGCCTTCTCGATCTCGTCGAACAGGATCACCGTGTACGGACGCCGGCGCACCGCCTCGGTCAGCTGACCGCCCTGGTCGTAGCCGACGTAGCCCGGAGGCGCACCGACCAGGCGGGCCACCGAGTGCTTCTCGGCGTACTCGCTCATGTCGATGCGGACCATCGCCCGCTCGTCGTCGAACAAGAACTCCGCCAGCGCCTTGGCCAGCTCGGTCTTACCGACGCCGGTCGGGCCGAGGAACATGAACGAGCCCGTGGGCCGGTTCGGGTCCGCGACGCCCGCGCGGCTGCGACGCACCGCATCCGAAACCGCCTGCACCGCCTTCTTCTGGCCGACGACCCGCTTGCCCAGCTCGTCTTCCATCCGCAGCAGCTTGGCCGTCTCGCCCTCGAGCATCCGGCCGGCCGGGATACCGGTCCACGCCGACACCACATCGGCGATGTCGTCCGGGCCGACCTCTTCCTTGAGCATCAGATCCTCGCGCGCCTCGGCTTGCGGCAGCGCGGCGTCGAGCTTCTTCTCGACCTCGGGGATGCGGCCGTACCGAAGCTCGGCGGCCTTCTCCAGGTTGCCGTCGCGTTCGGCCCGATCGGCCTCGCCGCGCAGCGCCTCGAGCTGCTCCTTGAGCTCGCGGACGATGTCGATGGCGTTCTTCTCGTTCTGCCAGCGGGTGGTCAACTCCGCGAGCTTCTCCTTGTGGTCGGCGAGCTCGGCGCGCAGCTTCTCGAGGCGCTCCTTGGAGGCGGCGTCCTCTTCCTTGGCGAGCGCCATCTCCTCGATCTCCAGCCGGCGGACCAGCCGCTCGACCTCGTCGATCTCGACCGGCCGCGAGTCGATCTCCATGCGCAGCCGCGACGCGGCCTCGTCGACCAGGTCGATCGCCTTGTCGGGCAGGAAACGGGCTGTGATGTAGCGGTCGGACAGCGTCGCCGCCGCCACCAGCGCGGAGTCGGTGATCCGCACACCATGGTGCACCTCGTAGCGGTCCTTCAGCCCGCGCAGGATGCCGACGGTGTCCTCCACCGACGGCTCACCGACGAACACCTGCTGGAAACGTCGTTCCAGCGCGGCGTCCTTCTCGATGTACTTGCGGTACTCGTCGAGCGTGGTGGCACCGACGAGCCGCAGCTCGCCACGGGCCAGCATCGGCTTGATCATGTTGCCTGCGTCCATCGACCCTTCGCCGGTCGCGCCCGCACCCACGATCGTGTGCAGCTCGTCGATGAACGTGATGATCTGGCCCGCCGAGTTCTTGATGTCGTCGAGCACGGCCTTGAGCCGCTCCTCGAACTCGCCGCGGTACTTCGAGCCGGCGACCATCGAGCCCAGATCCAGGCTGACGACGGTCTTGTCGCGCAGGCTTTCCGGCACGTCGCCGGCCACGATGCGCTGGGCCAGGCCCTCGACGATCGCGGTCTTACCCACGCCGGGTTCACCGATCAACACCGGGTTGTTCTTGGTGCGCCTCGACAGCACCTGCACGACACGACGAATCTCGTTGTCGCGGCCGATGACCGGGTCGAGCTTGCCCTCCCGCGCGCGGGCGGTCAGATCGGTGGAGTACTTCTCCAGCGCCTGGTACGTCCCCTCGGGATCCGGGCTGCTGACCCGGGCGCTCCCGCGCACCTTGACGAACGCCTCGCGCAGGGCCTGCGGCGAGGCGCCGTGGCCGGTCAACAGCTTCGCGGTGTCCGAGTCGCCGGTGGCCAGGCCGACCATCAGGTGTTCGGTCGAGACGTACTCGTCGTCCATCTCGGTCGCGAGGTTCTGGGCGGCGGTGATCGCGGCCAGTGCCTGCGGAGAGAGCTGCGGCTGCGAGGCCGCGCCGCTGGCGCTGGGCAGGCGGTCGAGGAGCCGCTGCGTCTCCGCGCGAATGGTCGCGGGTTCAACGCCGACGGCCTCGAGAAGGGGTGCGGCAATGCCGTCGTTCTGCGTCAGCAGTGCCATCAACAGGTGGGCGGGGGTGATCTGCGGGTTGCCCGCAGCCGTGGCCGCCTGCAACGACGCGGTCAGCGCCGCCTGAGTTTTGGTCGTCGGGTTGAACGAGTCCACGACACCTTCCCTTTCTTAGGTACGTGAGCTTGGCAAAAATGCTTGTCGCATACATCAACGTCGTCAATCTTGAGTCTGTTCCGCTCAAGTCTAGTCAATTTCTCTCGCCTCCCGCACGCACTTCTCGACAGACCGGACAACACGCCGCGCAGCTGTCACAATTTTCACAGCTGTATCAGCGAGGCTGGACGCATGCGTCGGCTTATCGCGATACTCGCGGGCTTCGCGGTGAGCCTGAGCGGGGTCGCACCGACGGCGTCGGCCGTTCCCGCGGCCTCGGTCAGCGACGAGGATCAGGTCCGCGCCGTACTCGACGGGATGAACGGCGCCTACAACCGCGAGGACTTTGCATCGTTCGCCGCGCACGTCTGCGCGCCGATGCGCCTGTCCGCGGGCTTCGCGGCCGAGTGGTACGCCAACCGGCGGGCCGACGGTCCGACGCAGATCACCGTGAGCTCGGTGAGGGTCGCCGGCGAGCCCAGCCTGACGGCCGCGGCCACGGTTCGGTTCGCGGCCGCCAACAAAGCCGAGGCCAAGATCTTCGACATCGACTTCCTGCGCGAAGGCAGCGAGTGGAAGGCCTGCCGGTACCACCCGGCGCGAGCCATCTGATCGTGACGGATGGCGACACCGCCGCGACGGTCATCATCGGCCAGCGGGTCCGTGCCGGTAAGGATGCGGCGTTCGAACGGTGGCAGCAGGACCTCAACCGCGAGGCTTCCCGATACACCGGCTTCCTCGGCGCCGAAATCCGCTCGCCCACCGCCGTTCAGCCGGAATGGGTGGTGATCTATCGCTTCGATTCGACCGCCCATCTTCAAGCGTGGATCAACAGCGCCACGCGGCAGAGCCGGCTGACCGCGGGTGAGGAGCTCTTCGACGGCCCGGCCACCCAACAGGTCGTCGGCGGCCGCGCCGCAGACGGCGATGCGCTGGTGACCGTCGTCGTCAGCCACCGGGTCCGCGCCGATCAGGTAGATGAGTTTCTCGCTTGGCAGGACCGGCTTCGACTGGCCGAGAACGAGTTTCCCGGCTTCCGCGGCAGCGAGCTGTTCCGCCCGGTGGCCGGAGTTCAGGATGAGTGGACCGCCATGTACCGCTACGACACCGCAGCGGACCTCGACCGGTGGTTGGTCTCGAAGAAGCGTCGCGACCTCCTCGCCGAGGGCGAGCAGTTCTCCGATTTCAATCTGCGCACCATCGACCACTCCTTCGGGAGCTGGTTCGCCTTCGACGAGCATGGCAAGCAGGCCCCACCACCGACGAACCTCAAGACATCCATCGCGGTGTGGGTCGGGCTGTACCCGACAGTCATGCTGCTCACCATCGCGCTGTCACCGCTGAGGCTGCCGCTGTGGTTGAACATGCTCGTCGGAAACCTGTTGTCGAGCCTGCTGATCAGCTTCATCGTCATGCCCTACTACGTGAACCCGCTGCTGAAGCACTGGTTGCGCCCACCGCCGAACGCGCCCGTCGCACGGACCAACCTTCGGGGCGTCGGCACCATCGTCGTCGCGATGTTGTTCTGGGCGCTGATATTCCACCTCGCGTCGGTCGTCTTCTGAAACGCCACTGAGGCAGAAACCAGCGACGCGCGGAGTGCATGCGGCGTAAGAACCGCACCGGCAGCGGGCATTCCGCTATGTTCGGCCTCGTGGACAAGGGATCGTTGCTCACCGAACTGATCCCGTTGGCGTTGGTGGTGGCGCTCTCACCGCTGTCGATCATCCCCGCGGTGCTGGTACTGCACACCGCGCGGCCCCGCCCGACGAGCCTGGCGTTCTTGGCCGGATGGCTGATCGGGTTGGCGGTGCTGACGAGCATCTTCCTTCAGGTGTCCAGCCTGCTGGGTGGCCGCGAGGGCCGACCACCGGGATGGGCGTCGTGGCTACGGATCGTGGTCGGCGCCGCCCTCATCGTGTTCGGGTTGTATCGCTGGTTCACCCGCAAGAAGGCATCGCACAAGCCGCGCTGGATGGAGGGCTTGAGCACGCTGACCCCACTACGCGCGGGCGGCACGGGGATGCTCTTGACCGTCGCCAACCCCAAGGTCCTGTTCATTTGTGCCGCAGCGGGTTTGGCTATCGGCACCGCCGGCGGTCCCCGCGACGACTGGGTGGCCGTCGCATGGTTCGTGATCGCGGCCGGTTCGACGGTCGCGCTGCCGATCCTGGCCTACGCGGTCTCCGGCGACCGGCTCGACCGACCGCTGGCCCGGCTCAAGGACTGGATGGACCGCCAGCACGCCGTCCTCATCGCGGGCATCCTCGTCGTGATCGGTCTCATGGTGTTGTACAAGGGCATTCACGGGTTATGACCCGCCGAGCTCCGGTAGCCCGAGCTCGGCGGCATCGGCGGTCAGGTACCGCGTCACCGTCGGCGCGAGCAGCCGTACCAGGTCGTCGTCGGGCAGCGTCGCCAACGGCGGGATCTTCATGACGAAGCGCAGCACCGCGGTTCCCACGAGCTGACTCGCCGCCAGCAGCGCACGCAGCCGGGCCTCTTCCCCTCCGCCGAGCTCGGCGGACACCGCGCTCAGCACGTGATCCTGCATGAACCCGCGGAACGCCTCGTGCGCGTCGGGATTCGAGGTGGCCGACTGCAACATCGCGACCATCGTCGGGCCCGACTCCGGTGACTGCCAGATCCGCAGGTACGTACGAACCATGCGGGTGCCGATGTCGGGGTCGTCGTCCGGGCCGCCGGCGAGCGCGGAGACCAGCGCGCCGGGGGTGACGACGAGGTTGAGCGACTCGCGGAACAGCTGGGCCTTGGAGCCGAACAGATAGAGCACCATCGACGGGTCGACATGGGCGTCGCGGGCCACCGCGCGCAGCGTCGTCTTCTCGTATCCCTCGGCACCGAAGCGCTTGCGCGCCGCCGCGAGCACCGCGTCGCGCGAAACCGGCTCGCCCTGTCGCCGGCCCCTGCGCCGGACTGTTTTGGCTGGTGACGCCATACCCCGAGGCTATCATTTCAATGGGTGTTGAAATTGTCGCGGCGCGGCGTTACTCTGCCCCTACGCAGAAATTCAACGTCGAATGAAAAGGTGCGGACCATGACTACCGAAACCCCGGAAAGGGCCCCCCACCACGCTTCACCGGTTCACGAGCCGCCCGCCGCGGTACGCGCGACGGGCGTGGTCGTGGTGCTCACCGTCGTCATCGCGATCGTCGCGCTGGCCTTCGCGCTGCCCGCCGCTCGCAGCGGCCCACATAACGTGCCGATCGGCGCGGCCGGACCGCAGGCGGCAAGTGGCCAGGTGGTGGCGACGCTGGACCAGCAGGCACCGGGGGCGTTCTCGGTCACCTACTACCCCGGGGCCGACGCCCTTCGCGAGGCCATCCGCAACCGCGACGTGTACGGCGGCATCGCGTTCGGGCCGGAGGGACCCACGCTGATGACCGCGACCGGCGCCAGCCCGATGGTCGCCCAGATGTTGTCCCAGATCGGCAACGGCATCGCGCAGAAGACCGGCACGCAGTTGCACGTCGAGGACCTGGCGCCCCCGACCGCCGACGATCCGCGCGGCGCCGGCCTGGCCGCCTCCGCCCTGCCCATCACCCTCGCCGGGCTGCTGCCCGCGATCGCCTTGATGTTCGCGCTCAAGCGGGAGGTGTGGACCCGCTTCACAGCCGCCGTGGTTTTCGCGGGCGTGGCCGGGCTGTCCATCGCCGCGCTGCTGCGCTGGGTGACGGGCTCGATCGAGGCGAACTTCTGGGGAGTCGCCGGTGCGCTGACGCTGGGCGCCCTGGCGATGGGGTTGACGATTTTGGGGCTGGGGTCGCTGTTCGGACGGGTCGGCCTGGCGCTGGGTGCGGTGCTCGCGTTGCTCGTCGGCAACCCGCTGTCCGGTTTGACCAGCGCCCCCGAACTGCTGCCCAGCGGCTGGGGAGAGTTCGGCCAGTTCATGCCTCAGGGCGCCAACGCCACCCTGCTGCGGTCCGCGGCCTTCTTCGACGGCGCAGGCGCCGCGGTACCGGTCCTCGTGCTGGCCTGCTGGACGGCCGTCGGAGTGGCGCTCATCGTGCTGGCGGCGCTTCGGCAGCGAAGGGTGACGCCCGGCTGACATACACTCGGGCCGCGTGGGACTCGACGACCGTGAAGCGCTGAGCATGCTGCGCGACGCGGTCGATCCCGCGTCCGGCTCGGACCTGATCCGCAGCTTCTACACCCATTGGTTCGCGATCGACATCTCGGTGCGCGACCTGTTTCCGCCGGACATGGACGAGCAGCGTCAGCGGTTCGGCCACGCCGTCACCTGGGTGCTGGGCGAACTCGTCGCCCAACGGGCCCGGGAACCGGTCGCCTTCCTCGCTCAGCTCGGCCGGGACCACCGTAAATACGGTGTCCTGCAACGGCATTACGACACCATGCAAACCGCGCTGTACGCCAGCTTCCGTAATCACTTGGCCGAGCGCTGGGACGACAGGCTCGCCGAGACCGCACACGACGTCGTCGCGTTGATGATCGGGGTGATGCGCGGGGCCGCCGACGCGGAGCAGGGGCCGCCGTTCTGCGACGGCACGGTCATCGAGCACCTGCGGGTCACCCGCGACGTCTCCGTCGTGCGATTGCAACTGGACCGTCCGCTGTTCTACCACCCGGGCCAGTACGTGACGGTTCAGGTTCCGCAGTGGCCGCGCCGGTGGCGGTATCTGAGCCCGTCGATACCGACCGAGCCCTCCGGCGCGATCGAATTCCACATCCGCTCGGTGGCCGGCGGCATGGTGAGCACCGCGATCGTCGCCGAGACGAAACCCGGCGACCGGTGGCGGCTGTCCAATCCGCACGGGGGGCTGCACGTGGACCGCGACGGCGAGGACGTGCTGATGGTCGCGGGCAGTACCGGGCTGGCACCGCTGCGGACGCTGATCATGGATCTCACCCGCTGGGGCGTCAATCCGCGAGTCCATCTGTTCTTCGGCGGAAGGTATCCGTGCGACCTGTACGACCTGCGCACGCTGTGGCAGATCGCGTCGCAGAACCCATGGCTGTCGGTCACCCCGGTCTCGGAGTTCAACGTCGACCCGCCGTGGGCCGCCGACTATCCGGACGTACAACCCCCGCGCGGCCTGCACGTGCGACAGACCGGCACGCTGGCCGACGTCGTCACCCGCTATGGCAACTGGGGCGATCGGCAGATCCTGATCTGCGGAAGCCCGAACATGGTGACGGCGACCAAGGCGGCGCTGCTCGCCAAAGGAGCACCGGCCGAACGCATTCAGCACGATCCGCTGAGCTCCTGAAACCGGGCGGCACGGCGGCGGTCGCACCCGCTCGTTTGTGAATCCGACGACGGTTTCGTCGCGATGAGCGCAGCTGGTTTCACAAATCACGCAGGCACGCGCTGCCGTGGCTTCATCTAAGCCCGGCGTGGGACGATCGTCTGGTGGTTGACTTCGATGCCGTCACGCTGAAGGACCCGTCGTCGGACCTGACCGCGACCTTCGTCCCGGCTGCCGGCATGATCGGCACGTCGCTGGCCGAGTCGGGTGACGAGTTCCTCGGACAGCGCCGCGGCTTGACCGCCTACGTGAACAACGGCAAGACGATGGGCATCCCGATCCTGTATCCGTGGGCGAACCGGTTGAGCGCCAATACCTATGAGGTCGACGGGTCGGTCGTCACCCTGACCCCGGGCACAAACGGGGTCCGCACCGACGAGCACGGCGCGCCGATTCATGGTGTGCTCGCCGCCTACCCGGGGTGGAAGGTCACCACCCGCACCGAGAACGTGCTGACCGCCGAGCTCGACTACGGCGCCGACGCCGAACTGCTCGCGTCGTTTCCGTTTCCGCACCTACTCACCCAACACGTCACGCTCGGCGATCGCACGCTCACCATCGAGACGACGGTCGCGGCCACGTCGTCGGCGGACGTGCCGCTGTGCTTCGGCTACCACCCGTACCTGAAGATCCCCGGCGTCCCGCGCGAGGAGTGGACGCTGAGCACACCGGAGATGCGCCACCTGCCGGTGGACGACAACGGCATCCCCACCGGCGCCCACGAGCAATGGCCCGGCGGCGCAGAGCAATTGAAGGTCACCGCCTATGACGACGGTTTCGACCAGGTCCCAAAGGGCGCCGTGTTCACCCTCGCTGGCGGTGAGCGCCGCATCGAGGTGCGGTTCGAAACCGGTTATCCCGCAGCGCAACTGTTCGCCCCGCCCAATGACGACCTGATCGGCATCGAGCCGATGGCCGCGCCGACGGATTCACTGAGAAGGGGCGGATACCGAAAAGCGGCCCCCGGCATGCCGGAGACCGCTCGGTTCTCGATCATTGTTTTTTGAGGAGTTTGTTACTCCGCCTGACGTCGCCGCCGAGCGGCTCCAGGTTGCCAGACCACGACCGCGGTGCTCTTCGGCATCACGGCCAGATCGCGGCGCTGAGACCCCCGCAACGCCTCCACTTCGTCGGTCAGCTCCCGGACCCTCGCCTGCAGCGCCTCGACCTGGTTGGTCAGCTCGATGATGCGTTTGATCCCGGCGAGGTTGACACCCTCGTCCTGGCTCAGCCGCTGCACCTCGCGGAGAAGTTCGACGTCGTGCTGCGAGTAACGCCTGCCGCCGCCCGAGGTGCGTTGCGGGCGCACCAGGCCGAGCCGGTCATAGGTGCGCAGCGTCTGGGCGTGCATGCCGGCCAGCTCAGCGGCGACGGAGATCAGGAACGTCCGCGCCTCGTCGTTCGGCCGTTTCGCTGCCATCACGCACCTGCCCATCCAGCCCGCGGATCGAAGCCGCTGGCCCGCTCCGCCTTCGCATAGGCCTCCAACGCCTCGGCCGCCTCACCCTCGAGATTGGGCGGGACCGCGACCTTCACCGTCACGAGCAGATCGCCGTGTCCGCCGGAGCGTTTCGGCACACCGCGCCCGCGCACGCGCAGGATGCGCCCGTCCGACGTGCCCTTGGGCACCCGAACACCGACCTTGCCCTCGAGCGTCGGCACCGAAAGCGTTGTACCAAGCGCCAACTCGTGGAAGCTGACGGGTACGGTGACGGTCAGGTCGTCGCCGTCGCGGCCGAACACCTTGTCGGGACGCACGTGAACGGTGACGTACAGGTCGCCCGACGGTGCACCGCGCAGGCCCGCTTCGCCCTGGCCGGCCAACCGGATTCGTTGTCCGTCCTCGACGCCCGGCGGGATCCGCACGTTGATCGTGCGGGTGCGGGTGGTCACACCGGTGCCCTTGCACTCCTGGCAGGGGTGCTCGATGATCGAGCCGCTGCCACGGCATTCCGTGCACGGCTCGGAGAACCCGAACGCGCCCTGGTTGCGGTTGATCACCCCGGACCCGTTGCAGTTCGGGCAGACCTTCGGGCTGGTGCCGGGGCGGGCGCCGCTGCCGTGACAGTTCGTGCACGGTGCGGGACTGGTGAGCCGCAACGGCATCGCCACACCCTTGGTGGCTTCCAGGAACGACAGCTCCGTCTCGGTCTCGAGGTCGTTGCCGCGGCGCGGCCTGCTGGGCCGCGGCTGCTGAGCGCCGCGGCCGAAGAGCCCACCGAAGAGATCGCCGATGTTGGCGCCGCCGGTCTGGCCGGCCGCATCGAAGAGGTCGTTCAGGTTGAACTCGACGCCGTCGCCGCCGCCGAATCCGCCGAAGCCGCCACCGCCGCCGAACCGACCGCGGCCGAAACCGCCGTTGGCGAACAAGCGCCGGGTCTCGTCGTACTCCTTGCGTTTGGCCGGATCCGTCAGCACCTCTTTGGCCTCGGAGACGGCCTTGTACCGCTCTTCGGCGGCCGAGTTCCCCGGATTGCGGTCGGGATGGTTTTCCGCGAGCAGCTTTCGGGCCGCCCGCTTGATTTCCTGATCGCTGGCGTCAGAGGAGACGCCGAGCTCCTTGTAGAAGTCCTTCTCGACCCACTCACGCTGGGCCATACCGCGTCACCTCCTTCCGCTCTTGTCTGTTTATCGCAGTCTCATTCCGATTTTGATGATTGACGACGAATCGCGCCGGATTAGTCGCCGCCGCCGAGTCGAAGGTGGCGCAGAATCCGCCCGTTTCGGCTATTCCGCGCCACCTTCTCCTCATCAGGCTTCGGCTTCCGGCGAAGCGTCACCCGCGGCGCCGTCACCGCCGTCGGGGACCGTGTCCACCACGCCCACCAAGGCGTGGCGCACGACCTGATCGCCGACCTTGTAACCGCGTCGCATGACGGTGCCCAAGACGGGGTGAGTGCCCTCACCCTCGTGCTGCACGGCCTCGTGGAGTTCGGGGTCGAACTCGTCGCCTTCGGCGCCGAACGCCGAAAGGCCAAGCCCTTCAAGGGTGTTGACCAGCTTGTCGGCCATCACCTTGAGCGGACCGCTCTCGAGGTCCCCGTGGCTACGCGCGCGGTCGAGGTCGTCGAGGATCGGCAGCAGCGCCGAGATGACCGAGGCCTTCGCCCGGTCGGCCGCCACCTGCTGATCGCGCAACGCACGCTTGCGGTAGTTCGTGAAATCGGCCTGTACCCGCTGCAGATCGGCCAGCAGTTCGGAGGCCTTGTCGGCCTCCTCCCCTGCCGCCTTCTGTGCGGGCGCGTCCGGCGCCGGCTCGCCGGGGCTTGATGCCGCCCCGGCCTCACCGGCCGCCGAACCCGAACCTGCTTCTCTCACTTCGCCCGTGACCGGATCGATGCGCCGTTTGTCGGTGACGGTCACCGGCTCGTGCGGATCGTTTCCTGTCACTTGTTCTCCTTGTCAGCGTCCTCGTCAACGACCTCGGCGTCCACGACGTTGTCGTCCGCCGAACCGGCGTCGGCGCCGCCGCCCGCGGCCTGCTCGGCCTGGGTGGCCTCGTAGATGGCCTGGCCCAGCGCCTGCGATTCGACGCCCAGCTTCTCCATCGCCGACTTGATCTCACCGATGTCGGTGCCTTCCAGCGCCTTCTTGGCATCGGCAATCGCGGAGTCGACCTTGGCCAACGTGTCCTCGGGGACCTTGGAGCCGCCCTCGCCGCCGCGCTGCTCGGAGACGAACTTCTCCGTCTGGTAGACCAGCGACTCGGCCTGGTTACGGACGTCGGCCTCCTCCCGACGCTTGCGGTCCTCCTCGGCGTGCGCCTCGGCGTCCTTGATCATCCGGTCGATCTCTTCCTTGGACAGGCCGGAGCCCTCCTGGATGCGGATCGTGTTCTCCTTGCCGGTGCCCTTGTCCTTCGCGGTCACGTGCACGATGCCGTTGGCGTCGATGTCGAAGGTGACTTCGATCTGGGGCACACCGCGCGGAGCCGGCGGGATGCCGGTCAGCTCGAAGCTGCCGAGCAGCTTGTTGTGCGCCGCGATCTCGCGCTCACCCTGATAGACCTGGATCTGCACCGACGGCTGGTTGTCGTCGGCGGTGGTGAAGGTCTCCGACCGCTTGGTCGGGATCGTGGTGTTGCGCTCGATCAGCTTGGTCATGACGCCACCCTTGGTCTCGATACCGAGGGACAGCGGCGTGACGTCAAGCAGCAGAACGTCTTTCACCTCACCCTTGAGCACACCGGCCTGCAGGGCGGCGCCCACCGCGACGACCTCATCCGGGTTGACGCCCTTGTTGGGCTCCTTGCCGCCGGTCATCTCCTTGACCAGATCCGACACCGCGGGCATGCGAGTCGAGCCGCCGACCAGGACCACGTGGTCGATATCGGACACCGAGATGCCGGCGTCCTTGACCACCTGCTGGAACGGCTGACGCGTGCGGTCGAGCAGATCCTGGGTGATGCGCTGGAACTCGGCGCGGGTCAGCTGCTCGTCGAGGAACAGCGGATTCTTGTCCGCGTCGACGGTGATGTACGGCAGGTTGATCGACGTGCTCTGGCTCGAGCTCAGCTCGATCTTGGCCTTCTCTGCGGCCTCACGCAGCCGCTGCATCGCCATCTTGTCCTTGGTCAGGTCGATGCCGGAGGTGCCCTTGAACTTGTCGACCAGCCACTCCACGATCCGGTCGTCCCAGTCGTCGCCGCCCAGGTGGTTGTCACCGCTGGTGGCGCGCACCTCGACGACACCCTCGCCGATCTCCAGCAGCGAGACGTCGAACGTGCCGCCGCCGAGGTCGAAGACCAGGATCGTCTGTTCCTTCTCGCCCTTGTCCAGGCCGTACGCGAGCGCTGCCGCGGTCGGCTCGTTGACGATGCGCAGCACGTTGAGCCCGGCGATCTGGCCGGCCTCCTTGGTGGCCTGACGCTGGGCGTCGTTGAAGTAGGCGGGCACGGTGATGACCGCATCGGTGATGTCCTCACCGAGGTAGCTCTCCGCGTCCCTCTTCAGCTTCTGCAGCGTCCGGGCGCTGATCTCCTGCGCCGTGTACTTCTTGCCGTCGATCTCCACCGACCAGTCGGTGCCCATGTGCCGTTTGACCGAACGGATCGTCCGGTCGACGTTGGTCACCGCCTGGTTCTTGGCGGGCTGGCCGACCAGCACCTCACCGTTGCGCGCGAACGCGACGACGGACGGCGTGGTGCGGGAGCCCTCGGAGTTGGCGACGACGACGGGGTCGCCACCCTCCAGTACCGCGACGACGGAGTTGGTGGTCCCGAGGTCGATTCCGACCGCACGAGCCATGTTGGTTCCTCCTGAATAGTCTGCTTCTTTGGGTCTGAGTGCACCGCACTCAAGACTGCGCCGACAGACTATAACCTGTCAACCCAGACTTGAGTCTGTTCCACTCAAGTATCGATAGGCTCAACGGGGCCACCGCAGGTTTTGTTCCCGGATTGGTCCCCGGGCCGGTAGGTGGGACCGCGACATATTCGCTGCGAGCTTTCGTCACGCCGGCACAAGCGAACATGACGCGCGGTGGCCGACTCGGTCACGGACCTCTCGCGCTTCGATCGAACGTCGACGAAATAGCGGCCGCGGATCTCCCCGACGACTCAACGCTCGGCCATCGAGGCCTACGTCGTCGACCCGAGCGTCCGACGCGAACCACTGGCCTCCCCGGTGTTCGACACCGCCCTCGCCGAAGCCATGCCGCCCAGTCTTGTCATGACCGGCGAACTCGACACGCTCGGCCCTGAAGGTGACGCGCTCGCAGGAGAATTCGCTCGCCGAGATGTGGCCACCACGCACCGCCGCTTCCCCGGCATCGACCACGGCTTCACGAGATCGCAAACGGATACTGCGCGCGAAGCCATGGCCCTCATCGGCGCTCATCTCATTCGGTACCTGACGTGAGAGGCGCCGGGATGCGTGCCATTGTCGTTGCCCCACAACGGGCAAGGGACCAGTTGGCGGCTTCGCACGAGCGATCCACGACGTCACGGCCATAACGTGGTCGCCATGCCTCGATCGAGCTCCCGACTCAGAACCGCAGACCTCACCGACCGGGTGGCGGTGATCACCGGCGCGAGCAGCGGCATCGGCCGCGAGCTGGCGCGGCTGTGCGCCGAACGCGGCGCCCACCTCGCGCTGTGCGACATCGACGACGCCGGTCTGGCCCACACCGCCGACGCGGGTCGAAGCCGGGGAACACAGGTGCTGACCCGCCATGTCGATGTGTCCGACGCCGCAGAGATGTCCGCGTTCGCCGACGCAACGTTCGACCGCTTCGGCCGGGTGGACATGGTGGTCAACAACGCCGGCGTGGGACTGGTCGGCGGGTTCCTCGACACCAGCGCCATTGACTGGCAGTGGCTGATCGGCGTCAACCTGATGGGAGTCGTGCACGGTTGCGATGCCTTCCTGCCCACCATGATCGAGTCGGGCCGCGGCGGGCACGTCGTCAACCTGTCCTCGGCCGCCGGCCTGCTGGCCAACCCTCAGCTGAGCGCCTACAGCGCAACGAAATTCGCCGTCCTCGGATTGTCGGAGGCCCTAAGGGTGGAGCTCAAGCCACACCGCATCGGCGTCACGGCGGTGTGCCCGGGCATCATCGACACCGCCATCACGCAGAACAGCCAGATCCGCGGCGACGGGGACCTCGACGAGCGCCGCACCCGGCTCGCGTCGACCTACCGCAAGCGCGGGTACCCACCCGAGCGCGTCGCGTACAACATCCTGCGCACAGTCGACCGAGACCGCGCCGTGGCGCCCATCGCCGCCGAGGCGCACGTCATGTATGTCCTCTCGCGCTGCGCTCCGCCGCTGGCGCGGTGGGTCGCTGCCCGGACCGCCGAGATGGCGAAATGACGCAGCTGGCGGGTCGACACGCCCTGGTCACCGGCGCAACGGGCGGAATCGGCCACGCCATCGCACATGAACTGGCCGCGCGCGGATGTTCGCTGACGGTCACGGGCCGGCGCGAGCTGGAGCTCAAGCGGTTGGTCGGCGAACTGGGACCGGCAGCCCATGGGCTGACCGCCGACCTCGCCGACCTCGATCAGGTGCGCGACCTGATGGACCGCGCGGGCCCAGTCGACGTGCTCGTCGCCAACGCAGGCGTCGGCATCCCGGAAGACCTGGCGATGCTGAGCGACGCCGAGATCGCCGATGCCATCCGCGTCAATCTTCTCGCTCCGGCGGCCCTCGCACGGGCGACGGTGGGCCCGATGAAGCGACGCGGGCGCGGGCACATCGTGTTCATCTCCTCGGGAGCGGGCCTGATCGCGACCCCGGGCAACGGCTCGGTCTACACGGCGACGAAGTGGGGCTTGCGGGGCCTCGGCCTGGCCCTGCGGCAGGAACTGCACGGAACGGGCGTCGAGGTTTCGACCGTCTTCCCCGGACCGACCCGGGACGCCGGAATGTTGGCCGACACCGGCGTCACCCTTCCGCGCGGATTCGGCACGAGCACACCGCAGGACGTCGCGCGAGCGGTGGCCCAGGCGGTCGAGCGGGATAGGCCAGAGACGACGGTCGCGTCGGCCGGCATGCGACTGCTGGTCGGATTCGGCGCTCTCGCACCGGTTTTGGTAGGCGAGGTCGCTCGGCTGGCCGGCGTCGGGCGGGTGCGCGAGGCGATGCTGACTAGGTGACCAGCTCGACGAGGGCCAGTGCGGCGCGCAACTCGAGGGTGCGCTTGTCCACCGGGCGCCCCAGTAGTTCCTCGGCCTGACGGATCCGGTAGGCGACGGTGTTCTCGTGCACGTGCAGCCGTTTGGCGGTCCGTCCGCGGCTGCCGTTCTCCTCGAGGTAGGTCCGCAGCGTCGCGGCCAGCCGGCGGGTCGCCTCATCCGTTGCCCCCAGCTTGCCGAGTTCGCGTCGCACGAACGCCGCTGCCTGGTCGGCGTCGACGGTGGCAAGCGCACGCAGCGAGACGGTGTGGTAACGCGTGACACTGCCCGCCGGGCGCCCGGTTAGCCGGGCGACCCGTTGGGCTTCAAGCGCCTCAACGTGACTGCTCCGGAAACCCGCGATGCCGCGCGCGGGCTCCCCGACCGCGATCCGTACCCCTGGCGCCGTGGCGGTGCGAAAGCGCAACTCGTCGAGCACTTTCGACGGAACCTCGCTGTGCGAGCCGATCCACGCCGCTGCCGAGAGGATGCCGAGCGGATGCACCAGTGGCTTCTGGTCACCGATCGCCGCGGCGATGTCGCGGATGGCTGACTCCAGCAGTGCTTGGGTGTTGCGGCCCTCCTCATGCGAGTCCAGCCAAGCGATCGCCGCGACGTGCACTCGGCGGACGTCGTGGCGCAACCGCCTGCTCGCCACCTCGGTGTCGATCGGCGCGCCGGCCAGGATGGTGCCGATGGTCTCGGCCTGGCTCGCGGCGGCACTGCGCAGCCATCGGTCCCGCTCTGCCGTGTAGACCTCTTCCACCAAACACAGCGCGGCGTCCACATAGGCGAACATCCACTCAGAACTCAATTCCGTTGCCAGGATCAGCTCCTCGGCGTCGCGCGCGTGGGTTTCTAGGATCGAGGTGAAGTGCTGGGCGGTCGCGGCGTGTGCGAGCCGGTAGCTGCGCATCAGGGTGGCCAACGGGATGGCGTGTTGCGCACCGTCCTGGGCGTAGGCCAGCGTAGGCGATGCCAGCCGGGCCGCCTCGCCGGGATCGGCACCGGCCAGCAACACCTCGGCGAAATCTCGGATACTGGCTTCGGTGCTCGCCCGGTTCACTTCGAGCGCCTCGGCGCTGGCGAGCAGTTCGGGGAGCCGCTCGCTGGTGAAATCGTTGACCACAGCAGAGATCTCATTGGCCCGCGCCGCGAGTTCGGTGGCCGCAGGACACAGCACCGACGACCACACCCGACATCGGTCCTCACCGCGCGCGCCCGCCCAGGCCGGCTCCATGCAGAGCACGGTATCGCCGCCGGCCAACCGGTGATGCGCAAATTCCACAACGGCCGGGCACAACGTTGGCGCGCGCAGACAAGAAAGCCGGGGCCCGCCCGGACGACCATCGTGGTATGAGACAACTGACCAGCCTCGACGCCCAGTTCCTGGCAATGGAAAACGATCGCGTGCAAGGCCACGTCAGCGTCCTCGGTGTCTACGAGTCGCACACCGCGGCCGGCCTGCCGCTGGGTGCGGAGCTCGTCCGAGACGTCATCGGCAGCCGCTTGCATCTGTTGCCCACCTTCCGCTGGCGGCTCGCACAGGTCCCGTTCGCTCTGGACTACCCGTACTGGGTCGACGACGGCACCTTCGACATCGAGTACCACGTCCGTGAACTCGCGCTCCCGTCGCCGGGTGACGCGCGCCAGCTCGCCGAGCAGGTGGCTCGCATCATCGGCCGCCAACTCGACCGGGCGCGCCCGCTGTGGGAGGTGTACGTGATCCACGGCCTCGCCGATGGCGGTGTCGCGGTGCTGACGAAGATGCACCACGCCGCGGTCGATGGCGTGTCCGGCGCCGAGGTGATGAGCATCCTGCTCGACGACACGACGGGCCGCGAGCGCGAACCCGCGACGGAGGTCCTCGCCGAGAGCTTCCCTTCAGAGGTCGAAATGCTGGGCCGCGGCCTTTTGGGCCTGCTGCGCCAGCCGTTTCGGGTGCTGGGCGCGGGCCCGACAGCGTTGCCGCACCTCGACGATGTGCCGACCATTCGGCACCTGCCCGGCGTGAAGGCCATCGCCCGCAGCAGCCGGCTGGTCAAGCGCGCGTTGCGGGGCGGCGCCGTCGGCGCGACTTTGCGCGGCAGCGACATCTCCGCGCCGCGCACCCGGTTTCAGGCCCGCGTGTCACCGCACCGCCGCGTCGCCTTCGGCTCGTTGCCACTCGGCGAGGTCAAGGGCATCAAGAACACGTTCGGATGCACCGTCAACGACGTCGTCCTGGCCATCTGCACCGCAGGTCTGCGGTCCTGGCTCGGCGACCAGGCCGAGCTGCCCGGCGAGCCGCTCGCCAGCTTCATCCCGATGTCGGTGCGAACCCCGGAGCAGCGCGGCACCTTCGGCAACCGGGTCTCGGTGATGTTGACCGCGCTGCCCACCGATGAGGCCGATCCGGTTGTGCGGCTGAGCCGCATCAACGAGGCCATGAGCGACGCCAAGGAGCGCCACCGCGCGCTGCCCGCATCGCTGCTGCAGGACGCCAACCACTTCATCCCCCCGGCGCTGTTCGCTCAGGCGGCCAGGGCGACATCGCGACTGGCGGGCCTGCGCGGGCTGAATCAGCCTGCGAACGTGATGATCTCGAATGTTCCGGGCCCGTCGGCCCCGCTGTACCTCGGCGGTGCCCGCCAGCGCGCGCAGTTCCCGGTCTCGGGGGTGCTCGACGGAATCGGCATCAACATCACCGTGATGAGCTACCAGGACTCACTCGAGTTCGGCATCGTCGTCGACCGCGAACTCGTCGACGACCCGTGGCCGATCCTCGACGCTCTGCGCGCCGGCCTGGACGAACTGCGTGACGCCGCCGATGCGGCGAATTCAGCCATGTCGCAACGCAGGAAGACCCCAACTCGCAGGAAGGCGACCTCATGACCGCCCACATGCTGCGCAGCAACAGCATGGACGACTACCCACTCACGCTGACCGCCATCGTGGAACGCGCCGAACGGTTCCACGCCGACCAGCCGGTCGTGTCACGCCGTCCGTCGGGGGCGATCGCCCGAACCACCCTCGGCGCCTGCGCGAGTAGGGCACGACGGCTCGCCGGAGCACTGTCGGCACTCGGTGTGCGCGAGGGCGAACCGGTGGCCACCTTGCTGTGGAACCAGAGTGAACACCTCGAACTGTACTTCGCGGTTCCCGCCATGGGTGCGGTCATCCACACACTCAACCCGCGGCTGTTTCCCGACGAACTCGGCTACATCGTCGGCGACGCCGAAGACAACGTGATCGTCGTCGACGAGTCACTGTTGGAGGTGTTCGAACGCTTCTGTAGCGCATGCTCTTTCGCGCACGTCATCGTCGTCACGCACACCGGCGAAGCACCGGCGGGAACACTGGACTACGAGTCGCTCATAGCCGACGCCGAGCCTGTCGAGTGGCCCGTTCTCGACGAACACCGCGCGGCGGCGATGTGTTACACGTCCGGCACCACCGGACGGCCCAAGGGTGTGGTGTATTCCCACCGGGCGCTGACGTTGCATTCGCTTGTCGCCGCGCTGCCCGACCAGCTGGCGGTATCGGCACACGACACGATTCTTCCCGTCGTGCCGATGTTCCACGCCAACGCGTGGGGCCTGCCGTACGCGGCGGCGCTGGCCGGCGCCCGTCTGGTGTTGCCGGGGCCGCGGCTGGATGCCGAGAGCGTGCTCGACCTGTGTGCCGCTGAACGGGTCACGATGACGGCGGGTGTGCCGACGGTGTGGATGGGGATGCTCGCGGCACTCGACGCCGAACCGGACAAGTGGGACCTGTCCGAGCTGGACCGGCTGATCGTCGGGGGGGCGGCCGTGCCGCGGTCGATGTTCGAGGGGTTCGACCGCCACGGCTTGACCGTCGTGCAGGCGTGGGGAATGACCGAGACCGCACCGCTGGGAGCCGTCTGCCGGCTGCCGGGGCGCCTCTTCGAGAGCGAGCGTGACGAGCAGTACAGCCATCGCACCCGGCAGGGTGCCGCCACCCCGTTCTTCGAGATCCGGGCGCGCGACGACAACGGAGCGCTCATCGCCTGGGACGACGCCGCCATGGGCGAATTGGAGGTGCGCGGCCCCTGGGTCGCGTCGAGCTACCACAGCGGGCGGGGTGCCGACAGCTTCACACCCGACGGCTGGTTCCGCACCGGAGACGTGGTTCGGATCGACCCGCACGGCTGCATCCGGATCTGCGATCGGTCGAAAGACCTCGTCAAGTCCGGCGGCGAATGGATCTCCTCGGTGGACCTGGAGAACCAGCTCATGTCGCACGCCGCCGTCGCGCAGGCCGCCGTGATCGCGGTGCCCGACGAACGCTGGGGCGAGCGCCCGCTGGCCGTCGTGGTGCTCCGCGACGGCGGGCGAGCATCGGCCGATGAACTGCGCGACCACCTAGCCCGGGAGTTCGCCAAATGGCAACTGCCCGACCGGTTCGAGTTCATGGAAGCGATCCCCTGCACCGCAACCGGCAAGTTCAAGAAATCCGTCCTACGAAACCTGTTCACCACAGCCTGAAAGGAACCCACCATGAGCAGATTCGACATCTCCCAGACCAACCGGGCCGTGGAGCGCTTGATCGAGACCACGGACAACCCCCGTCATCTCTACCTGCTGCACGCCTACAACCGGCACCGCTACCTGGAGATGGCCGGCCGGTACGAGGAGATCTTCGCTCCGGACATGACGGTCGAGAAACCCGTCTACCACTTCAACATGCTCGGCAAGAGCGTGACCGTCGAGGGCGCGGATGCCGTCAAGGCGCTGTACCGGCAATGGCGGGACACGGCGCAGTGCGTTTTCTATGTCGACGACGAGAAGCTGGCGGTCAGCGACGACATGATCGTGTCGACCTCGTTCATCTATCAACAAACCCCCGGCGCCATCCTGGCGGCCGAGGGGGTGCCCGCCGATCCTCAGGCCACCTATCTGGTCAAGACCGCCGAGCACATGATCTGGCCCTACGAAGACGGACTGCTCGTCGGTGAGGACGTGTGGGAGTACGACGAGAACGCACGCGAGTTCATCATGCTCGACCCGGCCGACGTGCTCACCATCGAACAGTCCGCTGCGCTGCTCGACCCGCTGATCAAGCCGCTGCCGGAACACAATCCGTTCCTGCGATGACCACAGCCCGCAGTGTCTAGGGTGATGAGTCGGAACCGGCGAAAGGACCACGATGCCCGAACGTGCTGACACCGATGTGGTCGCTGCGAAGCTGCCGGGGGGCGAGACGCTACCGTTCGCGCCCATTCCGTCGGCCAGCATCGCCGGCCGCACGCTCCAGGAGTCCACCTACGCCCAGCGGACCGTCCCGCGGCGCCTGCACGACGATGCGCCCAACATCATCATCGTGCTGATCGACGACGCCGGCCCCGGCCTGCCGACGACGTTCGGCGGGGAAGTCCGCACCGACACCCTGGATCGGGTCTGCGCCGAGGGAGTGTCGTACAACAGGTTTCACACCACCGCGATGTGCTCGCCCACTCGGGCATCACTGCTGACCGGACGCAACCACCACGAGATCGGCAACGGTCAGATCGCGGAACTGGCCAACGACTGGGACGGTTACGCCGGAAAGATCCCGCGGTCCAGCGCGACGGTCGCCGAAGTGCTCAAACAATACGGCTATGCCACCGCCGCGTTCGGCAAGTGGCACAACACCCCGGCCGAAGAGACGACGGCCGCGGGGCCATTCGAGAATTGGCCTACCGGTTTGGGTTTCGAGTACTTCTACGGATTCCTCGCCGGCGAGGCCTCCCAGTACGAGCCGCACCTGGTGCGCAACACCACCGTCGTCACGCCACCCCGGACACCGGAGGAGGGCTATCACCTCTCGGAGGATCTGGCCGACGACGCCGTCGCCTGGTTACGCCGGCACAAGGCATTAAACGCCGACAAGCCCTTCTTCATGTATTGGGCCAGCGGATGCCTGCACGGCCCACACCACATCATGAAGGAATGGGCGGACAAGTACGCAGGCAGGTTCGACGACGGCTGGGACGCCTACCGACAGCGTGTGTTCGAGCGGGCCAAGGAGAAGGGCTGGCTTCCACCGGACTGCAAGCTCACCGAGCGCGACGACACCCTGGCGTCCTGGGACAGCATCCCCGAGGACGAGAAGCCGTTTCAGCGGCGCCTCATGGAGGTCGCGGCGGGCTACGCCGAGCATGTCGACGTCCAAGTCGGCCGTCTCGCCGACGAGTTGGACCGGCTCGGCTACGGCGACAACACGCTGTTCCTCTACATCTGGGGCGACAACGGTTCATCGGGTGAAGGCCAGAACGGCACGATCGCCGAATTGTTGGCGCAGAACGGGATTCCGACAACAGTCCGCCAGCACATCGACGCGCTCGACGAGCTCGGCGGCCTCGACGTGCTCGGGTCACCTCTGGTTGACAACCAGTACCACGCCGGGTGGGCATGGGCGGGCAGCACACCGTATAAGGGAATGAAGCTGCTCGCCTCGCATCTCGGCGGCACCCGCAACCCGATGGCGGTCAAGTGGCCGGCGAGAATCGGTCCCGATCCGGTACCGCGCGACACCTTCCTGCACTGCAACGACGTGGTGCCCACCATCTACGACGTTGTCGGCATCGAGGCACCGCGCGTGGTCAACGGTGAACCGCAGATACCGCTTGCCGGAGCAAGTTTCGCGTCCACCCTTGTCGACCGCACGGCCGCGGGCGGCAAGGAGACTCAGTACTTCGAGATCATGGGCAGCCGCGCGATCTACCACCAGGGATGGATGGCCTGTGCCCGTGGGCCTCGGCTGCCGTGGGTGCCCGGCCAGCCCGAGGGCATCGCGACGTGGACCCCCGATGCCGATGTTTGGGAGCTGTACCACCTCGACGAAGATTGGTCGCAGGCTGATGATCTCGCGGAGCAGCACCCCGACAAGCTCGCCCAGCTGCGGGAGGTGTTCGCCATCGAGGCGGCGCGCAATTCGGTGCTCCCAATCGGCGGCGGATTGTGGGTGCCGGTCTATCACCCCGAGTTGCGGATCTCCCCGCCGTACCGGGAGTGGGAGTTCTCGGCAGATACGGTGCGCATGCCAGAGTTCTGTGCACCAGCGCTGGGCAACAAGAACAATGTCGTCACGATCGAGGCCGAGGTGCCCGCAGACGCGAACGGCGTGCTGTATGCGCTCGGAGCCGGCGCCGGAGGGTTGACCTGTTATTTCGACGACGGGTACTTGTGTTACGAGTACAACCTGTTCATCCTGCAGCGCACCAAGATCCGGTCCGACGCGAAGGTCCCGCCGGGGCGCACCACCATCTCGGTTCAGACCCGTTACGCCGAACAGCGACCCGCCGGACCACTGGACATCACACTGGCTGTCGGCGGAAAAGCCGTTGCGACGGGCCAGGTTCCGGTGAGTGCGCCGTTGTTGTTCACCGCCAACGACTGTCTCGACATCGGAACCTGCCTCGGCTCACCGGTTTCGCTGGACTACCGCGAGCGCGCCCCGTTCCCGTTCGAGGGGGTCATCGACCGTGTCCATGTCGCCTATACCTGAGGACCGCGAGCGATGTGCCAATACTGCGGGTGCCGTGACCTCCCGCTGATCCGCGACTACATCGCGGAGCACGCCCATGTCCTCAACCTGGGCGGCGAGGCCGTCCGCCGCATCGACCGCGGTGACCTCGACACCGCGCGCCGCCTGCTGGCCGAGATGGCCGAGGCACTCGAGTCCCACTGGCGCGGCGAGGAAGAGGGCCTGTTCAAGGTGCTCCAACGCGAGGAGTTGTTCGCCGAACACATCGAGCCTCTGATTCGTGAGCACCGCGAACTCGCCGACCTGCTCGCCTCGGTGGATCTGGCACGCGATGCCGACCGGCAAGCCGTGCGCGTCGCCGTCGAGGACCTCTGGGAGCACACCCGCAAGGAAGAGGACGGCATCTTCCCCGCCTCGCTCACGGAATTGGACGGCGAGGACTGGGACGCCGCGATCGCGGCGTGGCACGCGGCTCATCCCGACCGCGAGATGGTCAAGTGGGGCGTGTGACGAGTGGCCGTCCCTAAGGTGGAGAGATGACCACCGCTGCACAACGGGAACGCGCCGCACTCGTCGAGACCATGCGCGAGGTGGGTCCCGACGCTCCCACGCTGTGCGGGGACTGGACGACCCGTGATCTCGCCGCGCACCTGGTGGTGCGCGAACGCAGGCTCGACGCCACGCCGGGCATCATGGTCCCCGCGCTCGCCGGTTACACCGACAGGGTCCAGCGGCAGACCGCCCAGGGCTCCGAGTGGGAGGCACTGCTCGACAAGGTCGCGTCCGGCCCGCCGCTGTATTCGCCGTTCAAGCTGCTCGACCCGGTGGCCAACATGGGCGAGATGTACATCCACCATGAGGACGTCCGCCGCGCCCAATCTGGTTGGGAGCCGAGGCCTCTCGACGACGCCACGGTCACAGCGCTGACCCGGTCACTGCCGCTGATGGCCCGGATGACGCTGGCGAAAGCGCCGGCTCGGATGACGCTGAAGACCCCGCAGGGCAAGTCGCTCGCCCCCGTCGGGAAGGGTGAGCCGTTGACCGTCATCGGCGAGGCGCAGGAATTGCTGCTGTTCGTCTCCGGTCGCGACGAGGTTCGCGTCGAGTTCGAGGGCGACGCAGCCGTGGTCGACGCCGTCCGCAAGAACCGGCGCGGGCTGTAGCCACAGTTTCGCCGTCGCGTGTCGGTGCTGCGTGATAGTGTCGAACACATGTTCGAGACCACGCAGCTGGCGGAGGTGGACCCCCGCGTGGACGAGGCTGCTCTGGTCGAGCGGATCGCCTGGTTGGAGCGGGTTAAAGCGGCCGCCGCGGCGGGGCAGGCCCGGGCTTCGGCCCTGCTCGACGCTTCACGGCGCGCCAGCGAGGCCGCCGCCGGCGTGCCCGCGGCCAAACGGGGTCGCGGGGTTTCCAGCGAAATCGCCTTGGCCCGGCGCGTCTCGCCGTCGCAGGGTGGTCGCCACCTCGGGTTCGCCAAGGCGTTGGTCGACGAGATGCCCCACACACTGGCCGCGTTGGAGGGCGGGGTCCTGTCGGAGTGGCGGGCGACACTGATCGTGCGTGAGTCCGCCTGTCTCAGCGTGGAGGACCGCCGCGCGCTGGATGACGAGATGTGCTCGGATGTACAGACTTTGGAGGGAAAGGGCGACGCACGCATCGCCGCAGATGCCAAAGCCATCGCCTACCGGCTCGATCCTCAGGCGTTCGTCGACCGCGCTGCACGAGCCGAGGCCGATCGCACCGTGACCATCCGGCCCGCGCCCGACACCATGTCCTACGTGACCGCGCTGCTGCCCATGCGCCAGGGGGTGTCCGTCTACGCCGCGCTCAAGCGCGCCTCCGACACCACCTTCGACGACCGGGGACGAGGTCAGGTGATGGCCGACACCCTGGTGGAGCGGGTCACCGGTCGGCCGGCCGAGGTTCCCGAGCCGATCGCGGTCAACCTGGTGATCTCGGATGAGGCGTTGATGGGCGACGACACAAGCCCAGCGCTCGTCGACGGCTACGGTCCGATACCGGCCGCGGTGGCGCGCACGCTGGTGCAGACCGCCGCCTCGGACAAGCGGTCGCGAGCCACACTGCGTCGGCTGTACAGACGTCCGGATTCGGGGGCGCTGGTAACGATGGAGTCGCGCTCACGGCGCTTCCCGCGGGTGATGGCCCGCTTCATCGGATTGCGCGATCAACGATGTCGCACCCCTTACTGCGATGCACCGATCCGCCACCGCGACCACGCGGTGCCCGCACACCGCGGTGGCCCAACGCATCTGGTCAATGGGCTGGGCCTGTGCGAGCGGTGCAACTACGTCAAGGAGACCCCGGGCTGGCTGGTGCAAACCTGCCAGGTGGACGGTGGCCACCACGCCGAGTTCACCACGCCCACCGGAGCGCATTACGGGTCGGCGGCCCCGCGGCTCCCCGGCCGCTCGGTGGTTCACCTAAGCGAAGTCGAAGCACGCATCGGCGTCGCGCTGACCAACCTGCACGCCGCCTAAGCTGGCAGCCGTGAGCTCATCGGTGGATTTCCGGGTTTTCGTCGAACCGCAGCAGGGCGCGTCGTACGCCGACCAACTCGCCGTCGCGCAGACCGCAGAGGAGCTGGGCTTCTCCGCATTCTTCCGCTCCGATCACTACCTGGCGATGAGCGGCGACGGACTGCCCGGCCCGACCGACTCGTGGGTCACCCTGGCAGGCATCGCCCGCGAGACGTCGACGATCCGTCTCGGCACCATGGTGACCTCGGCGACCTTCCGGTATCCGGGGCCGTTGGCGATCTCCGTGGCGCAGGTCGACGAAATGAGCGGCGGCCGAGTGGAATTCGGTATCGGCGCGGGCTGGTTCGAAGCCGAACACCAGGCGTACGCGATCCCGTTTCCGCCGCTCCGCGAACGCTTCGACCGGCTCGGCGAACAGCTCGACATCATCACTGGACTGTGGACGACGCCGCAGGGTGAGACGTTCGACTACTCCGGTCAGCACTACACGATCGTCGACTCCCCCGGCCTGCCCAAGCCCGCGCAGTCGCCGCACCCGCCAGTCATCATCGGCGGCCAGGGCGCCAAGCGGACGCCGGCGCTCGCGGCGAGGTTCGCCTCCGAGTTCAACGTGCCGTTCGTACCGCTGGAGACGGTCAAGACGCAGTTCGAGCGGGTTGCCGCAGCTGTCGCCGACGCCGGTCGGTCCGCGGACTCGATGATGTACTCCGCGGCGTTCGTGCTGTGCGCGGGCCGCGACGAGGACGAGATCGCCCGCCGGGCGGCGGCGATCGGGCGTGAGGTCGACGAGCTTCGCAGCAACTCCCCCACGGTGGGCACGCCCGCCGAAATCGTCGACAAGCTGGGACCATTCCTGCAGGCCGGCGTGCAGCGCATATACCTGCAGGTTCTCGACATGTCGGACCTGGACCACCTGGAGTTCTTCGCGCGCGAGGTGCTGCCGCAACTGCGCTGAACAGGCGCGCGCGGGCCACCGGCCCTACGATCAGTGGCCGTGCCCGGCGGCAACGGCAACGATCACCGCGGCGGTGGAGACCCGCCGCCGCAGCCCTGGTACAACCGCACCCCCGAAGTCGTCGGCGCAAGCCTTCTCGGCCTAGCCGCGATCGGTCTCCTCGTGCTGGCGATCTCCTTCTTCGCCGGGCGGTTCAACGAGCAGACGCCGGCGCCGGTGGATTTCGTCGAGCCGACGTTCACGGCAACAGAGACCCCGACGGGCCCCTCCGCGACCCTCACGACGGGAACCATCACGAGCACCAGCCCACCGCAGACCACCGAGATCAACGACCCCCTGCCGTCGGAGTCCACGACCTCGGGCAGCGAGACGACTTCGGGCACCGAGACCACGTCCAGCACCTCGACGACGACCAGCCGGACACCGCCCACCAGTGAGGCCGGCGGGGCCGAGGAGCCCACCACGACCCGCACGACGCGCCGACCCCGGACGAATGTGACGCGGACGCTCAATCCGTACCCCTGAGCGCCTACTATCGATGGCCGTGGCGCGATACGGATCTCCGGACGACCCGAACAATCCCGACAACGAACCCACGGCCTACATCAATTACGGCGACGGGGGTCCCGGTGTGCCTCCCGAAGAGCCGGAACCGTGGTACCGCAGGCCGGCGGCACTGGTCGCGTTCGGCGCGATCGGCGCCCTGCTCGTCGCCCTCATCGTGTGGCTGCTCGCGTCCTTGATCAGTGGCGACGACTCGACGACCGAACGCACCTCGCTGACGCCGTTGACCACGACCTCGCGCTCCGTCGTCCCGACCACCTCGCTGTCCCCGCAGACCGTCACGGAGACCATCACCGCGCCGCCGGAGACCACCACGACCACCGAGCGGACGACCACCACGACGACGACCACCACGACCACCCCGCCGACGACGAGCATCAGCACCGAAACCAGCACCGAAACGGTGACCGAGACGGTGACGGAGTCGCCGACCCCCTAGCGGCCGCGGCCTGATTGGCCGCTCAGCGGCCGCGGCCTGATTGGCCGCTCAGCGGCCGCGCGCCGCGTACTCCGCCACCAAGGCCTCCGCGCTACGCACCGCCGCCCGACAGGCCCGAGTGGTGAACGGGTCGTTCAGCGGATGCTCGGCACGCCTGCGCCAGCGCTGTGCCGCCGCGAACGCCGCCCGCGGCCCGTCGTACGGATTGTCCGGTTGAAGGCCGAGCCTGCTGGCCGCGTCGGTACCCGAACCCCCAATGATCCGGCGCAGCGACGCCATCTCGTCGTCGTTCAAAGTCGTTGGCCGCGAACGTAACTGGCTCAGCAGGCGCAACTCCTCGAACGCGTGCGTATCGGCCAGCAGCGGGTCGATGTCGGCGAGGATGTACGGGGTGGCGTAGATCGGGTTGGTCTGCACGAACTGCCGCAGCGACAACAACGCGGTGTGCGCCTTGAGCAGATCCGACCGCTGCGCAAACTGCTGATCGATGACCTCCCGCAGCGCCACCAGCCCACTGCGCTCCAACAACTCGTCGGCCAGCGCCACCGAATCGCTGACACCGGCGCGCAGCACCGCGATCGAGATCCGGATCCCGAACATCCCGAACCGGTCCAGCAACGCCGCCCTGGTCGCCGCGTCGACGGGCAGCGAGCTGTCCTCGCGGACGAAGCGGTCCACCGACAACATCGCCTTCGTCAGCTCGGCGGCGTCCACCCCGGCGAGCTTCTCCAACGCGACGAACTCGCTCTGCCGCAACGTTCGTGCCGTCAACGCCAGCAGCCCGGACACCGGCACCACGGCCTGACATGTTCCCGTGCGCTCCATCTCGGCGGTGAAGCGCGTCGCGACGTCCCTGGCCGACAACATCGCATCGATGCGCCCGGCGCCGATCTCGTCGGCGCGCGAGGCCACACCGATCACGCCCAACGCGCCCGCCGACCCGCCGACCAGTTCGCCGATCTGCTTGAGCAGCGCGATATCGGCGGCGTTCAGAGTCCTCAGCAGGAAGACGACCGCGTCGACGCGCGGCACCCCGTCCTCGGGTACGAGCAGGCGCAGGGTGCGCTCCGAGACGTCCCGGGACAACGACGAGGTGCCGGGGGTGTCGATGATCGTGGTGTCGATCAGCTCGGCGGCCGGCCACTCCACATCGAGGTCGACGATGTCCTCGGGGTCGAGCGTGGCGAAGTCGAACGTCAGGCCGCCCTCATTGGGATCGCGCCCGATCGGCACGTTGGATCGCCTGCCGCCGCGATGATTAGCGGTCACCTTCGGCGTGGGCCCATGCCGGAACCACGTCACGATTCGGGTGGCCTCCGTCGCGTCGGTGGGCGCAATGTCCTCGCCCACAAGCGCATTCACCAACGTCGACTTGCCCGCCTTGAGTGTGCCGGCCAGCGCGATCCGGATCGGCTGGTTGAGCCGGCCGCCGATGCGCTCGAGTTCGCGATGCACATCGGGGCGCTGCCGATAAGCGGGGTCGGCCTGGTAGGCCTGGATGGTTCCACCCAGGATTGCGCGCACCTGATCGCTCGTGCTCATTTCGCGCTACCCACCAATGCTCCTGGCTGCTCTCCCCGTTCGGCGATGGCCAAGAGTCCAGCTTATGCACCGACGCGGCTATGTGGTCCCAACGGGTTCCGGCGCAGAGCCGGCGGGCAGCAGTTTGACCGCGTGCTCGGTGACCTGATTGAGGATGTTGAGCTGACGCTCCAGTTCTTTGATCCGGCCGTTGCGTTCGGCCTCCTGCACCTGTGCGGCGGCGATGGTCGCCTGCAGCGACTCGTTGAGGGATCGAGAGGTTTGGTTGGCGATGCCGCGATAGTGGTCACGCAGCTGCCGCTGAATCGCCTTGAGCCGGTCGCGCGATTCCTTGCCGACCGCGAACTGCGTGTCGTCGATGAAGCGGCGGGTGTTGGTCTTGGCCTCGTTGCGAACCCGCAGCATCCGGTTCTCCATGTTCTCCCGGAACGCCGTACGCCCCATCAGCAGACCAGCGCCGAGGGAGATCGGGTTGAACATGCCCAGGCCCGCGAACGACGTCATCATGCCGAACATCAGCACGCCGCCGTAGGACCCCTGCATGCCCATGGTCAGCTTGCGGCCCTTGCCGACGGGTTTGGCTTCGAGCTTGCCCAGCGATTTCATCTCCCCGAGGCTGGCGCCCATGCGGCTGGGGTCGAGTTGCGGCATGTTGACCGCGTCGAGACCGGCCTCGACGAACGTGCGGGCCACCTCGGCGGCCAGCGCCTCGGCCCGTTGATAGGCCCAGACGAAGTTGTCGCCAACGGCCGTGGCGACAGCGTTCTCGAGTTCGGCTCCGATCTCGGCCCAGTGATGCGTCGGGTCGCAGTTGTCGATGACCTTCTCGATGTGCTGGCTGATGATGCGGAACCGCCCGCGCAGATCGTGGTCGACATCGGCGGTCAGATCGGCGATTCCGTCGTTGAGCACCTGCTGCCACAATGCGGTCTGCTGCAGCGCGTCCTGGGCCTCCTGCTTGCGTCGTTCCAGATCCTCCTTCAGCCGGTCCCGGGTCGCGGGGTCGTTGAGCACCGCCAGCTCGGCCTTGACCTTGAGCGTCAAATGCTCGGCCGCCGAATAGATCTCGTTCACGACGTGGTCGCGGATCCGGTCGTTCTGTCGTGCCAGCACCTGCTCGCTGAGGAACCTCACGATGGCCGGGAAGTTCGACTCCTCGTTGAGTTCCTTGTCGTTGAGCTGGATAGCGTGGGTGCGCAGCAGCGAGGACGCCGGGATCATCGGCACGTCCACGCCCGCACGCTGCAAATGCGCCTTGTTGGCGTCGACGATCTGGCGCCAGTGTGGGTAGAGGTCCGTCTTCGTCGCGATGATCGTTGCGACAGGGCAGATCTCGAATGCCTGTCGCATGAAAGTCATCTCGGGCTCGGTGAACTCCTGGCTGGTGTCGCTGCACATCAGCACCGCGTCGGCGTCGGGCAGCAGGCCCAGCGTCGCGGACAGATGCGGTTGTCCGTGGCCGCCGACGCCCGGGGTGTCGACGAATGCGAGCCCGTTCTTGAGCAGCGGGCCGGCGGCGGTGACCTCCACGCGAATCACCTCACGCCCGTTGGCCTGGGGGGCCCGTCGCAGATCGTTCTTGATGTCGGCCATCGGGATCTCGACGGCATCGGGCTCCTCGCCCTCACCGCGCGCCACGATGAGCTTTGCCGCAGCGGTCTCCCCGTACGTCACCACGGTCGGCAGCACCGTGCTCTCGTCGTCACCGACCCGCGAGACGGGAACGTTCAGAAGCGAGTTCAACAACTGGCTCTTGCCCTGCTTGAGCTGACCGGCGATCACCACCCGGATCTGCGGATCGGTGATGCGCTCCTTGGCTCTGGCCAGCCGCTCGACCAGATCACCGCGATCGTTGGCGTCGGCGATCCGGCTGGTGTGGTCGATCAGCTCGACGATGACCTTCGATTGCCTGTCCGGCTGCGCCTGCTTGGCCGGCGTCGCCTGTCGATCATTGCCTTGCGTCATCAAGTCCTCGTATCCGGTTGGGCCGGTGAGTCAACGGTAGACGTGCCGACTGGCGGGGATCGCAGTTTGATCCCCGCCAGTGGCGTTGTGTGCTCGGCTCAGAACAGGCCGGCGTCGACGGTGGTGTCGACATCGACGTCGGTGTTGACCTGACCGGAGTTGTCGGTCGAGTTGTCCTGTCCGGAGTTGTCGACCGAATTGTCGACCGAGTTGTCCACCGAGTTGTCCTCGACACTCGTGCCGCCGGAGATCCCGCCCGACACGCTGCCGTCGATGTCGCCGACAGTGGTCTGGTTGCCATCGACATTGGTGGTGGTCGTGTCGTTGTCGTTGATCACGATGCCTCCGCCGGAACCGCCGGCCCCACCGGTGGCGTTACCGCCGTCGTTGCCGACCCCGATCAGCCCGCCACCGCCGTCACCGCCAGAAGCGCTGCCACCGTTGCCGCCACTCATGTCGACGTCGTTGATGACCGGGCCGTCGTTGTCGGAGATGATGTCCCCGCCGGCGGTCTGATCGCCGCTGTCGTCGATCTCGTTGTCCTCACCGATGTTGACGTTGGAGTCCTCGATGTCACCGGTGTTGACGTTCTCGTTGTCATCGCCGACCACGTTTCCGTCGCCCTCGACGTTGGTGGCATCGATATCGCCGGCATTGCCGGTGTTGACGACCCCGCCGTCGGTGGCGGTGTTGGTGGTCTTGTCACCGAAGGTGATGTCACCGAACTCCAGATCGAAGTTGCCGATGCCCTGCTGCTGATCGGCACCGGCGTGGTTGACCGTGTTGGTCTCCGGGCTCAGGAACCGGGTGTCGTTGTGGCTGAGCGTGTCGTTGTTCGACAACACCTCGGTCTGACGCTGCGGAGTGAACGCAATCCCATGCGTCTGCGCCACCGCCTGCTGCAAACCCACCACCGGATTCCCGCCACCGTGCACCACCGCGGCGGGTGCCACGGTGGCCGCCACGGCCTGTACCTGGGCGGCGGAGACGTTGCCGAAGCCGGCCTGGTGCAGTTCGCGGTCGGGGTCCGCCACGAACGCAGCGGCGGAGACAGGGTCGCGGAACAGGTTCAGAAACCAGTCGATGAGGTTCATGTCGGATCCTTTCGGGGTTTTCGTTGTGGTCTGGTCGCCGGTCCGTCCGGCGAACTGAAGACCACGTTATGGCCGCGGCGAGCCCCCAGAAACGGGGTCACAACCCCTCCCTGCGCAGCGCCATCCCGGGATCGGAGTAGGGGCCGCGTTAGGGGATTAGGGGGTGGTTCGGGGATCGGCCGGCAATTATGCGTTGTACTGGCGATTTCACCCCGGAAACGACGAATGCGCAGTCCCCTCGGGGAACCGCGCATTCCGGCGTCGAGCGCCTCAGTCGAAGATGTCGAACCCGCCCGCGTCGATATCGAGCTGCTGCACGTCGGCCACCGCATCGCTGAAGTCGTCGATCGTAGGAGGTTGTTCGACCACGTCGTCGATCACCGGGTGGTCCAGCTGCTGCAGCGAGGTGTCGTCCACCTCGGCGACGCTGGGGACGTTCGGATCGGCGAGATCGGAGACCCCGGGGTCGGAGATCAATGCGGTGGAGACGTCGTCGGCCACATTGGCCGGCACATGGTCCCCGAAGGCGTCAAACGCCGCCGTGGCCGCACCGCTGCTCCACACATTGCTTGCGGCCTCGGTGATGCCGCCGTCCAGCCCGGTCGTCGGGACGGTCGTCGGCAGCGCCGACATCGACTCCGAGACCACAGGGATCAGGGCGTGGACATCGGCGCTGGTCACGTTCGTCAGATTGGCGTCGACAATGGCTTGATCCGGATCGGCGGCGAAACGCGCAGCGGCGTCGGGATCACGCACCACCGACATGACGAAGTCGAGTAGCTCGTTGGCCATGAAACACCCTCCCTCCCTCAAACAGATATAAGTGGCTAGAGACATGACCTAGCCAAGCGGCTTGCCACGATGCTATCGACGGCGGCGGCCCCCGTGATCGGTGTCAAACCCACCTGCTCGGCCGGGTCGTTAGGGGACGAGCCGTTAGGGGATTTCCTCCCACTAGGGGCAGGTCCCGAATTCGGAGAGGTCCAGCCGCTATCGTGATGGCCGGGTCCGAATTGACCCAAATACAGAGGTGGAGATGAGCGACTCACTCGGGTTGTCGATCGGTTCGACCAACTTGGTGGCGGCCCGGGTCGGCCGTCCCCCGGTCATGCGGCGATCCATTCTCACGGTCTTCGACGATCGCCCGCCGGAGGTCGGCGTACCGGCCGAGAACCCGAACCTGAACCAACCGGGGATGGTGCTGAGCGGCTTCGTCGAACGAGTCGGCGACCCGGTGCCGTTGGTTGCGGCCGACGGTTCACCGCATCGCGGAGAACAGGTGCTGGCCGAAGCCCTCGACGCGATGGCCCGTACGGTCGGCGGCGGATCGCCAGTCGTGATCGCGGTGCCCGCGCATTGGGGCGCCGCGGCGACGGGTGCGCTGCGGGGCGCCCTGCGTGCCGCACCCGGCCTGGCTCCTGGCGGGGTGGCGCCCACGCTGGTGCCCGATTCGGCGGCGGCGCTCGCCGCACTGCAGGCCGCGCCCGGACTGCCGTCGAGCGGTGTCGTGGTGCTGTGCGATTTCGGCGGCAGCGGCACCAGCATCAGCCTGGCCGACGCCGGTGCCGACTTCGCTCCGGTCGGGGAGACGGTGCGCTACCCGGAGTTCTCCGGCGACCAGATCGATCAGCTCCTGCTCAACCACGTCGTCGCGGGAATCGCGGCGGCAAACGACGCCGATCCGGCGGGTACCGCCGCCGTCAGCTCGCTGGCCCGGTTGCGCAACGAGGCTCGCGTGGCCAAGGAACAGCTGTCCGCCGACACCGCAGCGGTCGTACACGCCGATCTGCCCGGGTTCACCTCCGACGTGCGGGTGACCCGCACCGAATTGGAGCAGCTGATCAGCGAACCCCTCGACGGTGTGCTCAACGCCGTCCAGGAAGCGTTGCAGCGCAACAACATTCCGACAGCGAACGTCTCGGCCGTCGCAACCGTCGGCGGCGGCGCGAACATCCCGATGGTCACTCAGCAGCTGTCGACCCGTCTGCGCGCGCCCGTCATCACCACGCCGCAGTCGCAGCTCAACGTCGCCGCGGGAGCGGCTCTGATCGCCGACGCCGCCGGAGCGGCAACGGGGATGGCGTCCGCCGCGGAAGCCCCTACCGGCATGGCGCCGACGAGCATGGCCGCGGCCGCATGGGCCGCAGGTGCCGCCGGCGTCGCGGCTTCTGAGTCGGCCGCCGACGGGGCCGCCTCGGCGACGTTCCGCGCTCTGGCGTGGTCGCAGGACGACTCCCCCGCCGATGAGCCGGTCCGGTACGCCGGCGAGGACTACACCTTCGAAGCGGGCGCAACCGGCGCGCGACCGGGGATGGAATTCGCCCATGAGGAAGAGCAGTACGAGCCGGAGCCCGCGCCGCTGGCGTGGTACCGCCGCCCGGTGGTGCTGTTCGGCGCGGCGGCCGCCGCGGCCCTGCTGGCCGCCGGCGGGCTCGCGGTCACGCTGACGAGCACGAGCGGTGACAGCTCTCCGGTCACCGAGACCGCGACGACGGTCGAGACCGGGCCCTCCCCGGAGCAGACGACTTCGGTTGCGCCCCAGACGGTCACGGTCACCGGAGACGACGGCCGTGCGACCACGAGCGTGATTCCGCCGCCGCCTCCTCCCGAGACCACGACCACCACGACGACGCCGAGCACCACGACTACGACGACAACGACGACCACCACGACCACGACCACCACCCCGCCGACCACCACGACGACGCGTCCTACGACCACCCAGCCCACGACCACCCAGCCGCCGACGACCACGGAGCCGCCGACCACGTCGGTGGAACCGCTGCCGGACATCCCCGCCGAGGACGAGCCGTAGCGCCATGACCGCGTCGGACCCGCGGACCGAAATCCCGCCGCCCGCACGCGAAGCGGTCGCGAGGCTCGCGGCCGCACCGACCGAGCCGGTCAAACTTCTCGTCTCGGGTGGCGTCGGTACGGGTAAGACCTCGGTGCTGGCCGCCGTCCGGACCGCGCTGCGGGCCGCGGGCGTGCCGGTGCTCACCCGCGCCCCGCGTGCCGGCGAGCATGCCGCGGTGGTCATCGACGACGTGCAGCTGCTCGACGACGACGTCCTCGACCAGCTCACGGATCGAGTGTCCGACCCGGAGTCGACGGTCATCGTCAGCAGTGAGCCGGTGGCACACCGGCCTGCCATGCGTGCCCTGTCCACGGCGGTCGAGCGCGAGAACCCGGTCGTCGTCCTGGGGTCGCTGGGCCCGGCCGACGTCGCCGCCCTCGTCACCGAAAAGCTCGGCGGCACACCACCGTCCGATATGGTGCGGTCACTGGTCGTCGCGACGGCCGGGCTGCCGTTCCTGCTTCAACCGGCGATCGCTGCCGCCGTGGCTCCGGAGGGCGAGGCGCCCGCAACGGCCATCCTGCACGCGGTCAAGTACGCGATGATCGAACGGCTCCGCCGCCTCGACGATGCGTTACTGGACACGCTTCTGATGACATCGCTGAGCAGAGAGCTCGGTCCGGATGACGTCGCGGCGGCGTTGCGGATCGGCGCCGAGCAGGCGCACGCACTGGTCGATCGTGCCCGCGCCGCCGGCCTCATCGAGCCGTCTCACAGCCGGGCCTTCTTACGCACACTGCACCGGTGTATCGCGCAGATCCTCGGCGCCGCACGGCATCACGACACCGAGGTGTCACTTCTGGTGTCGCAGCTCGAATCGTCGACGCTGTCGGCGGAACTGGCGTTGCAGATGGCCGAGCACGGCTTGCGCGACGATCGCCTGGCCAACGCGCTGGCCGACATGGCGGCACGCAGCCACAACCAACCCGCCAGGGCGGCAAGGCTTTACCGCGGCGCCGTCGATGCGGGGGCGACCGCGCTGAGTTCACAGCTGGCCGACGCGCTGGCATTGACCGGCGACTGCGGCACCGCGGGCCGGCTCACCGATCAACTGCTCGGCTCCGACGATGCCGCCGAAAAGGCCGCCGCGGTCCGGATCGCCGCCAGCATCGCGGTCCATGACGGCAGCGCCGCCCAGGCCGCGGACCTGTTCCGCTGGCTGGGGCCGTATCCGGACGCGTTCATCAGCGCTGCGGGCGCCGTGGTGTCGATCGCCGCCGGTGACCTGTCCGCCGCGCGGGCGGCGTTGTCCGTCGAGAGCGGTGGGCCGCCGACCTCCACGGCGCGCGCCGCGCGCAGCCTCGCCGACGGGCTGCTGATGTCGCTGGACGCTCCCTACCCCGCCGCCGTCGCCCGGCTGGGCCAGGCGATCACCACCGACCAGGCCACCACCGGCGTCGCTCCTGACACGCCGGCAGCGCTGGTGACCCTGGCCGCACTGCACGGCGGCGATCCGGTGCGGGCACGCAGCGTTATCGGCCGCGCCGTGCGCACCGGCCTCGACGACGGTTCGGAGGCCGCGCTTTTCGTCGCCCGCAGGCATCGGCTGCTGCTGGGCTGGGTGCGCATGCAGGACGGACAGCTGTCTGCGGCGACGTCCGACGTCGCGATCGCCGGCGCCGACGCCGACACCGCCCCGCTGCATCGCCGCGACGCACTGTGGGCGGCCGCACTGCAGACCGCGATCGCCCGGCGCAGCGGCGACACCGGCGCCATGCAGAAGCACTGGTATTCGGCGGTGGAGGTACTGGCCGAATACTCGATGGACCTCTTCTCTCTACTGCCGCTCGGCGAACTGTGGGTGGCCGCCGCTCGGATGCACCAGATCGACCGGCTGCGCCACACCATCGACGAGGCCTTCGCTCTGCTCGGCGCACTCGGCGATCCCGTCTTGTGGTCGGCCCCGCTGCACTGGGCGGGTGTGCACGCCGGCATCTTGGCCAACGCTCCCGACGCGGTCGCACCGCACGGCCAGGCGCTGACGGCGGCGGCCGGTCGCAGCCCCTTCGCCAGGACGCTGGCCACCGCCGGCCGCACGTGGTTGCGGGTGTTGGCGAACCACGTCGAGACCGACGAGGTCACCACCGCCGCGCGGCTGCTCGCGCAGGTCGGCCTCACCTGGGATGCCACCCGGCTCGCCGGTCAGGCCGCGCTGCAGGCCCCCGACGGCCGCGTGTCGGGTGCGATGCTTCAGCTCGCGCGCGACCTGAAGCAGGCCGTCGCACTGGATGAGGCTCCCGGCGCCGAGCAGCCCGCCGCGCCCGAGGCCACACGGGCCGGTGCGGCGCGCCCCGTGTCGTCGCGACTGTCCGACCGCGAGCGTGAGGTCGCCGAACTGCTCCTGCTCGGCATGCCGTACCGCGACATCGGTGCGCAGCTGTTCATATCGGCGAAGACGGTCGAGCACCATGTCGCCCGGATCCGCCGCCGTCTCGGCGCGGAGTCCCGGTCCGAGATGTTGTCGATGCTGCGGGCGATGCTGGCGCCGCAGTCGTGATCCCCCAACCCGTCGCCATCCCCTAACGGAGATCCCCTAACCGGGCCCGCCGACGACGGGATCGCCGCCGGATTCGCACATCGGCGCAGCGCCATAGCGTCATCGCATGATCAGTCACCAGGCATCTCCGGACCGGCCGCTGGGTGTTTCGGTCGGCGCGACCAACCTCACCGCGACCCGCGACGGGCACGCCGCGGTGATCAGACCCTCCGAGCTGACGGTCGGCGGGCAACGGCTCACCGGATTCGTCGACCGCATCAGCGATCCCGTTCCGCTCATAGCCCCCGACGGTTCGTCCCATCGACCCGAGCGGCTCCTCGCTGAAGCCTTGCGGAGGCTCGGCCACAACGACGAAACGGACATGGCGGTGGCGGTTCCCGCGCACTGGCGGCCATCGGTCGCCGACTCCGTGCGCCAGGTCCTGCGTGACGGCGTGCCGGTCATCACCGACGCCACCGCGGCCCTGGCGACCTTGAACGCGGAGCCTGGCCTGCCCTCCCGCGGCGTCGTGGTGCTCTGCGACTTCGGCGGTACCGGAACCAGCATCACGCTGGCCAACGCCTCCTCGGGCCACGGGGTGGTCGGCGAGACCGTACGGTTCGCAGACCTGTCGGGCGATCTCGTTGACCAGGCACTCCTGACCCACGTGATGACGGCGCTGCCCTCCGACACCGATCCATCGGGCACCGCGGTCGTCGGCTCGCTGACGCGGCTGCGCAACGAATGCCGCGCCGCCAAGGAACGGTTATCAGCGCACACCGCGACCGCCATCCCGGTCGACGTGCCCGGATACCGCGCGGAGATCCGCGTCACCCGCGCCGAGCTCGAGCAGCTGATGCAGCATCCGGTCGCCGACTTCCTGGCGGTCGTGGACGACACTCTCGATCGCTACGGCGTCCCCGCGGCCGCGGTCACGGCGGTGGCGACCGTCGGCGGCGGAGCACGCATTCCGATGCTCACCCAGAAGCTGTCCGAACATCTGCGCGCGCCCGTGGTGACCACCCCGCAACCTCAGTTGGCTGCGGCCGGCGGCGCCGCCCTGATCGCACAGCGCCGACGCGTCGTCGAACCCGCGACGACCCTGACACCCGCAGGGGTCGAGGAAGCGACCGTCCGCATTGACGGACCGCCGTCGAGCGCGTTCGGCGCGCTTGCCTGGTCCCAGGACGACCAGGACGACGCGCCCCTTCCCGCCATCGAATCCCGCCCCGATCTCGTCTTTCACCGCGAGGACTGGCAGGACGAGGCGCCGCCGCGGCGGTCCCCGCTCGTCCTGTTCGGCCTCGCAGCCGCCGCCGCGGCGATCACGACCGGGCTGTTCGTCGTGATGCAGCTGCGCGACGACACCGTGACCCCGGTGGAGGCGGCGACCAGCACTGTCGCACCACCCCCCGCGCCTGCGGCGCCGGCTCCCACTCCAGCACCCCCGGCGCCGCAGGCCCCTCAACTCACCACGATCGTGGTGCAACCGGCGCAGCGGTCATCGGCGCCCCCACAGCGAAGCGCGCGCCAGGCGCCGGCCACACAGGCGGCCCCGAGCCCGCAACCCCCGACCGTGCCTCCGACGACGACCACTCCCCCGTCGACCGAGCCCGAGGCCCCACCGTCGCCGGAACCGGAGACCGACCCGTCGCCCGAGCCGCAGACCCCGCCGTCGGCCGATCCACCGCCGATCGACCCCGGGCCCGGAAACGGCGCTCCGGACGCCGATCCGGATCCCGCCGACACGGATTCGAGCGGCGATCAAACGGGTACCGACACCGTGCCCGACGAGTCCAGCCCGACCGACGGTGCGTAGTTAGGACAACCTTCGTAGCGGTGTTTCCCTTGGAGATGCAACTATGACCCCCGGGCTTGAGCAGGCCCTGAGTTAAGTTACCGACGGGTAACTTACGATAAGTTACTCTTGGGTAACTTGAGAACGGGAGGCGCGCGGTGGACACGCAGATGCTGATCAGGCTCGTCGTCGGACTGGGGCTGACGGCCCTTGTGCTGGTCTTCGCCGCCAAACGCGTGCTGTGGCTCACGACGTTGATCCGCTCCGGCGCGCCCACCAGCCCGGAGAACAACCGCAAGGACAACCTCGGCAAGCGCATCACCACGCAGGTCGAAGAGGTCTTCGGGCAAACACGGCTGCTCAAGTGGTCGCTGCCCGGCCTCGCCCACTTCTTCACGATGTGGGGCTTCTTCATCCTGGCGTCGGTCTACCTCGAGGCGTACGGCCTGCTGTTCGACCACGACTTCCACATCCCGATCATCGGCCGCTGGGACGTGCTCGGTTTCCTGCAGGACTTCTTCGCCGTCGCGGTGCTGCTCGGCATCATCACGTTCGCGATCATCCGCGTGATGCAGGAGCCCAAGCAGCACGGCCGCGACTCCCGCTTCTACGGCTCGCACACCGGCGGCGCCTGGCTGATCCTGTTCATGATCTTCAACGTCATCTGGACCTACGCGCTGGTGCGCGGGGCCGCGGTGAACACCGGCGCGCTGCCCTACGGCAACGGAGCCTTCTTCTCCCAGTTCATGGGCTGGGCCCTGCATCCGCTGGGTGAGCCCGCGAACGAATGGATCGAGACCATCGCGCTGCTGCTGCACATCGCGGTGATGCTGATCTTCCTGCTGATCGTGCTGCACTCCAAGCACCTGCACATCGGCCTGGCGCCCATCAACGTCACCTTCAAGCGGATGCCCAACGGGCTCGGCCCGCTGCTGCCGGTCGAGTACGACGGCAAGCGCATCGACTTCGAGGATCCGCCGGAGGACGCGGTGCTGGGCCGCGGCAAGATCGAGGACTTCACGTGGAAGGCCTACCTCGACATGACCACGTGCACCGAATGCGGTCGGTGCCAATCGCAGTGCCCGGCGTGGAACACCGGTAAGCCGCTGTCGCCCAAGCTCGTGATCATGAACCTGCGCGACCACCTGTTCGCCAAGGCGCCTTACATCCTCGGCGACAAGGAATCGCCGCTGGAGAACACGCCCGAAGGCGGCCTCGGTGAGGAACTGCGCGGCGAGAAGGAATCCGAGAAGCATTCGCACGAGCACGTTCCCGAGTCCGGCTTCGAACGGATCCTGGGATCGGGCCCGGAGCAGGCGACCCGGCCGCTGGTCGGCACCGAGGAGCAGGGCGGCGTGATCGACCCCGACGTGCTGTGGTCCTGCACGACGTGCGGTGCCTGCGTCGAGCAGTGCCCGGTCGACATCGAGCACATCGATCACATCGTCGACATGCGCCGCTACCAGGTGATGATGGAGTCCGAGTTCCCCGGTGAACTCGGCGTGCTGTTCAAGAACCTGGAGACCAAAGGCAATCCGTGGGGCCAGAACGCCAAGGACCGCACGAACTGGATCGACGAGGTCGACTTCGACGTGCCGGTGTACGGCCAGGACGTCGAGTCGTTCGACGGTTACGAATACCTGTTCTGGGTGGGATGCGCCGGCGCCTACGAGGACCGCGCAAAGAAGACCACCAAGGCCGTCGCCGAGCTGCTGGCCGCCGCGGGCGTCAAGTACCTGGTGCTCGGTGAGGGCGAGACCTGCAACGGCGACTCGGCCCGCCGCTCCGGCAACGAGTTCCTGTTCCAGCAGCTGGCCGCGCAGAACGTCGAGACGCTCAACGAGCTGTTCGAGGGCGTCGAGCATGTCGACCGCAAGATCGTTGTCACCTGCCCGCACTGCTTCAATACGCTGGGCCGCGAATATCCGCAGGTCGGCGGAAACTTCACGGTGTTGCACCACACGCAGCTGTTGAACCGGCTGGTGCGCGACAAGAAGCTCATCCCCGTCACCCCGGCCGACGGCGGTACGGAGATCACCTACCACGATCCGTGCTACCTGGGACGCCACAACAAGGAGTACTCGGCGCCGCGTGAGCTGATCGGCGCCTCCGGTGCGAAGCTCACCGAGATGCCGCGCCACGCCGACCGCGGGCTGTGCTGCGGCGCCGGTGGCGCGCGGATGTGGATGGAAGAGCACATCGGTAAACGCGTCAACACCGAGCGCACCGAGGAGGCGATGGACACCGCCTCGACGATCGCGACCGGTTGCCCGTTCTGCCGCGTGATGATCACCGACGGCGTCGATGAGGTCTCCGCCGCCCGTGAGGTCGAGAAGGCCGAGGTTCTGGACGTGGCGCAGCTGCTGCTGGGCTCGCTGGACAAGAGCACCATCACGCTGCCGGAGAAGGGCACCGCCGCCAAGGAGGCCGAGGAGCGCGCGGCCAAGCTGGCCGCCGAAGCGCCTGCAAAGGAGGCCCCGGCCGAGTCCGAGCCGCAGGCCGAACCGGAGCCCGAGGCCGCGACAGCGACAGCGACGGAGACGAAGCCCGTCACGGGTCTCGGAATCGCCGGCGGCGCCAAGCGCCCGGGTGCCAAGAAGGCCGCGCCCGCGGCCGACGAAAAGCCCGCTGCGGCAGCGCCTCCCGCGAAGGGGCTCGGCATCGCTGCGGGGGCCAAGCGGCCCGGCGCCAAGAAGACAGCACCCGCTGCACAGTCGGCACCCGCAGAGGCGGAGGCCAAGCCGGAAGCCGCCGCGACGCCGGAGCCGGAGGTCAAGGGACTCGGCCTCGCGGCAGGCGCCAAGCGTCCGGGCGCGAAGAAGAAGGCCCAGCCGGCGTCACCGAACGAGGGCGAGGCGACGGTCACGCAGCCGCCGAACGTCGACCCGGACAAGGCGGCACCGGGCGCCAAGACCGACACCGCCGACTCGGACCGGGGCCTGGAGGCCAAGCCCGAGCCCGAGGTCAAGGGACTCGGCATCGCGCCTGGCGCCCGCAGGCCGGGTGCCAAGAAGTCTGCCGCGCCCGCCCAGCCGAAACCGGCTGCCGCCCAACCGGAGCCACAGGCCGATGGCGAATCCAGCGCTGCCCCTGAGCCTTCCGAGAGCGGCGACGGCGACAAGCCGGAAGCGCCGCCGGTGAAGGGTCTCGGGATCGCCAGAGGAGCACGCCCTCCGGGTAAGCGCTGAGCCGTTGACCGGCGATTTTGGTTAATCGCTGGACAGAAATGAGAGCATGGAGGTCGTGACCACCCACCACGTGCCGATCCATGCCGCCGGACACGGACCGCGGCCGCGCACGTTCACGCAGTCGTCGAAGCTGCAGGACGTCCTGTACGAGATCCGCGGACCGGTGCACGAGCACGCGTCCCGGCTGGAGGCCGAGGGGCACCGCATCCTGAAGCTGAACATCGGCAATCCCGCGCCGTTCGGCTTCGAGGCGCCGGATGTGATCATGCGCGACATCATCCAGGCGCTGCCCTATGCGCAGGGCTACTCCGACTCCAAGGGCATCATGCCGGCCCGTCGCGCGGTGTTCACCCGTTACGAACTCGTCGAGGGGTTCCCGAGATTCGACGTCGAGGACGTCTATCTCGGCAACGGCGCCTCCGAGTTGATCCAGATGACGTTGCAGGCATTGCTGGACAACGGCGATCAGGTGCTGATCCCTGCGCCGGACTATCCGTTGTGGACCGCGTGCACGTCGTTGGCCGGCGGCACCCCGGTGCACTACCTGTGCGACGAGACGCAGGGTTGGATGCCCGACATCGCCGACCTGGAATCGAAGATCACCGAACGCACCAAGGCGATCGTCGTGATCAATCCGAACAACCCGACCGGCGCGGTGTATACGCGCGAAGTCCTCACGCAGATAGCGGATTTGGCGCGTAAGCACCAGCTGATGCTGCTCGCCGACGAGATCTACGACAAGATCCTCTACGACGACGCCGAGCACATCGCGATGGCGTCGGTGGCCCCCGACGTACTGACATTGACCTTCAACGGATTGTCGAAGGCCTACCGGGTGGCCGGTTACCGGTCGGGCTGGCTCGTGATCACCGGCCCCAAGGAGAATGCCGCGAGCTTCATCGAGGGCATCAGCCTGCTCGCAAACATGCGGTTGTGCCCGAATGTGCCTGCGCAACACGCGATTCAGGTCGCGCTCGGCGGGCATCAGAGCATCGACGAGCTGGTGCTGCCGGGTGGTCGGCTGCTCGAGCAGCGCGATGTGGCCTGGCAGATGCTCAACGAGATCCCTGGGGTGTCGTGCGTGAAACCCCAAGGCGCCCTTTACGCCTTCCCCCGCCTGGACCCCGAGGTCTACGACATCGCCGACGACGAACAGCTGGTGCTGGACCTGCTGCTGCAGGAGAAGATCCTCGTCACCCAGGGCACCGGGTTCAACTGGCCGACGCCGGATCACCTGCGGATCGTGACGCTGCCGTGGGCCCGCGACCTGGCCAACGCGATCGAACGGCTGGGCAACTTCCTGGCGAGCTACCGGCAGTAGGGGCACGCGACCGGACTAGAACCCGGTGTGCTCCAACCACGCCTCCCACACCGCGGCGTCGCCGAACACCTCGATGCCGAGGTCTGCGGCCGTGCGCCTGCGAGTGATCGCCAGGAGCAGGTCGGTCGCGGTGCCGCGCAGTGCGGCGTCGGCCTTGCTGTGGTCGTGCGACCACGAGACGCCCAGCTCGTCGTGGACGATGGTCCACTCGCCCGTGGGCCCGAGCCCGTCGTCGGTGGCGTGCATGTGGATGCTCCTGCCGGGGTCCAGCGCCGGTGGCGGGCCTGCGGCGACCATCAGCTCGACCCATTCGCTGATCGCGTCGGCGGCGAGCTCCGCCGGTGGGGCGTAGTCGGCCCCGAGCGCCAGGGCCGCGTCGGCGTGGTGCACGGTCACCTCGTGCAGCCGACGCCGGATCCACCAGCCCGCCGGGCGCGGGCCGCGGAAGGTCCACACCCTGGTCGCCGCACCGGCCCGTTCGACCGCGTCGACCACCAGCTGCGCACCCTGGTTGAACCAGTCAGCGGCACCCTCGGGCTCGTCGGGTGGCTTACCGTCGCGCACCTCGCGCGGATCCAGCGCGGACATCCGGCGCTCGGCGATGATCTGTGCCGCCCACCGGTTTCCGCGGCCCACGTGGCGGAAGAGCTGTTTGAGCGTCCAGTCGGGACAGGTCGGCACCGGCGTTGAGGGGTCGGCACTGCGGATCAGTTCCCCGAATTCGCGGGTCTGGTCGAGCAGCGCGGCTCGGAAATCCACGCCCCGAACGTACTCAAAACTGGACGCCGAGACCCCCGTTCGAGCCGATCTCGTTTCCGCGTGTCCGGTTCCGACAGAACAGGCCCGGTCAGGACGGTGAACTGAGTTGAGAGCGCGCGGTTCCCAACGTGATCGGCAGCGACGCCCACCCCCGCAGCACCCGCGTTTCGCGTCGGCTGCCCGCACCGGCCAGCCGCGCCTCGGGGAATCGCTCGAAGAATGCCCGCAGGCCGACCTCGCCCTCGGCGCGGGCCAGCGCCGCCCCGAGGCAGAAGTGCCTGCCACCGGAGAACGACAGGTGTCGGCCGGCGTTGCCGCGCTCGAGGTCCAGGCGGTCGGGGTCGTCGAAGACGTTGGGATCGCGGTTGGCGCCGACGATGTAGACGATCACGGCCCTGCCGCGGGGAATCGGCTGACCCGCGATCTCGGTGTCTTTCGTCGCCCTGCGCGCCGTCAGCTGCACCGGCGGTTCCAGGCGCAGGATCTCTTCCACCGCGGTAGGCCACAGTTCGGGTCGCTGCGCCAGGGTCTCGAGGTGCTCCGGGCGGTCGAGCAGCATCCGGATGCCGTTGCCCAGCAGGTTGACCGTCGTCTCGAATCCGGCGGCGAGCACGAGGCCGGCTGTCGCCATCAGCTCCTGCTGGTTGAGCCGGGCGCCTTCGTCGGACGCCGCGATCAGCTGGCTCATCAGGTCGTCGCCCGGGTTGCGCCGCAGCCCTTCGAGGTGTCCCGACAGCCACTCGTTGAAGCCCACGACGCTGCGATAGACCGTGCGGTACTGCGGCCAGGTCAGGCCGATGTCGAGGCTTGCCGCACCGCGCTCGCCGAACTCCAGGACCTTGGCCCGGTCCCCGTCGGGCACGCCCAGGATGTCACCGATCACCGCGACCGGCAGTTGAGCGCAGTAGCGGTCGACGATGTCGACGGTTCCGGCGTCGGCGAGTTCGTCGAGCAGCGATTCGGCGGTCTCCTGCACCCGCTCCCGCAGCGCGGACACTGCTCTGGCGGTGAACACCGACGACACCAGCTTGCGGTACCGCGTGTGCTGGGGCGGTTCGACCGCCAGCATCGACGGAGGTTCGAGCGGATGCAGCAGATCGGTCTTGGTGCGGTTGGCCACCCACTGCACCGGCTTGGGCAGATTCGAGCCGATCGGCAGCACCTCGAAATCCTCGGACCGCAACAAGTCGCTGGCGATCCCGTGGTCGACGGTCAGGTGCACGATCGCGGCCTCGACCAGCGGTCCCCGGGCGCGCAGTTCCTCGGCGAACGCCACCGGGTCCGCGCGCACCGTCGGATCGGCGATCATCCGCCCCTGCGGATCGCCGCGGCGGGCGAGCAACGTCGAGGCGCCGCGCACGAAGCCGTGCACCGCCAGCCATCGGATCCGGTGGCGGATCGGTCCACCCGGCCGACCCGGACGAATCGGTTCCACGCGGCCGAGCCTACCGACTGTGCGCCGCCGCGCCCCTCCCCAGGCAGTGAAACCGCCAGCCCGCCCGCATCCACCGGTCCGCGTCGAGGCAATTGCGCCCGTCGACAACAACTTTCGCGCGTACGGAACCGGCGAGCCCGGCCGGATCCAACTCGACGAATTCGCGCCACTCCGTGAGGACCAGCACGGCGTCGGCCCGTTCACACGCCTCGGACACCGACGTCGAATAGTTCAGCGTCGGGAACTGGCGTCGGGAGTTCTCCATCGCCTTCGGGTCGTAGACGTTGACGGTCGCCCCGTTGAGTTGCAGCATCCCGGCCACGTTGAGCGCCGGCGAGTCACGCACGTCGTCGGACTCGGGTTTGAACGCGGCGCCGAGCACGGCGATGTTCGCGCCCAGCAGCGATCCGCCGCACGCGACGGTCGCCAATTCCACCATCCTGCTGCGCCGACGCATGTTGATCGCGTCCACCTCGCTGAGGAACGTCAACGCATGGTTGGCGCCGAGTTCACCGGCGCGGGCCATGAAGGCGCGAATGTCCTTGGGCAGGCAGCCGCCCCCGAAACCCAATCCCGCGTTCAGAAAGCGGCGGCCGATCCGCGGGTCGTGCCCCAGGGCGTCGGCGAGCAACGTCACGTCGGCGTCGACGGCCTCGCACACCTCGGAGATCGCATTGATGAACGAGATCTTGGTGGCCAGGAACGCGTTGGCGGACACCTTCACCAATTCGGCGGTTTGCAGGTCGGTGACCAGAAGAGGAACCTGCCGGGCCAGCAGAGGGGCGTACAGTTCGCGGATCGACGCCTCGGCGGCACTCGAATCCCGTTGCACGCCAAGCACGATCCGATCCGGATGCAAGGTGTCCTGTACGGCGAAGCCTTCCCGGAGGAATTCGGGGTTCCAGGCGATCTCGACGTTCACACCCGGCGCCAGCCCACGCACCCGGCCCCGGAGTTCGGCGGCGGTGCCGACAGGCACGGTCGACTTGCCGACGATGACCGCCGGCCGGTTCAAGCGCGGAACCAGCCTGTCGACGACGGCGTGGACGTGGCGCAGATCGGCGGCGTACTCCCCTTTCTTCTGCGGCGTCCCGACGGCGAGGAAGTGCAGGTCGGCGAATTCGGCGCCCGCGTCGTAGTCGGTGGTGAATGCCAGTCGGCCGGCGGCGATGTTGTCGTTCAACAGCTTTCGCAGCCCGGGTTCGTAGAACGGGATCTCACCGGAGGCGAGTTTGGCAACCTTACCGGCGTCGATGTCGACGCCGAGGACCTCGTGACCCAGCTCGGCCATTCCCGCCGCGTGGGTGGCTCCCAGATAACCCGTCCCGAAAACGGTGCACCGCATACCGCTTTGATATGCAGCCCGAATGAGCTAACGGCTACGCGACACTGAGCGCCGGGCCAACGGCAGGTTACAAGTCGCTAGCCGGCGCAGATGTTCAACACACAGATGGACACCCCGTCATGACCAGACGAGCCGCCCCTGCCCCGGGAACCGCTGTCGCTCGACCCACTGCCGGGATATCGGCCCGATCCGCTGCCGGGATAGCCGCTGGATCCGCTGCCGGAATGGCTGCCGGATCCGGGACCGCCACCTGGACCGTTCTGCCACGGCGGGACCTGAGGCTTGGGCAGCTGCGGCGCCTCGGGCTCGTCGCGCCACGGCGGCGTCCACGACGGGGGCTTCGGCGGTGTCCATACCGATCGCGGCGGCGACCACGGAGGATTCCACGGGTTCTGCGGTCGCGGATAGTACTGCGGTGGTGCCACCGCCGGCGGGACGTACACCGGAACCGGGGCCGGAACCACCGGCGCGGGCGCGACGGGTGCGGGCGCGGGTGGCGGTGCCGCGGGCGGAGGGGCGGGCGCAGGCGCTGCGGGCGCCGGAGGCGGGGACTCGACGTAGACGGTCCGCGGCGCTTGCGGCGCAGGCTGCTGCTGGACCACCGGCACGGGCGCCTTGATGGTCTCGGCCTGCGGAGGCGGCGGCGGCGCCTGAGCCGGCTGCGCCTGCTGCGCAGGTGCGGGCGACGGTGCCGGCGCGACGGTGCTGGGAACAATCGCGCTCTGGCCCGGACTCGGTCGCTGATCGGCCGTGGGCCGGATGCTCACCGCCAACGAAATCACCAGCGCCACAACGCCGACGACGAAGATCGACGCCATCGCGCTGCCGACGAGCAGGAACGGCTTGCGGTCGTCGCCGGCCGCGGGCGTCAGGCCGGTCCCGGGCTCGGCGCCGCCGACGTAGGCGCCGTCACCGCCCACGGGGGCCAACTGTGTTTCCGCCGCGGCGAGCCCGGCGTAAACCGAACCCGCGGTGGTGCCGTCGGGGTCTTGCGAGTAGGCGAGCCCGACGGTGGACGCCTCCATTGCCGGCGCATTGGCCGCGGCAAGGGCCGCACCGCGGGCGAGCGCCATCTCGGGCTCGTCGGGGGCGTGCACCGGCAGGCTGACCAGATGCTCGAGATGGCTCTTCACCGAGCTGACGTCCACACCCGAGCCGACGACGAACATGCCCTGCGGCGGGTCGTCCTGGGCGTCGACGGCGGCGGCCATGTCCGCGAGCACGGCCATCGCGTCCTGGCTGTGCAGGCTGCTGCTGAGCACCTTGACCACGGACCCGTCGTCGGTCTGTACGACCGACAGCGTGGCGGTGTCGCGATCGATGAAGAGCAGCGCGGTGGTGTCATAGCCGACCGCGCGCCCGACGGCCTGGGCCAGCGCGCCGGCCGCGTGTCCGTCGGAGACGAGCATGACGTCGTCGATGTCGCGCGCAGCGAGCGCGTCGCGCAGTTGCGAGGCCTCGGCGTGGTCGCTCCAGGTGACGCCGATGGCCTTGAGATCGTGACCGCCCGCTTCGGCGCTCTCCTTCGTGCCGAGTACGGCGTCGACCACTTGGGCGGCGGCACCCGACGTTGCTGAACCGTCGCTCCCGCTGACATCGAAGACGTCGTGGTCGACGGTGGCCCCGTCGCCCTTCTCGCCTTCCACCAGCACCATGCGGACCGTCACAGGTGTCATGGACACACCCAGTACGATGTCCACTGCCCCTCCAAAAAAGTTTGCTATAACGTCTAGTCCGCCGATCGACCCCGCTCGCCACACAAGCCACCGACTAGTACTTAATCGTCCCCACCAGGACGGGTGTTACGCCCGAACCCGCATTTGCTGAGAACGATCAGCCGCGGCCAGCTCGATATGCGGCACGGGGATGCCGGCGCCGGTATCTAGACCCTACTCGCGTCAACGAGCAACGGCTCGGGTGCGTTCAATCGGCGGCGTTGGTCTCCATCCGCGACGCATTGTCCGGATCTCCGAGGGCGCCCAGCGACGTCCGCCGGGTGGGCACGTGACCGTGCACGCCTTCCGCGTACGCGGTCTCCGCGTGCTGGGTGAAGTCGACGCCGGTGGTCTCGTCTTCGGCGCTGACCCGGAATCCCATCACCCGATCGATCACCTTGGCGATGAGGTAGGAGGCGGCGAACGCATAGAGGGCCACGACCACCACCGCCAACGACTGCTTTCCGAGCTGCGTCAGCCCGCCGCCGTAGAGCAGGCCCGACGGGCCCGCGGTCATCACCTCGGTGGCGATCAGTCCGATCAGCAGCACACCGACGACGCCGCCGACGAAGTGCACACCGACCACGTCGAGCGAGTCGTCATACCCCCACCGGAATTTCAGGCCGACCGCGAACGAGCACACCACGCCCGCGGCGGTGCCCACGATGAACGCGCCGAGGGTGTTGACCGTCCCGCACGACGGTGTGATGGCGACCAGCCCGGCCACCACACCGGAGGCGGCGCCGAACGTGGTGGGTTTGCCGTCGCGAATTCGCTCGACGGTGATCCAGCCGAGCATGCCCAGACAACCGGCCACCAGGGTGTTGAGGAACACCGCGGCCGCGGTCCCGTTGGCGCCCAGCGCCGAACCGGCGTTGAACCCGAACCAGCCGAACCAGAGCAGGCCCGCACCGAGCAACACGAACGGCAGGTTGTGCGGGCGCATGGCGTCCTTCTTGAAACCGATGCGCGGCCCGAGCACCAGCGCCAGCGCCAAAGCCGATGCGCCCGAGACGATTTCGACGACCAGCCCGCCGGCGTAATCCAGCACTCCGAGGTCGAACAGCCAGCCGCCCGGACCCCACACCCAATGCGCCACCACCGCATACACCGCCACGGTCCACACCGGGACGAACACCATCCACGCGGCGAACCGGGCCCGGTCGGCGATCGCGCCGCTGACGAGCGCGGCCGTGACGATCGCGAAGGTGAGTTGGAACGTGGCGAACAGCAGCTCGGGGACGTTGCCGTGCAGGGTCGTCGGATTGATGCCGAGCATCCCGATGTGGCGCAGGTTGCCGAAGAGACCCCCACCCGCGTCGTCGGAGAAGGCCACGCTGTAACCGGCCAACAGCCACGCGACCGTGCACAACGGGATCGAGATGAAGCACATCATGATCATGTTGAGCACACCGGTGGTGCGGACCATGCCGCCGTAGAATATCGCCAGGCCGGGCGTCATCAACAGCACCATCGCCGTCGCCGCCAGTAGCCAGGCCGTCGCGGCTGGATCGATCGCGTCCATGGGGGCTCCTCCCGGTCGGGATGAGCTTTCAGGCCGGACGTTTCAGCCGCGGGGCGTGCGTGTTTCTGGAATGTTTCGTGTTTCGGCCGAGTTACCGAGTGCTCACGACGACGCAGTCAGGTCGCCTTGATGAAGTTCTGGTACGACCGCGACGGAGTCGGACCCCGTTGCCCCTGGTACTTCGACCCGGCCCGCGCGCTGCCGTAGGGATGCTCGGCGGGGCTGGTCAGCCGGAGAAGGCAGAGCTGACCGATCTTCATCCCGGGCCACAGTGTGATCGGCAGGTTCGCCACGTTGGACAGCTCGAGCGTGATGTGTCCGGAGAAGCCCGGATCGATGAAGCCCGCCGTGGAGTGCGTCAACAGCCCCAGACGCCCCAGCGACGACTTGCCCTCCAACCGGCCGGCGAGGTCGTCGGGCAGGGTACACAGTTCGAGCGTCGAGCCGAGCACGAACTCGCCGGGGTGCAGAACGAACGGCTCGCCCGGCTCGGACTGGACGAGGGTGGTCAGCTCGTCCTGCTGCTTGGCCGGGTCGATGTGGGTGTAGCGGGTGTTGTTGAAGACGCGGAAGAGATTGTCGAGCCGGACGTCGATGCTGGACGGTTGGACCAGCGAGTCGTCGAAGGGATCGAGGCCCAGTCGCTCGGCGGCGATCTCGGCGCGGATGTCGCGGTCGGAGAGCAGCACCCGACGAGCGTAGCCGCTCGGATGTTAGCCTTCGTGCTCAAACAGGCCGGTGTAGTTCAATGGCAGAACATCAGCTTCCCAAGCTGAGAACGCGGGTTCGATTCCCGTCACCGGCTCCACGAAAACCACCCTCCGGCGCGGGCAGGGTTGATCAATCGGTACCGCGGGTAATGCCTTCTCCAGGCGTCGTAGGTGCGCGCCGTCAGCGATAAGCGAGAGGTCGCCACCCGATGGACACCCGATACGCCACGCCAGGGAGCTTCACGAACCCGCCACACGACGGGCTGCGCCGCGGCGAACGCCCTATTTCGCCCGACGACGATCCCTTCTACCGAGCTCCACAGGGCTACGAGCAAGCCGAACCAGGCACGGTGTTGCGATCGCGCGATGTGGAGATCGGGTTCCTCGGTCTGATCGGCCAACGGGTGAAAGCCACTCAACTGCTGTATCGCACGACAAATCTGCACGAAGAACCGGAAGTCGCCGTGACGACCGTGTTCGTGCCGGCGCAGCGCGCGTCCTCCGTCGACTGCGCGGTCCTGTCGTATCAGTGCGCGATCGACGCCGTGGCGTCGCGCTGTTTCCCGTCATACGCCATGCGGCAAGGCGCCCGACCGATCGGCGCGTTCGTCCAAGCCGAGTACCTGTTGGTGATCGCCGCGCTGGCCGAAGGCTGGGCGGTGTGCGTACCGGATCATGAAGGCTGCCATGGCATGTGGGGCGCTCCCGTCGAGCCCGGCTACCGCATTCTGGACGGGCTGCGAGCGGCGACGGGGTACGAGCGACTGGGATTGTCGCCGTCAGCGCCGACGGGCCTCTGGGGATACTCAGGAGGAGGCTTGGCATCGGCGTGGGCAGCCGAACTGTGCGATCGATACGCACCGGAACTCAACATCGTCGGCGCCGTTCTCGGCTCGCCCGTCGGCGACCCGGGCAGTGTCGCGCGCCGCCTCAACGGCAGCTTCTTCGCCGGTCTCGCCGCGCTGATGATCTCCGCTCTGACGGAAGTCTTTCCCGGCGCGCGAAGTGTCGTGAACGAGCATGCGACCGCCGAGGGTAAGGCGTTGCTCGACAGGTTGAAGACAATGACGACGGCCGAGGCAGTCTGGCGGTTACGCAATGTCGACATCGGGTCGTACGTGGACATGACGGCCGACGAATTGTGGGACCTGCCCGAGGTGCGTCACATCTTCGACGAGACGAAGCTCGGCAAGTCCAAGCCCAAGCCTCCCGTCCTGGTCGTACAGGCGGTGCACGACGGAATCATCAGCGTCGACGACATCGATGTGTTGGTGGCTGAGTACGAACGCATCGGCGCGGCGGTGACGTATCACCGAGACGGGTTCTGCGGTCATCTGCTGTTGCACCCACTGTCGGCGCCCATGACGCTGCGGTGGCTGCGCGATCGATTCACCGATCGGCCGGTCGATGAAAACAAAACTCGCACAATGTGGCCGACGTTGTTCAACCCGTCGACGTACCTGGGAATGGCCAAGATGGGCGTCATCACGGCCAAGGTGATTCTCGGGCGGTCCGTCCAGCGCCAACCGCTATCGACCACGGATGCTCGCTAACGCCGATTTGTGGTCGGGTCAGCAGCAGGAAGCCGCGGTGTCGGCATCAGCATCGGGACGTCGTGGACTGACGCCGAACGTCTCGGAGTCGGCCAGCACTGTGTAGACCTCCCACTTCTCCCCGGCTGGGCCGGTTACCCACACCTTGTCTTGTTTGGCGAAGCAACACGTCGTGCCGATTTCCTCGTCGGTGACGAGTCCTTCCTCTGACAGGCGTGCGATTTCAGCGTGCACTTTCTCGCTGGTTTCGACCTCGACACCGAGGTGATTGATGGTGCCTCCCCGACCGGGATTTTCCAGAAGAACCAGTTTGAGCGGCGGTTCCGCGATGGTGAAGTTGGCGTAGCCCTCCCTCACCTTGGCTGGCTGCGCGTCGAACAGCTTCGAGTAGAAGCCGACGGCGTCGTCGAGATCATCGACGTTGAGGGCCAATTGGATACGGGACATTATTCGGTCCTCCTACCTGTGAGACATATATCGAATTGGTGTGCTGCCCATACTGCTCCACCTTTTTGATAAATGTCAAGAAGCTGGCATACTCGAGTCATGCCCAAGGCCTTGCCCACCGTCGACATCTCCGCGCCCGTGTGCTGCGCACCTGTTGCCGCTGGTCCGATGAGCGACGAGGACGCGCTGCAGGTGGCGCTTCGACTGAAGGCGCTCGCCGACCCGGCGCGGGTGAAGATCGTGTCGCATCTGTTCGGTTCCGACGAGGGCGAAGAGAACAGCGGCGATCTCGCTAAGGCCCTCGGGCTTACGGAGTCGACGGTCAGCCACCACCTCGGCCAGCTTCGGCGTGCGGGACTTGTGGAGTCGGTCAGGCGCGGGATGAACGTCTACCACCGACCGCATCGAGGCGCCCTCGGCGCGCTGTGCCTCGTGCTCGATCCAAACTGCTGCACCGGATGGGTGGAAGAAACCACCTAGTCGTGATCGGCGCCGTAGCCGCCGCGCAAATCCGTGTGGGCAGCATTCAGTGTGCGGTCACAGAGAGCGATCAAGACGTCGACGTCGAGGTCCGATTCGTCGCCGAGTCGGTCCAACCAGGCGGACTCTTCCCGCTTCAACTCGGACCACTTCTGGTACCCACCGAAATAGACGGTCGTGTCATCGGGCGGCGGCGCGTCGACGACGGTTTGGGCTAGCTGTCTCTTACATGAATCGAACTGCGCCAGCGAGTATCCGTGCTCGCGAAACTGGCGATCCCATTCGTCGAGCAGCAGGTCCGTGAACTCCCGAACCGGTTGCGCAGCGTAGACCGTCAACTCCGCGATCCCGTCTACGCGGGAGGCAGTGCCGATCAGGACGGATTAACCTCGAGTGAGTGGCTAGTGCGGCGCTCGATCTCCTGCTTGGTCCGGAAGGGTCGAACGTGCTCGCCGCCGCGGTCGCCGAATACGACTGCCAACTCGAAGACCTGCGCCCAGCGGAGGTCAACGTCGACCCGTCCGGAGCCGCGATCGTGACGTACGTGGCGGACGTGCGCCGTGCCGACAGCACCCTCACGACGGAATTCCTCGGCGCCACAACGGGAAAGCGGATCCCGGCCGGTGCTGCTGTCGTCGCGGGTGAGTACCGCGGCGAGCCGGTCGAGGTCGGCATCTGGGCCTGGCCCCGCGATCCCGCGCTACCCGCACTACCGACGGCCAGCACCCCCACCCTGCTGGCCGAGCTGTTTCGCGAGTCCGGGCTGAGCGAGTCGTCGACTCTCGACATCCGGCCACTGCGGTACCTGCCGTCGCGGCACGCGGTTCTCGAGGTGCACGACGAAGACTCGCGGTGGTTCGTCAAAGTCGTGCGGCCCTCAGCGGTGGACGATCTCCGTCGTCGGCACGCGATCGCCTGCCGCAATGTGCCCGTTCCTCGGGTCCTCGCCTCGACCGCGGACGGCGTGCTCGTGCTGGAAGAAGCGCAGGGAACTCCCCTGGACGCCCTCATCGCCGATGGTGAGGCCGCACTTCCCTCACCCGAGGCGCTGGAATCGGTGATGAACGCCCTGCCGGACGATCTGATGACCCTCGACCGGGAACCGTCGCATCTGGAGCTGGTCGAATACCACGCGGGCGCACTGCGGCGAGCGGCCGCCGACGAACCCGCGGTCCTGACCCGGCTCACCGAGGTCGTGGACGCCCTGCACTCGGTCGACATCGAGCGCGAGGAATTGGTGCCCGTCCACGGCGACTTCCATGAGGGGCAACTGTTCGCCGACAACGGTGTCGTGACAGCCCTTCTCGACATCGACAGCGCCGGGCCCGGAGAACGGTCCGACGAGTGGGCGACGCTGCTGGCGCACCTATCGGCGCTGGCGCTCGACGATCCGAACCGGGACGTGGCATCCCGATACGCGGACGCGATCCTCGCCCACGCCGAGCGGCACTTCCCGGCTCGGCCACTACGACAGCGAACGGCTGCGGCGCTGGTCGGGCTGGCGACGGGGCCGTTTCGCCTGCAACACCCGCAGTGGCCCCGGCACACTCTCACGCTGCTGGACGTGGCCATGGATTGGTTGGCCGACGCGAAATAAGGGTTTGCAGCTCAAAGCATTCCGCGCGAGACTGGAACGTGGGCCGGGGAAGCAATACGAACGGGAAGCGAAGGGAAGATCAAAGTGGAACGACCGGCCACCTGGAAAGTCGTGACCCTCGGTGCGGCCCTCACCGGTCTCAGCGTCACGGGCGCCGGTGCCGCCCAGGCAGACAATGGAGCTACCGTCCCCGCCCCCGCATCGGTGAGCGCGGCAGACCTCAATGCACCTCTGCGCCCGCACGGCACCCCTCACTGGTCACCGTGGAGGCCGCACTGGACGCCGTGGAAAGTGGTCAAAAGCCCGTGGAAGTGCGTCAACAGCCCGTGGAAGTGCGTCAACAGCCCGTGGAAGTGCGTCCCGCCATGGTGACGATCGGCTGACGGCCGTCCCGGCAGTTCCGGCCTCCTTCGGTGGTCGGATGAAACGAGGGCCGACGCCCGATTCGAAGCGCTTCCCGAGGGTCCGCACTCGTTGATCGACGACGAGGTCGCCTCGGCAGTCCTCGCCTTCGTCTGCGGCGCATCTGTAGTCTGCCCTTGCCACGGCATCCTGGTCCGCGCAGGCCTTCACACCGGCGAATGCGAACGGTGCTGGCCAGTCGAACGGTCCGCGACCTGTACGCCGGCTCGGGG
>NZ_LZSQ01000129.1 GCF_001665535.1 Mycobacterium sp. 852002-51961_SCH5331710
CGCCCACACGCAGTCGTTCCTCGCCGAGACGGGCAGCGACTCATGATGAGGGCGTCACTTCTCCCCGCGAGCAGACGCGAACCTGCCCATTTTTGGCTCGAATGCGGCAGTTTTACGTCTGCTCGCGGAGGAAACGGGACCCCCGCATGAGGGTTCAGCCGGCCGCGTACCTGCGCACCACGCTGCCGCTGGACCTGTCGGTGCTCGACGACCTCGACAGCGGGCGCTACCACTCGATCTGGATGCCCGATCACATGGTCAGCTTCTGGCCCGACTCGATCTGGACGCCTGAGTTCACCGACCTGGCAACGGTTTCGCCGTCGCCGCACCGCCACCTAGACGCCATGGCGGTCGCGGCGGCCGCGGCGGTGCTGACGAAGAACGTGCCGCTGGTGACCAGCGTCGTCGACACGGTCCGTCGGCACCCGTCGCTACTTGCGCAGAGCGCGCTGACCATCGACCACCTGGCGGCCGGCCGGTTCATCCTCGGGCTGGGCAGCGGAGAGACCGAGAACACCGTGCCGTACGGCTTCGACTTCACGGCGCCGGTCAGCCGGCTCGAGGAGGCGCTACAGGTGATCCGGCTGCTGTGGGAGAGCGACGGCCCGGTCGACTTCGAGGGTCGGTTTCATCGGCTACGCCACGCCCGCCTCGACGCCGAACCGTACGAGGGACGCTTCCCGCGGATCTGGATCGGCGGCAGCGGCCCCCGCACGCTCGACATCGTCGGTCGCTACGCCGACGGATGGTGGCCGACCGGCGCATGGTCGCCGGACGACTATGCCGAAAAGCTCGCCGTCGTCAAGCTATCCGCGGAGAAGGCGGGCCGGGACCCCTCGGCGATCACGCCGTGTTTCATCCAGGTGTGCCTCGTGGGCCGCGACGACGCCGCGCTGGCCGAGATCCTCGAGGCACCGCTGGTCAAGTCGTTCCTCCTGCAGGTGTCGGCCGAGGTGCTGCGCAAGGCCGGCTTCGCCCATCCGATGGGGGAGGACTGGCGCGGATACCAGGACATCGATCCGGCGGTGCTCACCCGCGAGCGCATCGTCGACTTCCTCGGCCGGGTCGAACCGGAGATGATCCTGGCCATGGTCCCGCACGGCACACCGAAACAGCTCGCCGGTGTCATCAAGGACTACGTCGACGCGGGATTGCGCGTGCCCAAGATCATGGACTACGGCGCCATGGCGGGCCTGCGATACACCGCCCAGTCGGCGCAGAACGTGCGGGAAGTCGAGGACGAGCTGATGGCTCTGTGCGGAGGCGTCGAGTGAGCGCGCACCTGGTGGCGGCGGAGATACTGGCCCGCGCACAGGACGAAACCGGGCTGGCCGACTACGGCGATCCCACGCTGCCGCAACGCTTCTCGCTGGTCGTCGATCACCTCAACGCGCTCGGAATGGACGACGACGGCAGGCGGCGCGCCGCGCAAGTGTGCCACTGGCTGCTCACCTCGCGCCTGGAGTTCTTCGAGGACCGCCGGCGCCACCCGGTCGCCGAGGAGGTCATCGAGCGGCCGATGTTCGTCACGGGTGAGCCGCGGTCGGGCACCACGCTGATGCACGCGCTGATGTCGGTCGACCCGGACTCCCGCGCGCTGCGGTTCTGGGAGGTGATGTATCCGTCGCCGCCGCCGGGCACCGTGGAGGGCGAGGATCCGCGTCGCGCACAGGCCGACGCGGACTGGCGCGAGATCAACACCAAGCTGCCGAAATGGCTACACAGCCACCCGTACAACGACATGTTGGGCGACGGGTTGCCCGAAGACGAACGGACCTGGGCCTTCGACTTCCGGGTGCTGACCCCGACCGCGTGGTGGCGCGTGCCGATGCAGACCGTCGTCGGCGGCCTGCCCACCGACCCCGCCGCGCAGTACCGCATCCACAAGGCGATGTTGCAGCAGTTCCAATACGGCCGCCCGCGCAAACAGTGGGTGCTCAAGGGGTTTCACGGGTTCCGGCTCGCCGAGCTGTTCGACGCCTATCCCGACGCCACGCTGATGTGGCTGCACCGCGACCCGGTGCAGGTCGCGGCGTCGCGCACGATGATGATGGCCGACATCCTCGAGGGCATCGTGGGACCGGTCGACCTGCACGCCGCGGCGAAGATGCACCTGGCGTTGACCCGCGAGAGTATCGCCAACACCATGACCCATCCGCTGGTCGACGATCCCCGGATCCTGCATGTGCGCTACGCCGACTTCATCGCCGACCAGGTCGGCACCGTGCGCCGCTACTACGAGTTCCGTGGTCGAGAGTTGACCACCGAGGCCGAGGCCGCCATGCGGCAGTATCTGGCCGACAACCCGGGCGATCGGCACGGCAAGTTCCGCTACTCCACCACGCTGCTCACCGACATCGGTGAGGACCTCGATGCGCTGCACGACGAATTCCGGCCGTTCCGAGAACGTTTCGGCGTGCCGATCGAGAACCGGGGTTGAGGTGCCCGACGAGCGGCTCTCGGTACACAGCGTCACGTTCTACGGGACGCCGGTGGGCGAACTGGTGGAGCACTGGCGAGCGCTGGGGCTGACGCGGCTCAGCCTGATCGATTCGCAACTGACCGAACCGGAGCTGCCGAAGATCGTTGCCGGAGAGGGCTATTCGGTGGAGACGGTGTATCACCTGTTCTCCTCGCGCGACGCACTGCTGAAGGTGATCGACGCCGCCCATGGCCTCGGCGCGCGGGCGGTGTACATGCTGACCGGCGGGCGCCGCGACCTCACCTGGGAGCAGGCGGCGGACCGGTTCAGCGAGGCGGTGACGCCGTGCGCGCGGGTCGCCGAAAGCGCAGGTGTGGCGCTGGCGATCGAGAACGCCTCGAGCCTGTACGCCGACATTCACATCGCGCACTCCTTGCGCGACACGATCACCCTCGCCGAGGCGAGCGGCCTCGGCATCTGCATCGACCTGTTCCACTGCTGGGCCGAGGCGGACCTGACGACGCTGGTGCAGCGTGCACTGCCGCGGACCGTGACGATTCAGTTGAGCGACTACGTGCTCGGCGACCGGGCGCTGCCCGCTCGGGCGGTACCCGGCGACGGAGCCATCCCGATCGCACCGTTCCTCTCGTCGGTGCTGGCCTCGGGCTACGCGCACGGCTTCGACCTCGAGCTGATCGGCCCGCGCATCGACGAAGAAGGCCGATTGGCGGCCGCCCGCCGGGCGTGCGACGTGGTGTCGACGATGCTGGAAGAACTCGACGGCTAGGGGGAACCGGATGGCGTTTGGAGACGGCCGCGACGATGCCGAGCTGAAGTCGGCATGGGACGACTTCTGCGATCGGCTGAAACAGGCGGGGGAGCGGGTCTTCAAGGACCACAACGGCACAGCCGGGATTCACCGCGCCGACGGTTTCCGGTTCCTCACCCAGAACCTCGGGCAGGCGTTCGACCTCGCGCTGGAGACGCGCAACACGCGATATCCCCAGATCCACACCTTTTCCCACCCGACCAGAAAGCTGGGCGGTGACTGTGCGGACTTCCTGTATCAACAGGCGTGGATCGACGGCACGTCGACGTATCGGATCACCGGTGAGCGCGGTACGGCGCCGTTCTTCAACATCACGGTGCAAGGACCACGTCCCGACGGCCCGGACGTGCTACACGAGCCGTTCGGCGACACACCAGAAGCGAACCTGTCTGGCGCGCAACTGAACACGCAACCCGACGGCACCTTCGAAATCTACGTCGGCGGACCGCAGCGGGAACCCAACTGGCTGCCCACCACACCCGGGTCTCGCAAGCTGTTCATCCGGCAGGGATTCGACCGGTGGGAGGAGCGCCCGGCCCGCATGCGCATCGAACGCGTCGACATGGCCGAGCCCAGGCCGGTGCCGAGCCCTGCAGAGATGATCTCGGCCATGGGATGGGCGGGTGATTTCCTGTCCGGGATGATGTCGGACTGGCCTGAATTCCCGTTCGCGTACGGCGGTGTCGATGCCGAGCACCCCAACCGGTTCCCCGACGTGACGGCGACCGGCGCCGACGCCAAGCGTGGTCGCGCGGCGGCCAACATGCACTGGCGACTCGCGTCCGACGAATCGCTGATCCTCGAATTCGACACCCATGACGGGCTGTGGATGCTGACCAACATGGGCCCGTTCTTCACCAGCATGGACTACCTCTACCGCCCGGTGAGCTACACCCCGAGCCGCACCGCGGTCGACACGGACAACACGGTGCGCCTCGTGCTGTCGCACGACGACCCCGGCTACCACAACTGGCTGGACACCCAGGGTTTCGAGCGGGGCAACCTCACCTATCGGCACATGCTGGACGGCGAGCCCGCGGTACTGCGGACAAGGGTGGTCAAGCGCGCCGACCTCCCCGAGGCGCTACCGCACGACACCGCGACCGTGACACCCGCCGAACGCATCGGGCAGATGTGGGCGCGGTTCAACGGAATTCGGCAGCGTTACGGCTGGTAGGGCGCCGGCTCAGAGCCGCTGGAGTTTGAACGTCCAGAACTGCATGCCCGGTGGCCCGTTGAAACATCCGACGTGGTAATGGGACTCGATGGTGCCGACCAGCGATATCTCATCCCAGGAGTACGTTTCGCGAGTGGGCAGCACCTGACCCGGGCACTGCAGACCGTCCGGTACGTCGACGGTCATGGTGTAGCGGCCGTCGACCAGTTTCGCCGGGCCCTCGTAATAGGCGTAGAACTTCAGCCGCGGCCGCGCGCTCACGTAAACACAGTCGAGCGGGCGATCCGGCAGGCAGGCGGTGATGAACCACAGCCAGGAGGCCCGGTCGTACCTGTTGGTGAGCAGGTCGTAGTTGCCAAGGGTCATCATGGCGTTGGCCGGCGGCGGAGTGACGGTGCCGACAGCCATGACCAACGCGGCTGCTGCGACGAAGACCTTCAAGCGCTTCAACGTCGTTCCTCCCATGTCCCCGCCCGCTGCCCATCAAATCACCTTCGCGTCTGTGACGAGCACGGTTCAGGTTATGACGGCGGCTTCCTTGCGTTCCGTGATCGGCCGGGCCAGTTCCTGTTCGTTGCAGATGCGCTGCAGCTTTTCCAACGTCTCGTCGAGGCCAGGACCCAACGGCCTGCTCGGAGTGAAGGTGGCGGGCAGATTGCGCATGCCCTGGATCACGCCGATCGTGTCGTAGTGGACGGTGCCTTCCGGATCGCACACGTAGTCGGGCATCCGGTCCAGCACGGCGGTCAGCATCGACTTGAAGACCGTCCGCGCCACGTTCGAACCGACGCAGCGGTGCACTCCGATACCGAAACTGAAGTGCCGGTTGCCCTTCCGATCGAGGATCACCTCGTTCGGCTTCTCGAACACCGAGGGGTCGCGGTTGGCCATCGCCCACGACAGCCACAGCCGCTCGTACTGCTTGAACTGCTGGCCTTCGACCTCGACGTCCTCGGCGAAGGTCCGGCCGTCGCCGGGCGCCGGGGTGAAGAACCGCAGGAACTCCTCGGTCGCCGGATGCAAGAGCGTGTCGCGCTCGCGGCTGAGGCGCTCCCGTTCGTCGGGGTGTTCCCCGAGCCATTCGAGGGCGTGTGCGGTCAGCGCCGTTGTGGTGTCGAACCCGCCGCCGATGATCAGGCCCAGGTTGCCGAGGATCTCCATGTCCGGAGCCGGTTCGCCGTCGATGCGCAGCTGCAGCAGTGCGTTCACCAGCCCGGGCCGCGGATTCTCTCGGATCTCCATCATGTTGTTGATGAGGTCGATCCCCATCTCACGGTGCTGTTCGTTGATCTTCTCCCGCTCGGGAGCGTGTTCGGGCGTGTAGACCGAGGCGTGCGTCGGCTCGCTGTAGACGTTCCACTTCTTGAGGTCGATGCCCATCATCGCCAGCGTGAACACGGCGGGCACGACATTGGCGAGGTGCTCGACGAAATCGATGCGGCCCGACTCGATGTGCTCGTCGAGTGCCGCGCGGGTGATCTCGTCGACGAACGGCTCCCAGCGTTTGATGGCCGCCGGCGACAGATATGGATTCAGCGCGCCGCGGTAGGCGCTGTGTTCGGGCTCGTCCATCTCGAGGATGCCGCCGCGAACGACGGTGGCACGACTGGCCTTCGGGATCGTGATGCCCTGAAACGGTGTCTCACCGGTGATGTCGTGGTGGTTGGACACCGCGGGGCAGCGGGCCAGCTCGAACACATGCTTGCTGTCCGCGGCGACCCAGTGCCCGTTGTAGGTGTCCGTCCACGCCATCGGGCAGCGGGAGTGCATCTCCTCGGTGATCTTCTCGAACTGCAGACGGTATTCGGGTGTGTGCCGGTCGAAGTGGTACCGGTTCTTCTTGCGGTCCCCGTCGTCGGCTCCGTTGGCTCTTCGCGCCAGCGGCTCATCGCTGTGGACAGTCACGGCGTGTCTCCTATTGGTTTGCGCGGTGTGGGCCGCGCGTCATTCGATGACGATGGCCTGTTCCGGACATGAGTGGGCGGCTTCCCGCACAAGGTCTTCCTGATCCGGGGGAACAACTTCGTTCACCGCCGACGCATGGCCGTCGACATCGTCGAGCTCAAACGAGTCGGGTGCGATCATCGCGCACAGGGTGTGGCCCTGGCACCGCGTGCCGTCAACCGAAACCTTCACTGTCGCAACTCCTTACGCTCAGTTGTGGTAGTCGTACCACTTCAGGTAACCGCCGGCGTCGACGCGCAACTGCGCGCCGGTGACGAAGCGGGCTTCGTCGGAGGCCAACCACAGCACCGCGTTGCTGATGTCCTCGGGCTCGACCCACGGCACCTTCATGGCCTGCTGGACGTAGAACACCGGTTCTGCGTCCTTGAGCTCGGGCTTCTCCAGATCGGGCCGGAAGGACCGGTACATCGGCTCGCTTTGCAACATGTTGGTGTTGCAATTGGTCGGGTGCACGACGTTGGCCCGGATACCGCGCGGCGCCAGCTCGGTGGCGAGGTCGTGGACGTAGGCCGACAATGCGCGCTTGGAATGCACATAGGCCATGCCGCCGGGGTCGTTGCCGGGATCGTTCTTCTGGTGGGTGTCCATCAGCGCGGCGGTGGAACCGGTCGCGATGATCGAGGCGCCCTCCTTGAGGTGCAGCAGCGACACCTGAATGGCGTTGATGGTCCCGATGAGGTTGGTGTTGATGACGTCGATCCACGCTTGCAGCGGCGGTTGGCCTTTCATCCCCGCGACGCCGGCCTGGGCGACGACGATGTCGAGCCCGCCAAGCTGGGAGATGCCGTCCTCGAGCGCGGCCTTGAGCTGTGCGGCGTCGCGCACATCCGCCTTGGCGGTGACCACGCGCTGACCGGTCTTCTCGATGAACGCCGCGGTCTCCTCGAGATCCTCCGGCGTGGCCATGGGATAGCCGATGGTGTCGATGTTCTCGCAGAGGTCGACCGCGATGATGTCGGCGCCCTCCTCAGCCAGCCGTACCGCATGGCTGCGCCCCTGCCCACGCGCCGCACCGGTGACGAATGCGACCTTTCCCTGTACGCGTCCCACTGAGGATCCTTTCCTTATTACTTGTCGCCGCTACGTGTTTCGGCCGCCGTTGACGCCCAAGATCTGTCCGGTGATGTAACCGGCCTCCTCGGAGACCAGGAACGCACACGCAGCCGCGATGTCCTCGGGCTTGCCGATGCGGCGCACCGGTGTCGAGTCGATGTTTTGCTGCACCACCAGATAGCCGCGCTCTTCGGACTTGCGGAGCATCGGGGTGTCGATGAAGCCGGGCGGCACGGCGTTGACCGTGATCCCGCTGGGCCCGTACTCCAGAGCGAGCGATTTGGTGAGCCCATTGACCGCGGATTTGGCCGCCACGTACGGGGCCATGTAGGGCTGGCCGGAATGCGTGCTCGATGACGAGATGTTGACGATGCGACCCCACCCGGCCTCGATCATGTCGGGCAGGACGGCCTGGATGCAGTGGAAGACGCCGTTGAGGTTGACGTCGATGACACGTTGCCAGTCCTCGAATTTCAGATCGGTGAAGCGTTTGAACTTCTCCAGTCCGGCGGCGTTCACGAGGACAGTGATCGGCCCGAGTTGCGCGCGGACGGCGTCGATTGCCTCCTCGACCTGAGCGCGGTCGGTCACGTCGGCCGTATACGCGGAGTCGGCGTCGGATGGATTGACGTCAATGGTGGCGACGTGCATACCGTCGGCGCGCAACCGCTGCGCGACGGCCAGGCCGATGCCCGAGCCGCCTCCCGTGACGACGGCGTTCTTCATACCTGTGCCTCGGCCACAGTCATTCCGCTCCTTGCGTGCGCGTCCCGATGCTGCGCGCGTGCGTTCCCGACGCCATCAAGAATCGTCCTTTCGATTATGAGAACCGTACTCTCGCCTCTTACAACTCCGCAAGACACGGAACCCGAGTGATTCGCACTGGTGAGACGTTCGGCGGCCGATTGTCGCACCGTTATTCCCAGGCAGTGGCGATTCCGATCATTTCCTTGAGTTCTCTCTGTGCGAATGTATGATTCGCCGGTGATGAGAATGGAGTTTCCATCACACTTCGAGAACCCCCACGATTGAGGAGGATGATGCGGGAAGCGACCCTCATCTCGAGTGACGAAACCGCCGCAGGATCGGCCGGCGTCGATCGCCGGTTGTTGATCGGGGGAGAGCTGCTCGAGACCTCCCGCACGTTTCCCTCCCTCAATCCCGCCACCGGGGACGTGCTCGGCCATGCGCCCGATGCCACCGTCGCCGATGCCGAAGCGGCCGTCGCCGCCGCGCGTCGCGCCTTCGACCAAACCGATTGGGCGACCAACACCGAGCTGCGGGTGCGCTGCCTCGAGCAGTTCCACCGAGCGCTCGTCGAACACCGTGACGAACTCGCCGCGCTGACCATCGCCGAGGTCGGCGCCACCGAGGCGCTCTGCCAGGGGGCGCAGCTGGACCAGCCCATCGAGATCGTCCGGTACTACGCCGAGCTCCTGAAGACCTACCCGATGACCGAGGATCTCGGAAACATCGAAAGTCGCGGCATGCAGCACCACCGTTGGGTGGAGAAGGAAGCCGCGGGCGTGGTGGCCGCGATCATCGCCTACAACTACCCGAATCAGCTCGCGCTCGCGAAGCTGGCGCCGGCGCTGGCCGCCGGCTGCACGGTGGTGCTGAAGTCGGCTCCGGACACTCCGCTGATCACGCTCGCGATCGGTGAGCTGATCGCCAACCACACCGACATCCCCGCCGGTGTGGTCAATGTGCTCAGCGGCGCCGATCCCGAGGTGGGCGCCGCGCTGACCGCCAGCCCGGACGTCGACATGGTGACGTTCACCGGGTCGACCCCGACCGGCCGCCGGATCATGGCGGCGGCCAGCGAAACCCTGAAGAAGGTGTTTCTCGAACTCGGCGGCAAGTCCGCCGCGATCGTGCTCGACGACGCGGACTTCAACACCGCGGCGCTGTTCAGCGCGTTCTCGATGGTCACCCACGCCGGACAGGGTTGTGCGCTGACGTCGCGGCTGCTGGTGCCGCGCACGCACCACGACGAGATCGTCGGGCTGATCAAGAACAACTTCGGGCTGGTGCGCCACGGCGATCCCGCCGACCCCGGTACCTACATGGGGCCGCTGATCAGCGAGAAGCAGCGCGACAAGGTCGACGGGATGGTCAAGCGTGCGGTCGAGGCCGGCGCCACGCTGGTGACCGGCGGCGAAAAGGTCGACCCCGGCTTCTTCTACACGCCGACGCTGTTGACCGACGTGGACCCCGACAGCGAGATCGCCCAGGAAGAGGTGTTCGGGCCGGTGCTCGTCGTCATCGCCTACGACGACGACGATGACGCGGTCCGGATCGCCAACAACTCCATCTACGGGCTCTCCGGCGCCGTGTTCGGCAGCGAGGACCGCGCGCTCGCGGTCGCCCGGCGCATCCGCACGGGCACGTTCTCCATCAACGGCGGCAACTACTTCAGCCCCGACAGCCCGTTCGGGGGTTACAAGCAGTCGGGCATCGGCCGCGAGATGGGCCGGGCCGGTCTCGAGGAGTTTCTGGAATCCAAGACGTTCGCAACGGTGGTGAGTGGCTGATGAGTGGACCGTTGGACGGCATCCGCGTCCTGGAAGTCGCGATGTACGGATTCGTCCCATCCGCGGGCGCGGTGCTGCGGGAGTGGGGCGCCGACGTGGTCAAGGTCGAACACGCGGTGACCGGCGACCCGCAGCGGGGGCTGCGGCAGACCGGCCTGTTGCGCGTCGAGGGCGATCCCAACCCCAACATCGAGCACGCCAACCGCGGTAAGCGAAGCATCGGTCTAGACATGTCGGTGCCCGAAGGCAAAGAGGTGTTGCTGGAACTGGCCCGTCGGGCCGACGTCTTCCTCACCAGCTTCCTGCCGGGGCACCGGCAGCGGTTCGGCATCGACGTCGACGACATCCGGGCGGTCAACCCGAACATCATCTACGCCAGGGGCAGCGCACTGGGCCCCCGGGGCGAGGAATCCGTCAAGGGCGGCTACGACATGACCGCGTTCTGGTGCCGCGCCGGCACCGCGGCCACGATCACGCCGCCGGGCACGCCGGGCATGGTCGGCCCGCCGGGGCCCGCCTACGGGGACACGATCTCGGGCACGAACCTCGCGGGCGGCATCGCCGCTGCGCTGCTCAAACGCGAACGCACCGGGGAGCCCTCGGTTGTCGACGTGTCCCTGCTGGGCAGCGGACTGTGGTCGCTGGGGCACACCGTCGCGCTGACCAAACACCTCGGCCAGCGCATGGAGGCCTTCCCGCCGGGGGTGCACGGCTCGCCGATCAACCCGCTCGTGGGGCTGTATCCGACGGCCGATGACCGTTACATCTCGTTCGTGATGATGCAGCCCACCAAGTTCTGGGCCGACGTCTGCAAGCACATGGACCTCGACGACCTCGCCGACGATCCGCGCTTCGCGACCGCCGAGTCGATCGCCGAGAACACCGAGACGGCGGCCGAGATCCTCAAGGAGGCGATGTCGAAGCGTCCGCTCGCCGAATGGAGCGAGCGGTTCGCCACCCTGCTGGGGCCGTGGGCGCCGGTGCAGGACACGCTGCAGGCCGCCGAGGACGCCCAGATCCGCGCGAACGAGTATCTGGTGCAGGCCGGCGAGCTCGAACTAGTTGCCAATCCGGTTCAGTTCGATGTCAGCGCACCCCGAAGCGGACCCGCGCCAGGGTTCGCCGAGCAAACTGACGAGATATTGCTGGAACTCGGATTGGACTGGGACCGCATCATCGAGCTGAAGACGGCCGGCGCCGTCACCTAGAACCGGAAAGACAGCCCATGCCCTACGTCGCCTCGATCGGCACATACCTGCCGTGCTGGGGTGCGCCGCTACACCGCGAGCCCGGTGACGACGAGGACGCGGTCACCCTCGCCGTCGAGGCGGGGCGGGCGGCGCTGATCGCCAGCGGAGCTGTCGAACGCGTGGTTTTGGTCAGTCGCGATCTGCCACTGCTCGACAGCAGCAATGCGGCGGTGCTGTTGGCGGGGCTCGGGCTCGACCCCGAGCTCGAGGTCGACGAGCGGCTCGGTGGTGCACCCGCGACGCTGGACGCCATCAGTTCGGCGAGGCCGCGGACGCTGATCATCGGAACCGACCTCAATCCCGCGGGCGCGGCGGCGATCCTGACCGCGGAGCGGGGTCTGCAGGTGCGCACCGCGGCCCGCGTGGCGCGCAGCCTTCCGGTGCGCACCCGCAAGGCGACCGGCGACGTACACGACTACGGCGACCCCCGGCTCCTGCACGAACGGGGCCTCATCGCTTCCCTGGAGGCGGCGTGGCTGGACACCCCGGCCGCGCTCGCGGGGGTGGACCCGTCGTGGGCGGCCGAGCTGACGATCGGGGACCCGCCCCCGCTGCCGACCACCGGTGCGAGCGCCGGCTTGTTCGCGTTGGCCGGTATGGCCGAACGGAATTCGACCGGCCCGCTGGTAGCCGTCGAACAGGCGAGCCTGTCGGGGATCACGGTGACCGGCGGGGTCGCCGAGTTGCACCGGCGCGAGCCGGCCGCCCGCCCACAGCCCGAGGGCACCGTCGTCGGTGACGCCCAGATCCCGATCTCGCTCGCCGCGTACGAGCGGGCGTTCGAGGCCAAGGTGCGCTGGGAGGCCGGCCGTCATCCCGGTTCCGAGGACCTCGACTTCCCGCCTCGCTACCGACTGGCCGACAACTCCACGCTGTCCACCGGCTATGAACTGATTCCGTTGCCGCGCACCGGAACCGTCTACACCGAGACGACGGTGCACATCCCGGTACCGGGCCTGCGCTCGCCGTACTCCCTGGTGATCGTCGAGCTCGATGGGGTCGGGGTGCGGGCGCTGGTGAAGGTGACGGGGGCCGAGCCGGGTTCGGTGGACATCGGCACCCGCGGCCGGCTGGCCCTGCGCCGTGTCGCCGTGCGGTCCGGGGTTCCGGACTACGGCTACATGTTCGAGCCGGAGTCGGTGGCGGCATGAGGACCCGAAGGCGAGCGGGAGTGAGGATCGCAGCGCAGCGAGGACCGGTGGGCCCACGTCTGCAGGGCAGGGGACGACCGGGAGCCGAGGCATGAGGAAGGTCGCGATCGTCGGCGCCGGAATGACGGCTTTCGGTGAGCATTTCGCGCTCGGGCTCAAGGATCTTCTGCCGATGGCCTTCGCGGAGTGCGCGGCCAGTGTCGACAAGGGGCTGCACAAGTCGGACCTGCAGGCGGCGTGGTTCGGCGCGATGGGCACCGCCGACGGTTTTCCGGCCGGCATTCTCGCCGACACGCTCGGTCTGCCCGACCTACCGGTGACCCGCGTCGAAAACTCTTGTGCCACAGGCAACGACGCGATCCGCAACGCCCTGTTCGGCGTCGCCTCCGGCGCCTTCGACGTCGCGCTGGTGATGGGTGCCGACAAGCTGCGCGACACCACGTCGCGAGACATGTTGTGGGAGTGGGAGGCCATGGCCCGCGACATGGCGTGGGACTACCCGCTCGGCGTCGTGTCGCCCGCCGGGTTCGCGTTGCACGTCCGGCGCTACCTGCACGAGTCGCCGGCCACCGAGGAGCATCTGGCGATGGTGGCGGTGAAGAACCACCGGCACGGTGCCAACAATCCCAAGGCGCGACTGCAATTCGAGATCACCGTCGAGCAGGCGATGGCGGCACCGATCGTCGTCACGCCCTTTCGGCTCTACGACTGCGCACCGCAGAGCGACGGTGCGGCCGCCCTCGTGCTCGCCTCCGAAGACGTCGTCGACCGGTTCACAGACCGCCCGGTGTGGATTCGTGGGGTCGGGCTGGGCCTGGACTCCGTGATGCATCAACACAAAGCGGACATGACGACGATGCCGGCGACGACGCGGGCCGCCAAACAGGCTTTTGAGATGGCCAGTCTTGTTCCTAGCGATGTTCATGTGGCTGAAGTTCACGATTTCTTCACGGGCATCGAATTGATCAGCTATGAAGATCTCGGATTCGCCGAGAGGTTCGGGGGCCACAAACTCGTCGAGGCGGAAGTGACCACTATCGGCGGGGGGTTGCCTGTGAACCCGAGCGGAGGCCTGAAGGCCAAAGGGCATCCGCCCGGTGCGACGGGCGTCGCGCAGTGCGTCGAGCTGTTCGCACAGCTTCGCGGCGAAGCCGTGAACCAGGTGGACGGTGCTCGGATCGGGCTTGCCCATAACATTGGCGGGCCCACGGCAGTGGCGGCAGTGACCATCCTGGAAGGAGACGGCAATGGCGCAAGGTAGCGGTAGCGGACCGGAACGGTGGTCCGCCGGGCTACCGCCGTTGCGGAACCTGGCCGGACCCATGCAGGCGGTCGGTGCGTTGTTCGCGATGTCGGCCGATGCAGTGCGGTTCGTCTTCCGTCGGCCGTTTCAGTGGCGCGAGTTCCTGGAGCAGTGCTGGTTCATCGCCCGGGTGTCATTGGCGCCCACGCTCTTGGTGGCGATCCCGTTCACCGTCCTCGTGTCGTTCACGCTGAACATCCTGCTGCGCGAGTTGGGCGCGGCCGACCTGTCGGGAGCGGGTGCGGCGTTCGGCGCGGTGACCCAGGTGGGCCCGATCGTGACCGTGCTGATCGTCGCCGGGGCCGGCTCGACGGCGATGTGTGCCGACCTGGGATCGCGGACGATCCGCGAGGAGATCGACGCGATGGAGGTACTGGGGATCAACCCGGTCCAGCGCCTGGTGACGCCGCGGATGTTGGCCTCGGGTTTGGTGGCGCTGCTGCTCAACAGCCTGGTGGTCATCATCGGGATCCTCGGCGGCTACACGTTTTCGGTGTTCATTCAGGATGTGAATCCCGGCGCGTTCGCCGCGGGGATCACGCTGCTGACCGGTGTCCCCGAGGTGGTCATCTCGTGCGTGAAGGCGGCGTTGTTCGGGCTGATCGCCGGGCTGGTGGCGTGCTTCCGCGGGCTGACGATCACCGGTGGTGGCGCCAAGGCGGTCGGTAACGCCGTCAACGAGACGGTGGTGTACGCGTTCATGGCGTTGTTCGTGATCAACGTCGTCGTGACCGCGATCGGTATTCGGATGACGACGGGTTAGCGGGGGTCGCCGAATGGGCACGGTTCAGGTTCTTCGTAGTACGTATCCGCGGTTTACTCGGGGTGC
>NZ_LZSQ01000130.1 GCF_001665535.1 Mycobacterium sp. 852002-51961_SCH5331710
TGCAGCAGCATGACGAACCTCGTCGTGCGTTCCACAAGAGTGCCGATCGCCGAGCCCGACGCCGTGCTGCCCAGGATGAGGTCGCCCTCCCAATGCCCGGGCACGGCGCGGTCGGCGGCTTCAGGCGGTCGCTGGCTGATGTTGACCATGTCGCGCAGCCGCCCACGGCGTTCCTCGGGGCGGCGCCGCGGCTTACGCAGCGCCCGCCCAGTACGCAGGCAGGTATGCAACTCGCGACGCAGATTGCCTTTGCCCTGAACATAAATCGCTTGGTAGATCATCTCGTGGGACACCCGCATCTCGGCATCATCGGCAAAGTCCAGCCGCAACCGACGTGAGATCTGGGCGGGACTGTGCTGCTCATCCAACCGAGCCTGCACCTCATCATGCAACCGCGTGTTGGTGGCCAACTTGCCCGGCGCCGAGCGGCGTGCCCGGTCGTGGGCTCGTACATGGGCGGTATGGGCCCGATATCGCGGCACGCACTCCCAACCACCACGCCACGGCGCCCCGAACCGATGCCGCGCCCGATACCGACCACCACCGACACTGGCATTGCGCTCAATCTCACGCATCACCGTGCTGGGATGGCGGCCCAGCCGACGTGCGATGAAACGAATCGACTCCTGACGAGCCACCCCGTCTTGAATCTCCTCACGCTCTTCAAGCGTCAAACGGGGTCGCGCTCGGCTAGCGGACACATCACTGAATCGTGGCTTCACACCACCAGCGTCAGCAAACCACCCCCACGCAGTGTGCTTCGACACGCCCACCGCTTCCCCGGCGGCAAAAGGCGAAACCCCTTCGGCGATCAACGCCCAGAACCGACGACCCACAAACGGATACCGCGGAACTCTCATACAACCCCTCAACTAGAGGCTGTTGCATCAAGCACTAGAAATCGCCCGCGAAAAAGGGCAGGTTTGCGTCTGCTCGCGGGGAGAAAGCTCGCGGGGAAGAAAGGTCGCGCGGAGAAATTCAGTCGCGCGCGGCGGCGAGCAGGCCGTCGCCCAGCGGAATCAGCACCGGGGTGAGCCGTTCGTCCTCGGCGATCAGCCGGGCGGCCTCGCGCACGGCCGCGACCTCGGCATCGTTGGCGGTGGCGTCGCCGGCACGGCCGCCGAGCGCCGCGCGGTGCAGCACGATCGCGCCGCCCGGGCGCAGCAACCGGACGCCTTCTGCGACGAACTGCGGCTGGTCCACCGGATCGGCGTCGATGAACACCAGGTCGTACGACTCGTCGGCGAGGCGGGTCAGCACCTCCTGGGCGCGACCGCTGATCAACCGGCTGCGCCCCGGGCCGATCCCGGCCTCGCCGAACGCCTGCTTGGCCAGGCGCTGGTGTTCGGGTTCGAGGTCGATGGTGGTCAGCACGCCGTCCTCGCGCATACCCGACAGCAGCCACAGGCCGCTCACCCCGACGCCGGTGCCGACCTCCACGACCGCCTTGGCCGCCGTCAGCTTGGCGAACACGCAGAGCAGCGCCCCGACCGCGGGGGTGACGGCGCCCGCGCCGATGTCGACTGCGCGTTCGCGGGCCGCGGCGACGATCGAGTCCTCGGAGATGGACTGCTCAGCGTGCGACACGATCGATTCGGCACGGTTGTGCGGTCCGATGACGTCGTCGGTGCCCGGCATGCCCGCAGCGTAGCCAACCGGTGGGGGTCAGCATCGCGACACGCCCGTTCCCGGCCGCCCGATTAGGCGAAAAATCCACCGGGTTCGCGCAGGTCAAAAATGGGTAGAAAAGCTTTCTCAGGAAATGTTCAGTTTGCTCATATGCCAAGCACGGAACGGTCGGAGAACGTATGTCCCATGGAAAACGGCGGACGCTGGCATCCAGGGGACCGAGCAGGGAATACCTATGCGGATCTCCGCGTTGCGGGCAGTAGCGAACCGCCGCTCTTCGATGGCGGCTGCGACCAGGAGGATGTGACGACCACCATCAAGATGGCGCCGACTTCGATGGCCCACCTCGAACAGTTTTCGGACGGGCAGTGGGTCGAGCCCTCGGACGAGATGACCGGCACCGCGGTGTTCGACGCCACGGGCGACAAATCGACCATGCCCTCGTGGGATGAGCTCGTGCGCCAGCACGCCGATCGGGTCTACCGGCTGGCCTACCGCCTGTCGGGTAATCAGCACGATGCCGAGGATCTGACCCAGGAGACCTTCATCCGCGTGTTCCGGTCGCTGCAGAACTACCAGCCCGGCACGTTCGAGGGCTGGCTGCACCGCATCACCACCAACCTGTTCCTCGACATGGTGCGCAGGCGCGGACGCATCCGCATGGAGGCGCTGCCCGAGGACTACGACCGGGTTCCGGCCGCCGATCCCAACCCGGAGCAGATCTACCACGACTCGCGGCTGGGCCCCGACCTGCAGGCCGCGCTCGACTCCCTGCCGCCGGAGTTCCGCGCCGCGGTCGTCCTGTGTGACATCGAGGGACTCTCCTACGAGGAGATCGGCGCGACGCTGGGCGTCAAGCTCGGCACGGTGCGCAGTCGTATCCACCGCGGTAGGCAGGCGCTTCGCGACTACCTCGCCAACCACGGCGGCACCTCCGCCTCCGGTCAGCCCGGCGACGTGGCCAAAACGGCCTGACGTTCGCCGTCTTTCGCACAGCGCGCCGCGCTACATTCGAATGGACGCCGTGACACGCAGCGAGAGGAGCTGGGCGATGGTCGACCCGGGACATGTGTTCCGACGGGCCTTCTCTTGGCTGCCCTCTCAGTTCGCATCCCAGAGCGACGCGCCGGTCGGCCCGCGCCAGTTCGGCTCGACCGAACACCTCTCCACCGAGGCCATCGCCGCCTTCGTCGACGGCGAACTACGACTGACCCCGCATCTTCGCGCCGCGCACCATTTGTCGCTGTGTCCGCAGTGCGCGGCCGAGGTCGACGCGCAGCGGCAGGCGCGTGCGGCGTTGCGGGAATCGCGACCGGTCGCCGTGCCGAGCTCACTTCTGGGCCTATTGTCCGAGATCCCGCACAGCGCTCCGCCGGAGCCGCCCGTCGAGACGCAGCAGTCGCAGTTTGCTGACGGCACACAGCGTCCGCGGCGCAAGCGCCGGTAGGGTAAGTGCGAAGACGAGCAGCGATCCGCGCCGGCGTTGGCGGGCGCTTTCACAGAGGGTGATGACCGGGTGACCAATCTCGACCAGACCGGGCGCGAGCGCCTGGAACCCCGCCCTGTCTCGCGGCCGCCCGTCGATCCGGCGGCGCAGCGCGCGTTCGGCAGGCCCGACGGTGTCGAAGGCTCGTTCGTGGGCCTGGACAAGTACCGCGACCAGGGTGAGTTCACGCCGACCGACCAACCGCCCGATCCCGTGTTGGCCGAGGCGTTCGGCCGGCCCTATGCCAACGGTGAGTCGCTGCAGCGTCATCCCGCCGATGCGGGCGCGCTCGAGGCCGAGCGCGACGGGCAGGACGGCGACATGGCCGACGACCCCTGGCGGGATCCGTCCGCGCCGGTCGCCCTCGGCGCCCCTGCGGTCCACGAGGCGCCGCGTCCCCAGGCGAACGTGCCGACGGGCAAGCTGGGCGTGCGCGACGTGCTCTTCGGCGGTCGGGTCTCTTACGTCGCGTTGGCGTCGCTGGCGATCATCGCGTTGGTGATCGGCTTCGCCGGTGGTTGGGTCGGCCGCAAGACTGCCGAGGTGGTCGAGGCGTTCACCACCTCGAAGGTCACGCTCAACACCTCCGGCGATGATCCGCCGCCCGAGGGGCAGATCGCCAAAGTCGCTGCGGCCGTTGCTGATTCGGTGGTGACGGTTGAGGCGACCAGCGATCAGGAAGGTTCGCAGGGCTCCGGCGTCGTCATCGACGGCCGCGGTTACATCGTGACCAACAACCACGTGATCTCCGAGGCCGCGAACAATCCGAGCAAGTACAAGATGAAGATCGTCTTCAATGACGGCAAAGAGGTGCCCGCCAACCTCGTGGGGCGCGATCCCAAGACCGACCTCGCTGTGCTGAAGGTCGACAACGTCGACAACCTGACCGTTGCGAAGATGGGCGACTCGGACAAGTTGCGCGTCGGCGACGAGGTGATCGCCGCCGGCGCCCCGCTGGGCCTGCGCAGCACCGTCACCGCGGGCATCATCAGCGCGCTGCACCGCCCGGTCCCGCTGTCGGGTGACGGATCGGACACCGACACGGTGATCGACGGACTGCAGACCGACGCGCCGATCAACCACGGCAACTCGGGCGGTCCCCTGATCGACATGAACGGCAACGTCATCGGCATCAACACCGCGGGTAAATCGCTGTCCGACAGCGCCAGCGGGCTGGGCTTCGCGATCCCGATCAACGAGGTCAAATCGGTCGTCGAGTCCCTGATCAAGGAGGGCAAGATCGCCCACCCGACGCTGGGCCTGACCGCCCGCTCGGTCAGCAACGACATCGCCTCCGGCGCGCAGGTGGCCAACGTCAAGGCCGGCAGCCCCGCCGAGAAGGCCGGGATCCTGGAGAACGACGTCGTCGTCAAGGTCGGCGACCGGACCGTGGCCGACGCCGACGAGTTCGTCGTTGCCGTGCGTCAGCTCAAGATCGGCCAGGACGCGCCTATCGAGGTGATGCGTGACGGCCGCCGGGTGACGCTGACCGTCAACCCGGGTCCCGACAACTCGTAGCCATGTTCGCCAACGTCGGCTGGGGCGAGATGCTCATCCTGGTGATCGCCGGTCTGGTGATCCTGGGGCCCGAGCGGCTGCCCGGCGCGATCCGGTGGACGACGGGTGCGCTGCGGCAGGCCCGCGACTACATCAGCGGCGCCACCAGCCAACTGCGCGAGGACCTCGGCCCGGAGTTCGACGACCTGCGCGAGCCGCTCAGCGAGCTCAACAAGCTGCGCGGTATGACGCCGCGCGCCGCGCTGACGAAGCATCTGCTCGACGGGGACGATTCGTTCTTCACCGGCAATTTCGACAGGAAATCGTCCGACCGGCCCGCCGACAAACCGGCCAACACATCCGAGCCGCCGTCGGCTGCCGCACCGGAATCGCCCGCGACGACCCCGTTCGACACCGACGCCACCTAGCGGCGCGCCCTCAGATGAAGTAGTGCTCGTTGCCGGTCGGGTAGCCGCCGCCGTTGGTGGCGATGTGCACGTGGTCGAAATGGTTGGCCGTCTCGTTGCCGTAGTCCGCCGTCCAACTCGGCGCGCCGACGCCGGGGTAGAAGCCCTGCCGCCAGATCACGTGGATGACGCCCCAGCGCTCCGCGTTCGCCAGCGCGATACCGGCGATCTGGTTGCCCAACGCGATGCCCTCCTCGCTGCTGTGGTTGGGGATCATCACGTCGAGCGCCAACCCGTTGGGGTGCCACTTCAGCGGGTCCTGGCGGTATCCGCCGATCGTCTTGATCTCGGGGAACAGCACGCTGATCGCGCGGGCCACCCGAATGGTGTTGACCTGCAACCCGCCTTCGGGTGCCAGACCCGCGGGCAGCTCGAACGGGGTCGCCGCGCTGGCAACCGGAGCGCTCGCCGCGAGCAACTCCGCTTCGGTCGGCATCTTGAGCGTCGGAGCACCGGCGGGCGCGTCCTGACGCGCGGCCACCGGCGGGGCGGGATGCTCTTCCGGCGGCTTCGCGGACTGGGCGTAGAACAGGGCGGCGGACAACGCGACCGAGCCGACGAGGGCCAGCAGCTTGCCCCGCCCGTTGGCTAACATCGCCCTACCCACGAACAGCACTGTAACGCCATGTGGGACAGGGTGTGACGCAGTTCGGCCTCGAACACGAGACCGTTATCTACCGGCCGGATCCAGGCCCAGCGACATCCCCGCCAGCCCGCGCTTGCGGCTGGACAGGGCATCGGCGACGCTGCGCAACTCCTTGCCCGCCGCCGAGTCCGGCGCGGACAGCACCAACGGGACCCCGGAGTCGCCGGCCGACACCAGGGCCGGGTCGAGCGGAACCTGTCCCAGCAACGGCACGTCGGCGCCGATCGCACGCGTCAGACGCTCGGCGACCTGCTTGCCGCCGCCCTCGCCGAAGATCTGCATGGTCGTGCCGTCGGGCATCTGCAGACCGGACATGTTCTCCACGACGCCGACGATGCGCTGACGGGTCTGCAGCGCGATCGCGCCGGCCCGCTCGGCCACCTCGGCGGCCGCCAGTTGGGGCGTCGTCACCACCAGGATCTCCGCGCCGGGAATCAGCTGCGCCACCGAGATCGCGACGTCGCCCGTGCCGGGCGGCAGGTCGAGCAGCAGCACGTCCAGATCGCCCCAGTAGACGTCGGCCAGGAACTGCTGCAGCGCGCGGTGCAGCATCGGGCCGCGCCAGACCACCGGGGTGTTGCCCTGCGTGAACATCGCGATCGAGATCACCCGAACGTCGTGGGCCACCGGCGGCAGGATCATCGACTCGACCTGGGTGGGCCGGTCGGTGATGCCCATCATGCGCGGGACCGAGTGGCCGTAGATGTCGGCGTCGAGCACGCCCACCGAGACACCCCGAGCGGCCATGGCCGCCGCGAGGTTCACCGTGACGCTGGACTTGCCGACGCCGCCCTTGCCGGAGGCCACCGCGTAGACGCGGGTCAACGAGCCGGGTTGGGCGAACGGGATGACGGGTTCACGCGAGTCGCCACGCAGCTGTTTGCGCAGTTCGGTGCGTTGTTCATCGTTCATCACGTCGAGGCTGACCCGCACGGAGCCGGTACCGGGCACGTCGGCGACGGCGCGGCTGACCTGATCGGAGATCTCGGTCTTCTTCGGGCACGCGGCGGTGGTCAGGTAGATCTCGACGTGGACCGCCGAGTCGGGTTCGACGGTGACGTTCTTGACCATGCCGATCTCGGTGATCGGCCGCCGCAGTTCGGGGTCGATCACTTTGGCCAGCGCGCGACGGATCGCGGCTTCCAGGTCAGAGGGTGATTGAGACATCACCGTCGAGTCTAGGCCGACTCGACGGCGGCCTTTAACCGACCGGCCCGGGTGCCGGACCCGGCGCTGCGGCCGGACCGGGTGCCGGTCCCGGCGGCGTCGCCGGTCCGGGTGCCTGAGCGGGCGCGGGTGCGCCGACAACGGGAGCGGGTGCGCCGACCGGCGCGGGTCCCGGCGGGACGGCGCCAGGGGCGGGCGGCGCCGGCGGAGCCGGAGCGGACGGAAGCATCGGCTGGGCGACCGGCGGTCCGCCGAGCGCGGGTTGCAGCGGCGGCGCCGGGTTGTCCTGAATGCAGAACACCGCGCATTCGGGGCGCTGCGGCTGCATCCACGGCGGGGTCCACGGCGGCGGCGCGGGTGGCGCCTGCGGCGAGGCCGCCGGCCCTTGTGGGGCCGGTCCGGGCAGCGGTCCAAGTCGCTGACCTGGGGCGAAGCCCGGCATGTTGCCCATCTGGCTGGCGACGGCGTCGCGTTCGAGCAGTGGCATGAGCGCCAGCGGATCGTTGGACGGCAGCCCCAGCGCGTTCAGGGGGAGTCCCGGCCCCAGTCCCTGGTATGCCTTCAGGTCGGTCAGGTGCAGGCTGTTGTCGGTCTCGTCGAGCGTCGGCACCGATCCGGTGATCGGGGGCAGGTCCATCGGCACCACGCCGGTCGCGTAGGCCGCGGCCCAACCCAGCACGTTGCGGGCGTAGGCCACCGAGTTGTTGTAGCGAAGGATCGCCGTCATGACGTGGTTCGGGTCGCGCAGGTTGAGGTTGCCGCTGCACAGGTAGCGGGCGGCGGCCAGCGTCGAGTCGTAGAGGTTCTGCACCTCGGCTTTGCCGTCGCCGTCGCCGTCGGAGGCATACCGCGACCAGGTCCCCGGCAGGAACTGCATCGGGCCCATGGCACGGGCGTAGGTGACCCGGTCGGCCACGCGGCTCTGCACGATGACCTCGTTGCCGGGCAGTGTGCCGTCCAGCGCGGGCCCGTAGATGGGGCGGATAGCGGTGCCGCTGGCGTCGGTCGCGCCGCCGTTGGCGTGCATCGACTCGATGCGTCCGATACCGGCCAACAGGTTCCAGCTGATGCCGCAGCCCGGATACGCCGAGGCCATGATGCGCTCGGCATTGCGGTACGCCGAGAGGGCCATCGCCGGAATGCCCAGTGTGCCAGGCGAATTCACCACGGCCGCGGGTGGAGGAGCGGAGGCCGTCGAGGCGGCGATGTGAAAGGCCATGGGTTCCTTGGCCACCGCGACCACCGACGCGCCCGAACGCGCTCCCGGTGACGGTTCGACCGCGGCCAGTGGCGTCACCGCCGCATCCGAGGTGGGTGTGCGCGGCGACGGCGCCGACGCGCCGACGCTGCCGGCAAGGATGATCGGGGTGATGATCGCGACGCCGAGGCCGGCGCGCATGCCGTTGGCAGATGTCAACTTCTGCACTCGAGGGCCCGGGATACGCCGCAGACGCCCCGTTTGGCGCCGCACGGCCTTGAGGGCGGCTCCTCCCCTTATGTGCACTCAACCGTCCTAGGTCTGCAGTCGCTTGTGAACCAAGTCACCATACCTACTAGATAACCGCCGCGTTACAGCAATGCGTTAGCTACCCAGACTCGGTTTTTTGCTCCGGCGCTCGCCTTGCTCGCTTCGGCCCTCTCCGTCGTCGCCCGTTTCGCCTGTCTGCGGCTGCAGCGCGGCGAGCATCTCCCGCATCTCGTCGAGCTCCCTGCGCAGGTAATCGCGGGTGACGACCTCGCCGATGGCCAGCCGCAGGGCGGCCAGTTCGCGGGCCAGGTACTCGGTGTCGGCCTTGGTTTGCAGGGCGCGGCGGCGGTCCTCGTCGAGCGACACGCGGTCGCGGTTCTCCTGGCGATTCTGCGCCAGCAGAATCAGCGGCGCCGCGTAGGCCGCCTGGGTGGAGAACGCGAGGTTGAGCAGGATGAACGGATACGGGTCCCAGCGCAGCCCGACCGCGAACAGGTTCAGCGCGATCCAGACGATGACGATGATGGTCTGCCACGCCAGATAGCGCCCGGTGCCCAGGAACCGGGCGATCCGCTCGCTGAAGTTCCCGACCGCCTCGGGGTCGACGTTGAACGAAAACCGCCGGGTGGCCAGCGGCGTGTCGAGCCGGCTGCGGTCGCTCATGAGGTGCCCTCGGCGCCGGTGAGTTCGGGTTCCTCGGTCTCGCGCCAGTCGTGGGGCAGCAGGTGGTCGAGCACGTCGTCGACCGACACGGCGCCCAGCAGGTGGTTCTCTTCGTCGACGACGGGCCCGCAGACCAGGTTGTAGGCCGCGAAGTAGCGGGTCACCGCGCCCAGCGAGTCATCGGGGGACAGGTTCGGCAGATCGGTGTCGATGATGCCGCTGACCAGGTCCGCCGGCGGTTCGCGCAACAATCGCTGAAGGTGCACGCAGCCCAGGTAGTGGCCGGTGGGGGTGGCCGTCGGGGGGCGGGTGACGAACACCAACGAAGCCAGCGCCGGGGTCAGGTCGGGGTCGCGGACTCGGGCCAGCGCCTCGGCGACGGTGGTGTCCGGTGCCAGCACCACGGGCTCGGACGTCATCAGGCCGCCCGCGGTGTCCGGGGAGTGCGCCAGCAGGCGGCGGACGTCCTCGGAATCCTCGGGATCCATCCGGCGCAGGAACTGCTCGGCATCGGTCGGGGCCATCGACCCCAGCAGGTCGGCCGCGTCATCGGGGTCCATCGCCTCGAGAACGTCGACGGCCCGGTCCCCGGGCAGCCGCCTGAGCACATCGAGCTGGTCGTCGTCGGGAAGTTCCTGCAGCACGTCGGCCAGTCGCTCGACGTCGAGGGCGTTGACCAGCTCGTAGCGGCGCTTGGTCGGCAGTTCTCGCAGCGCTTCGGCGACTTCCACGGCGCGCTGACCCTCGAACAGCTCGAGCAGCTGCGCGACGCCCTGATCCGGCATCGCCAGACCGGAGGGGGTGAGGCCGTGGACGTTCTGCCAGTCGACAACGTGCACGTTGGCGCGCCTGCCCAGGCGTCGGTGCGGGCGCACGGCGACCTTGGTGACCATCCAGTCCCGCGTGCGGGTCTGCTCGATGCCGAGGTCGACGACGACCACGTCGACGTTGGCCAGCTCGGGCAGGTCGGGATCGTCGACGCGGACCCGGGTTTCGATCACCTGCCCGAGGACCAGCACCTCGCCGGGACGCTGGGCGAACCGGCGCAGCGACACGCTGCCGGTGGCCAGCGTCACGGCGCCGGGCTCGATCGACGTCACCCGCAGGATCGGCACGAAAATCCGTCGCCGCGTGAGCAATTCGACGACCAGGCCGAGCACGCGCGGTTGCTGGCGCACCAGGCTGATGCTGACCACCACATCGCGGACACGGCCGATGGACTCGCCGTCGGGGCCCAAGACCACCAATCCCGCGAGTCGGGCCGCATAGACCCTGTTGACCGCCGCCATGCCTCAAAGGGTAGAGAGTGTGGTTGTGGAAAACCGGTATCGACCCCGCCGAACGGTTCTTTCCGTTCCCGGGAGCAGCGCGAAAATGGTCGAGAAGGCGAAAACCCTGCCCGCCGACGAGGTGTTCCTCGACCTCGAGGACGCCGTCGCACCGGACGCCAAGGACGAGGCTCGCACGCGGGTCGCGGTCGCGCTCGCCGAACCAGGCTGGGTCGGCCAACTACGCGGTGTGCGCGTCAACGACTGGACGACGCCCTGGACTCACGCCGACATCATCGAGGTGGTGGCCACCGCCGGTGCGGCACTCGACATCGTGGTTCTCCCGAAGGTCAGCGACGCCACCCACATTCAGGCGCTGGACTTGTTGCTGAGTCAACTCGAAGCCACCCACGGCCTGCCCGTCGGCCGTATCGGCATCGAGGCGCAGATCGAGAATGCGCAGGGCCTCACCAACATTGACGCGATCGCCGCCGCACCGCGGGTGCAGGCGCTGGTGCTCGGCCCCGCCGACATGGCCGCGAGCCTGAACATGCGCACGCTCGAAGTCGGCGAACAACCGGAGGGCTACGACGTCGGCGACGCGCACCACCACGTGCTAATGCGAATCCTCGTGGCGGCGCGGGCGCACGGCGTGCTCGCGATCGACGGCCCGTACCTGAAGATCCGCGACGTCGACGGCTTCCGCCGCGTCGCGGGCCGTTCGGCGGCGCTGGGATACGACGGCAAGTGGGTGCTGCATCCGGACCAGATCGCCGCGGGCAACGAGATTTTCAGCCCCCGCCAGAAGGACTACGACCATGCCGAGCTGATCCTCGAGGCCTACGAGTGGCACACCTCGCGTGCGGGCGGGGCCAGAGGCGCAGCCATGCTGGGCGACGAGATGATCGATGAGGCGAGCAGGAAGATGGCTCTGGTGATCGCCGGAAAGGGCCGCGCGGCAGGCATGCAGCGTCAAGGCGAGGCGTTCCGTCCGCCCGAGTGATGCTCAGGTCCACTGCCACCCGGTGGTGAGCAGGCTCAGATACAGCAGGATGTAGACGAGGAACCCGGCGACGGCCAGTCCGCCGATGATGGTGCCCGCCAACGCGATTCCGAAACCGTCCTGTCCGGTGCGCTTGGTTTCGCGCATGGCCATCACACCGAGGATGACCCCGACGATGCACGTCACCCCGCAGCAGAAGACGCCGACCAGCGAGCACACGAGCGAGCCGATCGCCATCCCGTTCGTGCCGGGAGGCTTCCCGGGCCGGTACGGGTCGTAGCCGTAGCCGTGGCCGGTGGGCGGGTAATAGCCCTGACCGGGTGCGGACGTGTAGGGCGGCGGATAGCCCGGCGCCGGTGGCGGATACAGCGGCGGAGGCAAACCCGCATCGGTGGGGTAGTCCACCGATGCGAACGGGTCGGGCCGTTCGGCTCCGTACGGGTCGCTCCCGCTCACCGCTCAGCTGCTCATCATGGCGATGGCGAAGATGATGTTGAGCACGAGCGTGGCCGCGCCGACGGCGATGCCGGCGATCGCCAGACCGCGGCCGCCTTCACCGGAGGTCTTGATCTGGTTGAGCGCCACGATGCCCAGCACGATGCCGACGAGCGAGCCGACACCGCACAGGACACCGACCGCCGAGGCCACCAACGAGCCGATGGCCAAACCGTTCGTCTTGTCAGGCTGCAGGCCGTAACCGCCGCCGTAGCTGGGCGTGCCGTATCCCGGCGCACCGTATTGGGACGGTGCACCGTAGGGCGGCGGCGGTGGATATCCCTGCCCGAGGTTGGGCGGCGGATAGGACCCCGGCGGCGGTGGTGGGTAGGCGCCCGGCGGAGGCGGATAGCCGCCCTGCGGCGGCGGAGGGTAGGCCGGAGGCGGCGGATAGGCGCCCTGTGGGGGCGGGGGATATCCCGATGACGGGTCGTACGCCGGCGGCGCCTGGTAGCCGTACGACGGCTGGTCGGGCTGGGCACCCTGTGTGTGTTCGGTCGACGGCGCCTCGTATCCAGACGATGTCGGCTCGGACGCACCTCCGTGGGGTTCGGATGATGCGGTTTCTGCTGCGTCCTCCCCGGGATTTGTCATGCTTGTCAACCTAGCGCAATTGTCGGGCACGATTGCGGCCATCGCGGCGTTGTCCCTTACGAGGCAGCAACTTAGCGATTCGCGGCGACAGAGGAGAAGAGGACCGATGACCAGCCCGTTTCAACCTGGAGCAAATTCCGGCGCAACGCCTGGTAGCCCGAATTTGGGTCGTGGCCCCGCAGGTCTGCCCACACCCCCGAAGGGTTGGCCGATCGGTTCCTATCCGACCTATGCCGAGGCGCAGCGCGCCGTGGACTACCTGTCGGACCAGGAGTTTCCGGTGCAGCAGGTGACGATCGTCGGCGTGGACCTCATGCAGGTCGAGCGGGTCACCGGTCGGTTGACGTGGCCGAAGGTGCTCGGTGGAGGCGTGTTGACGGGTGCGTGGCTGGGCCTGTTCATCGGCCTGATTCTCGGTTTCTTCAGCCCCAACCCGTGGGGCGCGCTCGCCACCGGCCTGATTGCGGGTGTGTTCTTCGGCCTCATCACGTCGGCGATACCGTATGCGATGGCGCGTGGCACAAGAGATTTCAGTTCGACGCTACAACTCGTCGCGGGTCGTTACGACGTGCTGTGCGATCCGCAGAACGCCGAACGCGGACGGGATCTGCTGGCGCGCTTGACCATCTGACGTTCCCGGCGCGGGGATCGCCGAGTTTGCCCTGGTTCCCGATTGCGTAACGGTGTGCGACGCGCGCCGCTGAAGTGTTGCAAACCACATGGTTGTGGCAATACGGTTTGCGCGCGGGAGATTCTCGTACGGCGCCGCTGCGACGGCGACATCGAAGCGGGACGGAGGCGGGTGGTGCGCTTCCACAGTTCCCTACCGGCGTGGGGGGCCATACGCGGAAGCCAACGGCGGCTGGGTGCCGCGGCGGTTGCTGCGCTGACGACGGCGTCAGTGCTGACGGCGTGTGGATCCGACAGCGGCGGCATCGTCATCAACTACTACACCCCCGCGAACGAGGCTCAGACCTTCACGGCCGTGGCCAAACGATGCAACGAGGAACTCGGCGGGCGCTTCCGGATCCAGCAGATCAGTTTGCCGAAGGGCGCCGACGATCAACGGCTTCAGCTCGCGCGGCGGCTGACCGGAAACGACAGAAGCCTCGACGTGATGGCGCTCGACGTGGTGTGGACCGCCGAGTTCGCCGAGGCGGGTTGGGCGCTACCGCTTTCCGACGATCCCGGGGGACAAGCCGAGGCGGACGCGAAGAACAACACGCTGCCCGGCCCGCTGCAGACCGCCACCTGGCAGGACAAGCTGTACGCCGCACCGATCACCACCAACACCCAATTGCTCTGGTACCGAGCGGATCTGATGTCGGAGCCGCCGCCGACGTGGGACGCCATGGTGTCCGAGGCCGCCCGGTTGCACGCCGACGGAGGTCCGAGCTGGATTGCGGTACAGGGTAAGCAATACGAAGGCCTGGTTGTCTGGTTCAACACCTTGCTCGAAAGCGGGGGCGGACAGGTGCTTTCCGATGACGGCGAAACCGTCACCCTGACCGACACCGAAGAACATCGCGCCGCTACCGTCAAGGCGCTGCAGATCATCAAGAACGTCGCCACCGCACCGGGCGCGGACCCGTCGGTGACCCAAACCGACGAGACCACCGCACGGCTGGCGCTCGAACAGGGCAAGGCCGCGCTCGAGGTGAATTGGCCGTACGTGCTGCCGTCATTGCTGGAGAATGCGATCAAGGGCGGTGTGTCGTTCCTGCCGCTCAACAAGGATCCCGCGCTCGCCGACGCCATCAACGACGTCGGAAGTTTCTCGCCCAGCGACGAACAGTTCGAGGCCGCGTTCGAGGCGAGCAGGAAGGTGCTGGGCTTCGCTCAGTATCCGGGCGTGAAGCCGGGTGAGGCGGCGAAGGTCACCATCGGCGGCCTGAACCTCGCCGTGGCGAAGACGACCCGGCACAAGGCCGAGGCGTTCGAGGCGATCCGGTGCCTGCGCAACGTCGAGAACCAGCGTTACACGTCGGTGGAGGGTGGGCTGCCCGCGGTGCGCACATCGCTATACAGCGATCCGGCCTTCCAGGCGAAATATCCCCAGTACGAGATCATCCGCGAACAACTCACCAACGCCGCGGTCCGTCCCGCCACGCCGCAGTACCAAGCGGTCTCCACCCGCATCTCCACCACGCTGGCGCCGATCACCGACATCGACCCGGAGCGCACCGCCGACGAACTCGCCGAACAGGTGCAGAAGGCCATCGACGGGAAGGGGCTGATCCCGTGACCGCACCGGCCGCCGCGACCGCACCGGCTGCGACCGGCAGCGACGACATCCGCTCGGAACGCAGGCTCGCGTTCCTGCTGATTGCCCCCGCGGTCCTGCTGATGCTCGCGGTCACCGCGTATCCGATCGGTTATGCGGTGTGGCTGAGCCTGCAGCGCAACAACATGGCGGCCCCGGAGGACACCGAGTTCATCGGGCTGTCCAACTACGTCACGATCCTCACCGACCAGTACTGGTGGACAGCGTTTTTCGTCACGCTCGGCATCACCGTCGTGTCGGTGGCCATCGAGTTCGTGCTCGGCATGGCGCTGGCGTTGGTGATGCACCGCACCATCTTCGGAAAGGGCGTGGTGCGCACGGCGGTCCTCATCCCGTACGGAATCGTCACCGTGGCAGCGTCGTACAGCTGGTACTACGCATGGACACCCGGCACCGGATACCTGGCCAACCTGCTGCCCGAGGGCAGCGCCCCTCTGACCGAACAGCTTCCGTCGCTGGCGATCGTGGTGCTGGCCGAGGTGTGGAAGACGACGCCGTTCATGGCGCTGCTACTGCTGGCCGGATTGGCGCTGGTGCCACAGGATCTGCTCAACGCCGCCCAGGTCGACGGTGCGGGAGCGTGGAAGCGCCTGATCAAGGTCATCCTGCCGCTGATCAAGCCGGCGATCCTGGTGGCGCTGCTGTTCCGCACCCTCGACGCGTTCCGGATCTTCGACAACATCTACGTCCTCACCGGAGGAGCGAACAACACCGGCTCGGTGTCGATCCTGGGTTACGACAACCTGTTCAAGGCGTTCAATGTCGGCCTGGGTTCGGCGATCAGCGTGCTGATCTTTCTGTGCGTGGCGATCATCGCGTTCATCTACATCAAGATCTTCGGCGCGGCGGCACCGGGGTCGGCCGAGGAGAGTCGCTGATGACCGAGCGGGCTCCCGCGTCGCGCGTGACCGGATGGACCGTCGTCAACGTGCTGGTCGTCATCTACGCGTTGTTTCCGGTGCTGTGGATCCTGTCCCTGTCGCTCAAGCCGACGTCAAGTGTCAAGGACGGCAGGCTGATTCCCGCCGAGATCACCTTCGACAACTACAAGGCGATATTCCAGGGCAACATCTTCACCTCGGCGCTGATCAACTCGATCGGAATCGGCCTGATCACCACCGCCATCGCGGTCGTGATCGGCGGAATGGCCGCATACGCGGTCGCACGGCTGGACTTCCCCGGCAAGCAGTTGCTGATCGGGGTCGCGCTGCTGATCGCGATGTTCCCCCATATCTCGCTCGTCACACCGCTTTTCAACATCGAGCGCGCGGTCGGCCTGTTCGACACCTGGCCCGGCCTGATCATCCCGTACATCACGTTCGCGCTTCCGCTGGCCATCTACACGCTGTCGGCGTTCTTCCGGGAGATCCCTTGGGATCTGGAGAAGGCGGCGAAGATGGACGGCGCGACACCGGCGCAGGCGTTCCGCAAGGTCATCGCCCCGCTCGCGGCGCCGGGCATCGTCACCGCGGCGATCCTGGTGTTCATCTTCGCGTGGAACGACCTCCTTCTGGCGTTGTCGCTGACCGCCACCCAACGCGCGATCACGGCGCCGGTGGCGATCGCGAACTTCACCGGCAGTTCGCAGTTCGAGGAACCGACGGGTTCGATCGCCGCGGGCGCGATGGTCATCACCATCCCGATCATCATCTTTGTGCTCATCTTCCAACGACGGATCGTCGCCGGACTGACATCCGGCGCGGTGAAGGGGTAGTTCCATGGCCGAAATTGTGTTGGACCGGGTGACGAAGAGTTACCCCAACGGCGCGACGGCCGTCCACGAGTTGTCGATGACGATCGCCGACGGCGAATTCATCATCCTCGTCGGTCCGTCGGGATGCGGAAAGTCGACCACGCTCAACATGATCGCGGGGCTCGAGGACATCACCTCGGGTGAACTGCGCATCGGCGGGGAGCGCGTCAACGAGAAGGCGCCCAAGGACCGCGACATCGCGATGGTGTTCCAGTCTTACGCCTTGTATCCGCACATGACCGTCCGGCAGAACATCGCGTTCCCGCTCACGCTGGCCAAGCTGAAGAAGGACGAGATCGCCCGCAAGGTCGACGAGGCCGCGAAAATTCTCGACCTGAGCGAGCTTTTGGATCGCAAGCCCGGACAGCTCTCCGGCGGTCAGCGCCAGCGCGTCGCGATGGGCCGCGCGATCGTGCGCGATCCCAAGGCGTTCCTGATGGACGAGCCGCTGTCGAACCTCGACGCGAAGCTGCGCGTGCAGATGCGTGCCGAGATCGCCCGCCTACAGGACCGCTTGGGCACCACTACCGTCTACGTCACGCACGACCAGACCGAGGCCATGACATTGGGCGACCGCGTCGTGGTGCTGCTCGCCGGGGTGGCCCAGCAGATCGGAACTCCCGAGGATCTCTACAACCGGCCCGCGAACCTGTTCGTCGCCGGTTTCATCGGTTCGCCCGCGATGAACTTCTTCCCCGCGACGATCACCGACGTCGGCGTGCGGCTGCCGTTCGGCGAGGTCACCCTCACGCAGGAAAACCACGACCTGCTGGCCCGCCGCAACGTCCCGACCAACGTGATCGTCGGCATCCGGCCCGAACACTTCGAGGACGCCGCGGTGCTCGACGGGTACGCGCGGATCCGCGCCCTGATCTTCGACGTCACGGTCGACATGGTGGAGTCGCTGGGCGCCGACAAGTACCTCCACTTCAAGACCGAGGGCGCCGGTGCACGGTCGGCGCAGCTGGCCGAGCTGGCCGCGGAATCGGGCGTCGGCGAAAACGAGTTTGTGGCGAGGGTTTCCGTCGACTCGACGGCCCGCCAAGGCGATACGATCCAGTTGGCCTTCGACACCTCGAAGCTGGTGGTGTTCGATCCCGAGTCGGGTAAGAACCTCAGCCTGCCCGACACCGACTCACCCGCCTCGCCGACCGAGTGATCGACGTTCCCGCGACGGTTCGCGCCCACCTGCTCGAGCACTTCGCGCGTCAGGGCATCGACGCCGAACCCGACGAAGCCAACGTCACGTTCCTGGGCACCGAGACCATCGACGTGCTGCGCTTCGGCCCCGACCCCGACGGCGTCGTTCACTATGTGTCGCTTGGCTGTTCGCGCCATCCGATGTTCGACCCCACCGAGATGGTGACCGACGCGCTGCACGGTCCGCGTGCGGAGGTGACGGTCGCGCTGCGCGGACCGTCGCCGCGGGGGTTGCACCGGGCGATCGCGATCGTGGCGGCCGCGCCCGCGGTGGAGGGGCTGGTCCTGGCGCCCGACGCGTTGATCGACCTCGAGACCCCGCTGTGGGAATCCTCGCCGTTCACGGCTTTCCTGTTGAGCGACAGCATGATCGACGACGTCGCGCTGACCGCGCCGCTGGAGCCGGTGAAGGTGTTGGCCGCCACGCCGATCACCCCCACCGAGGCGGCGTGGGTGCGGCTCAAGGGCGCCGACGCGATGCGCGAGGCGTGGCAGCAGGACGGTGTCGACGTGCTCGATCCCGCACGCCCGGCGGCCAAACCGAGCTAGAGCCAGTTGTTGCGGCGGAACGTGCGGTACAGCAGCGTGCACACCGTCGCCATCAACAGCAGCACCGCGGGATACCCCCACGACCACGCCAGCTCCGGCATGTGTTCGAAGTTCATGCCGTAGATGCCTGCGATCGCGGTCGGAACCGCGGCGATGGCGACCCATGCCGAGATCTTGCGCATGTCGGTGTTCTGCTGCATCGCGACATTGCCGAGAGCGGCCTGCACCAGCGACGTGAGCATCTCGTCGAAGCCGGCGATGCGGTCGGAGGCCTGGGTGTTGTGGTCGAACACGTCGCCCATGTACCGCCGGATCTCGACCGAGATCAGGTCGTTGTGATCGGAGAGGATCCGCTGCAGCGCCAGCGTGAGCGGGTAGACGGCCCGGCGCAATTCGACGACCTCCCGCTTGAGCAGGTAGATGCTGCCGATGTTGGTCGGCCGGTTCGGCGAGAAGACATCCTCTTCCATCGCGTCGATGTCGGCCTCCACGAGCGAGGTCACATCGAGATAGCTGTCGACGACGTGGTCGGCGATCGCGTGCATGACGGAGTACGGGCCGAGTTCGAGCGAACCGGGGGAGGACTCCAGGTCCTTGCGCACGCCCGCCAGGCCGGTGTGGTCGCCGTGCCGCACGGTCACCACGAACGCCTCGCCGACGAAGATCATGATCTCGCCGGTCTCCACGATCTCGCGCGCCTTGGCCATCGATTCGTGCTCGACGTAGTTGACCGTCTTGAGCACCAGGAACAAGGTGTCGTCGTAGCGTTCGAGCTTCGGGCGTTGGTGCGCATGCACGGCGTCCTCGACGGCCAGCGAGTGCAACCCGAACACATCGGCGACCGACTGCATCTGCTCGTCGTCGGGCTCGTGCAAGCCGATCCAGACGAACGCGTTCTTGTCCTCGCGCTGTAGTTCGCGCACCTTGTCCAGTGCCTCAGCGGGTCCGAGTGTGCCGGCCTGCCGGGTGCCCGAACAGTAGATGCCGCAGTCGACGGTCGCGTTCTCGATCGGTGCCTGATCGGCACCGTCGGCCCCGGCCCCCGCCTTCGTCCGGGTACGAGGTAACGCACGAAACGACGGCATCGGGTCCCTCTCCCCAGGACGTTGTCGGCCGTGGTCGATGCTACGCGGCTGGGCCGGTCGGCTGCCTGCTAGTTTCGTTCCCGACCGCAATCCGCCCGCGGCGCGGGCAACGTACATCTGTGCAAGGAGCATCTGACGTGAGCACAACTCCCCTCAAGGTCGCAGTCACCGGTGCCGCCGGCCAGATCGGCTACAGCCTGCTGTTCCGCCTCGCGAGCGGATCGCTGCTCGGCCCCGACCGGCCGATCGAGCTCCGGCTGCTCGAGATCGAGCCCGCGCTCAAGGCGCTCGAGGGTGTGGTGATGGAGCTCGACGACTGCGCGTTCCCGCTCCTGGCGGGCGTGGAGATCGGCTCCGATGCGAACAAGATCTTCGACGGGGCGAACCTGGCGCTGCTCGTCGGCGCCCGCCCCCGCGGCCCGGGCATGGAGCGCAGCGACCTGCTCGAGGCCAACGGCGCGATCTTCACCGCCCAGGGCAAGGCGCTCAACTCGGTCGCTGCCGACGACGTGCGCATCGGGGTGACCGGTAACCCGGCCAACACCAACGCGCTGATCGCGATGACCAACGCCCCCGACATCCCCAAGGAGCGGTTCTCGGCGCTGACCCGCCTCGATCACAACCGCGCCATCAGCCAGCTGGCCCGCAAGACCGGCGCCAAGGTCACCGACATCAAGAAGATGACGATCTGGGGCAACCACTCGGCCACTCAGTACCCCGACATCTTCCACGCCGAGGTCGGCGGCAAGAACGCCGCCGAGGCCGTCAACGACCAGAACTGGATCGAGAACGCCTTCATCCCGACCGTCGCCAAGCGGGGCGCGGCGATCATCGACGCCCGCGGCGCCTCCTCGGCCGCGTCGGCCGCCTCGGCGACCGTCGACGCGGCCCGCGACTGGCTGCTGGGCACCCCCGCCGACGACTGGGTGTCGATGGCGGTGGTCTCCGACGGTTCCTACGGGGTCCCGGAGGGCCTGATCTCGTCGTTCCCGGTGACGACGAAGGACGGCAACTGGTCGATCGTGCAGGGCCTGGACATCGACGACTTCTCGCGCAGCCGCATCGACAAGTCGACGGCCGAGCTCGCCGACGAGCGCAAGGCGGTCACGGACCTCGGCCTGATCTGAGGCGAGCGGGCGATTAGGTTACCTACCAGTTCGTCGTTAACCTGGGCGCCGTGTCGCAAGCGGTGAGAGACCTTCCTTTGAACGGATTCAATATCGTCCTCAGCGATGAGGAGATCTTCGCTGCCCACGTAGGCGGCAAGCTCTCGGTTGCGCTGAACGCGGCCCTCGACACCGAACGTGCGCTGTCCGTCGCGTACACCCCCGGCGTGGCCCAGGTCAGCCGGGCCATCGCCGCCGACCACACGTTGGCCGCGCGCTACACCTGGGCCAGCCGGATGGTGGCGGTCGTCAGCGACGGCAGCGCGGTGCTGGGGCTCGGTGACATCGGACCGGCCGCGTCGCTACCGGTGATGGAGGGTAAGAGCGCCCTGTTCAAGGCGTTCGCCGACCTCGACTCGATCCCGATCGTGCTCGACACCAAGGACACCGACGAGATCGTCGAGACCCTCGTCCGGCTGCGCCCGACGTTCGGCGCCGTCAACCTCGAGGACATCTCGGCGCCGCGGTGCTTCGAGATCGAGCGGCGCCTGGTCGAGGCGCTGGACTGCCCGGTCATGCACGACGACCAGCACGGCACGGCGATTGTCGTGCTGGCCGCCCTGCTGGGTGCGGCCAAGGTCGTCGACCGCAAGATCGAATCGCTTCGGGTGGTGGTCTCAGGAGCCGGGGCGGCCGGCGTCGCGTGCGCGAAGATCCTGATGGCGGCGGGCGTCAGCGACATCACGCTGCTCGACTCCCAGGGCATCGTGCACCGTGGCAGGCAGGGCCTGAACTCCTACAAGGCCGACCTGGCGCAGACGACCAACCCGCGCGGACTGACCGGGGGAATCGCCGAGGCGCTCGAGGGCGCCGACGTGTTCCTCGGGCTGTCCGCCGGCGTCGTGCCCGCCGACCTGATCGCCTCGATGGCGCCGGACTCGATCGTGTTCGCGTTGTCGAACCCGGATCCCGAGATCCATCCCGACGATGCGAGCAGGTACGCGGCCGTCGTCGCCACCGGGCGCAGCGACTTCCCGAACCAGATCAACAACGTGCTGGCATTCCCCGGCGTGTTCCGCGGTGCGCTCGACGCCGGAGCGCGACGCATCACCGAGCGGATGAAGGTCGCGGCCGCCGAGGCGATCTTCTCGGTGGTCGGCGACGACCTGGCGCCCGATCGCATCGTGCCGAGCGTGCTGGACCCCCGGGTCGCGCCCGCCGTCGCGCAGGCGGTGGCCGAGGCGTCGGAAGGCTGACCCGCGTGGGCCGGCGGTTGGCGCTGGCGCTCGTCGCGGTGATCGTGGCGGGCTGCGCCGCGTGCGGCGGGCAGACCGAGCGACCGTCGATAGCAGTCGGCGCGACGGCCGATCCCGAGTCAACGCTGATCGCCCACCTCTACGCCGCTGCGCTGCGGTCCTACGGCAGCGCGGCGCACGTCGAGATCGAGGACGATCCGCTGGCCGAGCTGGACTCCGGCGCGATCAAGGTGGTGCCCGGTTTCACCGGCCGGCTGCTGCACAGGTTCGACCCCGAGGCGACCGCACGTGCGCCGACGCAGGTGTATCGGGAGATGGTCTCGGCGCTGCCTGAGGGCGTCGCCGCGGGCGACTACACCACGTCGGCGGAGGACAAGCCCGCGCTCGCGGTGGCGAAGTCGACAGCCGAGAAGTGGGACGGACGCGACGTCACCGCTGCGGTACGCAACTGCGACGGGCTGACCGTCGCCGCGGTCGCCGAGGCGCCCCGGCCGTCCGCGATCGGGCCGTGCAAACCGAAGGTGACCGAATTGCCTGACAGCGAAGCGGTTTTCGACGCCGTGCGGTCGGGCCGGTTCCCGGCGGCGTGGACGACAACGGCGGCGCCGGGCATCCCGACCGAGCTGCTGATGCTGTCGGACCGCACGTCGCTGATCCGCGCGGAGAACCTGGTGCCGTTGTCGCGGCGCAACGAACTCAACGAGTCACAGGTGCTCGCGCTCAACGAGGTGGCCGGCGTGCTGGACACCGCCGCGCTGGCGGAGATGCGCGCCGCGGTGGCCGACGGCGGGGACCCCGGCCATGTGGCCGATGCGTTCCTCGCCGAACACCCGCTCGGCGACTCGTGACGCGTCAGTGCGCGTTGGGCACGAGTCGCTTGACCACGCCCAAGAACAGTCGCTGATAGCCCGACCCGGTGATCCGGACGATCACGTCGAGGACCTTCGCGTCGGCGCCGACCAGCACCCGGGCCCGGTTCTTGCGGACGCCGTCGAGGATGATCTTCGCGGCCTCCTCGGGGGTGGTCCGCGTCAGCCTGGTGTCGAACGTCTTGGTCAGGCCCTCGCGGTCGACGCCCTCGGCGGCGGTCGAGTTGCGCATGATCGCTGTCTTGATCCCGCCGGGATGGATCGTCGTCACCTTGACCGGACGCCCCGACGCCTGCATCTCCTGACGCAGCGCCTCGGTGAACCCGCGCACCGCGAACTTCGCCGAGTTGTACGCCGCCTGACCCGGAACCGAGAAGATGCCGAACAGGCTGGAGACGTTGACGACGTGCCCGTCGCCCGAGGCGATCAGGTGGGGGAGGAACGCCTTGGTGCCGTTGACGACGCCCCAGAAGTCGACGTCCATCACCCGCTCGATGTCCTTGAACGGCGTCACCTCGACGTCGCCGACATACGCGATGCCCGCGTTGTTGTAGATCTGGTTGACCTTGCCGAAGTGCTCGACGACCGCGTCGGCGTACAGCTCGAAGGCCTCACGTTCGGTGACGTCGAGGCGGTCGGTCTTCACCGGCGCGCCGATCGCCTTGATTCGCTCTTCGGTGGCCGCCAGGCCCTCGGTGTCGACATCGCTGATCGCGACGCTCGCGCCCGACTTGGCCAGCTCGATGGCCAGCGCCTGTCCGATACCCGACCCGGCGCCGGTGACCACGGCGACCTTTCCGGCGAAGCCCTGCATTACCACTCCCTCGTGTCGGTTGACTCGCGTCGAGGTTAGCCGGTACCGCGGGTTCGCCCTCTAACGGGTTGATCCCGCGCAGCAGCCGCGTGGGATCAACCCGTCAAGCAGGCGAGCGCTCAAGTGTCCGCCTTCGTGCCTCAGGCGAACGCCTCGTGCCGGTTGTCGTCTCCTCGGCGTCCGCCTTCGTGCCTCAGGCGAACGCCTCGTGCCGGTTGTCGTCTCCTCGGCGTCCGCCTTCGTGCCTCAGGCGAACGCCTCGTCGATGATCTCCTGCTGCTCGACCGCGTGCACCTTCGACGAACCCGACGACGGCGCCGACATCGCCCGCCGCGAGATTCGCGTGATGCCCGTCAGCTTCTCGGGCAGCACCTCGGGAAGCGTCAGACCGAACGTCGGCCACGCGCCCTGGTTCGCCGGCTCCTCCTGCACCCAGAAGTACTGCTCGACGTTCGGGTACCGGTCGAGCGTCTCGGCCAGCCGCCGGCGCGGCAGCGGGGCGAGCTGCTCGACGCGCACGATCGCCACGTCGTCGCGCTGATCCTTCTTCTTGCGTGCGGCCAGCTCGTAGTAGAGCTTGCCGCTGCACAGCAGCATCCGCTTGGCCTGATTGCGATCGCCGTCGCCGTCGGTGTACGTCGGCTCCTCGATCACCGACCGGAACTTCTGCTCGGTGAAGTCGCGAATGTCGCTGACGGCGGCCTTGTTCCGCAGCATCGACTTCGGCGTGAACACGATCAGCGGCCGGTGGATGCCGTCGAGGGCGTGGCGCCGCAGCAGGTGGAAGTAGTTCGCAGGCGTCGACGGCATCGCGATGGTCATCGACCCCTCCGCCCACAGCAGCAGGAAGCGCTCGATGCGACCCGACGTGTGGTCCGGGCCTTGGCCCTCGTGTCCGTGCGGCAGCAGCAGCACGACGTCCGAGCGCTGGCCCCACTTGGCCTCACCCGAGCTGATGAACTCGTCGATGATCGACTGCGCACCGTTGATGAAGTCGCCGAACTGCGCCTCCCACAACACCATTGCGTCGGGGTTGCCCACCGAGTAGCCGTACTCGAAGCCGACGGCCGCGAACTCCGACAGCGGCGAGTCGTACACCATGAACCTGCCGCCGGTCGGGTTGCCGTCCTTGTCGACGGTCAGCAGATCGAGCGGGGTGAACTCCTGGCCCGTCTTGCGGTCGATGATCACCGAGTGCCGCTGGGTGAACGTGCCGCGGCGGGTGTCCTGACCCGACAGCCGCACGGTCTTGCCCTCGGCGATCAGCGTGCCGAGCGCGAGCAGCTCGGCGAACGCCCAGTCCACCTTGCCCTCGTAGGCCATCTCGCGGCGCTTCTCCAGCACCGGCTTGACGCGCGGATGCACGTTGAAGCCTTCGGGCAGCGCCAGATGCGCATCGCCGATGCGCGCCAGCAGCGACTTGTCCACCGCGGTGTTCATCCCCGCGGGCACCATCTGGTCGGCCTCCACCGAGGCGCTCGGTTCGATCTCGTGTTTCTCGAGTTCGCGCACCTCGTTGAAGACGCGTTCCAGCTGGCCCTGGTAGTCGCGCAGCGCGTCCTCGGCCTCTTTCATCGAGATGTCGCCGCGGCCGATCAACGCTTCGGTGTAGCTCTTGCGCACACCGCGTTTGACGTCGATCGCGTCGTACATCGACGGCTGCGTCATCGACGGGTCGTCGCCCTCGTTGTGCCCGCGGCGGCGGTAACACAGCATGTCGATGACGACGTCCTTCTTGAACTTCTGCCGGAAGTCGACCGCGAGCCGGGCCACCCACGCCGCGGCCTCGGGGTCGTCGCCGTTGACGTGGAAGATCGGCGCCCCGATCATCTTCGCGACGTCGGTGCAGTACTCCGAGGACTTGGCGTCGTCGGGCGATGTGGTGAAACCGATCTGGTTGTTGACGATGATGTGGATCGTCCCGCCGGTGCGGTATCCGCGTAGCAGCGCCAGGTTCAGCGTCTCGGCGACCACACCCTGACCGGCGAACGCGGCGTCGCCGTGCAGCATCAGCGGCACGACGCTGAACGCGCCCGCCCCCTCACCGTCGCCGTCGCCCTTGTCGATCATGTCCTGCTTGGCGCGCACCAGTCCCTCGAGGACCGGGTCAACGGCCTCGAGGTGTGACGGGTTCGCGACCAGCGACACGTCGATGTCGTTGTCGCCGAACATCTGAATGAATCGACCCGTGGCGCCCAGGTGGTACTTCACGTCGCCGGAACCGTGTGCCTGCGACGGGTTCAGGTTCCCCTCGAACTCCGAGAAGATCTGCGAGTAGGGCTTGCCGACGATGTTGGCCAACACGTTGAGCCGACCACGGTGCGGCATCGCGATCACGACCTCGTCGAGCGCGTGCTCGGCGCACTGGTCGATCACCGCGTCCATGGTCGGGATGACGGTCTCCGCACCTTCCAGTGAGAACCGTTTCTGGCCAACGTATTTCGTCTGCAGGAACGTCTCGAACGCCTCGGCCGCGTTGAGCTTGCTCAGGATGTACTTCTGCTCGGCGACGGTCGGCTTCTCGTGCTTCTTCTCGATGCGGTCCTGCAGCCACTGCTGCTGTTCGGGCTCGAGGATGTGGGTGTACTCGACGCCGATGTGGCGGCAGTACGAGTCGCGCAGCAGGCCGAGCACGTCGCGCAGCTTCTTCTGCTGTGCACCGGCGAACCCGTTGACCTTGAACTCGCGGTCCAGGTCCCACAGCGTCAGCCCGTGGGTGAGCACGTCGAGGTCGGGGTGGCTGCGGAACCGGTTCTTGTCCAACCGCAACGGGTCGATGTCGGCCATCAGGTGGCCGCGGTTGCGATATGCGGCGATCAACTCGATGACGCGAGCGTTCTTGTCCTCGATCGAGTCCGGGTTGTCGGTGCGCCACCGCACCGGCTCGTAGGGAATGCCGAGCTCGCGGAAGATCTCGTCGAAGAAGTCGTCGTCGAGCAGCAGTTGGTGGACCGTGCGCAGGAAATCACCCGACTCCGCACCCTGGATGATGCGGTGGTCGTAGGTCGACGTCAGCGTGACCAGCTTGCCGACACCCAGTTCGGCGATGCGCTCCTCGCTCGCGCCCTGGAACTCGGCCGGGTACTCCATCGCGCCAACGCCGATGATCGCGCCCTGCCCGCGCATCAGCCGCGGCACGGAGTGCACAGTGCCGATGGTGCCGGGATTGGTCAACGAAATCGTCACTCCGCCAAAGTCTTCGGCGGTCAGCTTGCCGTTGCGGGCCCGGCGGACGATGTCCTCGTAGGCGGCGATGAACTGGCCGAACGACAGGTTCTCTGAGCCCTTGATGCCTGCCACCACGAGCTGGCGGCTGCCGCCCTTGCCCTGCAGGTCGATCGCGAGCCCCAGGTTGACGTGTTCGGGCGTCACCGCATTCGGCTTGCCGTCGATCTCGGCGAAGTGGCGGTTCATGTTCGGGAACTGCTTGACCGCCTGCACGACCGCGTACCCGATGAGGTGGGTGAACGAGATCTTCCCGCCGCGGGTCCGCTTGAGGTGGTTGTTGATGACGATCCGGTTGTCGATCATCAACTTGGCCGGGATGGCGCGCACGCTGGTCGCGGTCGGCACGTCCAGCGACGCCGACATGTTCTTGACGACGGCCGCCGCGGCGCCCCGCAGCACCTGGGTCTCCTCGCCGCCGGAATCCTTGTCGTCGGAGCCCTTGTCCTTGGCCGCCGACTCCTTGGCCGATTCCTTGGCCGGCGCCTTGGACTCCTTCGACTCCTTGGGAGCCGACTCCTTCGGCTTGGCCGCGGGCGTCTTGGTGGGCGCCGACGATTTCGGTGCGCTCTCGGTCTTGGTTTCCGAGGTCTTGGTTTCCGACTTGTCCTTCGCGGGCCGGGCGGCGCCGTTGCCGTCGGATTGCTTGGGCGCGGGGGCCGGCGCGGGCTCCGGCGGGCTCACCGGCCCCGCGGAACGTTGGCCGTTGCCCTGAGCCTGACTCTCGGTGGTCGGCTCAGGGGAGTAGTCGACGAGGAATTCGTGCCAACTGGGATCTACCGACGAGGGATCCTCGCGGAACTTGCGATACATCTCCTCGACCAACCACTCGTTCTGTCCGAATGGTGAAGGTGAGCTCACGGTAGCTACTCGCCTCGATTCTTCGCTTCGCGCGAGCGCATCTCAACGCTCGCCAGGTTCTCTACGGTTACCCCGCATTCCGCCGCCTAAAGGCTAGCGCCGAAGCAACGGCCAGACCACGACAACGGCTTTATGGTCGTCGCGGTCGTCGCGGTGCATTCAGTCGCGCGGCGCCGGCAGCACATGCAGTGTCGCCGGCCATCGCGGTGGCGCGGTGCCGAACGCCTTATGTGCGTTGGCCACGATGCGCTTGCCCATCAGGCGATTTCCTACGCCGCCGACGACGGCCCCGATGCCGACGGGCAGCAGCTTGCCGAACGCGATCGCCCCGCGCTTGAGTGTGTAGCGCTTGACGAAGTACTTCAGCAGGCGTGAGTTCAGTTGTGACACCGCGGGCAGCGGCAGCGTCGCCGCGCCGTCGGCGATCCAGGCGCCCTTGGTCCGGCCCGGGCCGATCAGGTCGGCGATCGCGTGCTTGCTGTCCTCACCGACGAGCACCGACAGCACCAGGGCGCGTCGCCGTTCCCGGTGTTCGGCGGGGATACCGTGCACCTCGGCGACGGCCAGCACGTACACGGACGTCGCTTCGAGGAACACCACGGTTTCGCCCGCGACCGCCGACGCGGCGGCCAACGTCCCGAGTCCCGGGAACGCCGCGGCCGATCCGACGGCCGCGCCGCTGGCCATCACCGCGCCGAGGTAGTGCTTCTCGAGCCTGGAGATGATCTCCGCGGGTGACGCATCCGGGCTTTGCTTGCGCAGGCGGTCCACGTAGGCCTTCACCGCGGGGCCCTGGACGCGCGCGCCTCTCTCGATGATCTGCGACAGCACCTTGGCGGCAACGCTTGGATCGTCGGCGGACCCGTCGTTGACCGCCGGTAACTGGCTCTTGGCCTTCGACCGGGCACTCATATGGGCCTCCTGTCCGAACGACTCGTTCCAGGCTATCGCTTAGTCCAACGAACGGTGGCCACCCGGTGTGCCCGGCCGTGATCGCGCTCACTGTCTGCGAGAGCGGGAAGAAATTAATGAGAAGTGATGCTGATCGTTCTCATGGCACCATCACCGGCTGTGGATCTGACGACTGCCCCGACTCCCCTCCAGGAGGGCAAGACTCCCAGCCGGATCCGGATGATCGTCGTGCTGGGCGTCATGGTCGCGCTCGGTCCACTGACCATCGACATGTATCTGCCCGCGCTACCGAGGATCGCCGAGGAACTCGGGGTGTCGTCGTCGGTCGCGCAGTTGACGTTGACCGGGACGGTCCTCGGTCTGGCGCTGGGCCAGCTGGTCGTGGGCCCGCTCTCGGACTCGCTGGGCCGCCGCCGGCCGCTGATGGCCGGAATCGTGCTGCACATGCTCGCCTCGCTGGCGTGCCTGTTCGCGCCCAACATCGAGGTGCTCGGTGTGGCCCGCGGCCTGCAGGGGATGGGCGCGGCCGCGGGCATGGTGGTGGCGATCGCCGTCGTCGGCGATCTGTTCACCGACTCCGTCGCGGCCACGGTCATGTCGCGGCTGATGCTGGTTCTCGGCGTCGCGCCCGTGCTGGCGCCGTCGCTGGGCGCCGCGGTCCTGCTGAAGGCCTCATGGCACTGGGTGTTCGCCGCGCTGGTGTTGATCGCCGGCGTGTTGCTGCTGGTGGCGGCGACGGCGCTGCCCGAGACGCTGCCCATCGCCCATCGCCGGCCGCTGAAGGTGCGCGGCATCGCGGCGACCTACGTCGAGTTGCTGCGCGACGCGCGCTTCGTGGTGCTGGTCCTGGTCGCCGCCCTCGGCATGTCCGGGCTGTTCGCCTACATCTCCGCCGCGCCGTTCGTGCTGCAGGGTCGCTACGGGCTCGATCAGCAGGCCTTCGCGCTCGTCTTCGGTGCCGGTGCGATCGCGCTGATCGGCGCCACGCAGTGCAACGTCCTGCTGCTGCGCCGCTACACGCCGCAGACCATCGTGTTGTGGGCGTTGACGGTGGCTTCGCTCGGCGGTGCGGTCTTCGTCGGGATCGCACTCGCGGACATCGGCGGTTTGGTCGGGTTCGTCATCCCGGTGTGGGTGGTGCTGGCGGCGATGGGTCTGGTCATCCCGAACGCGCCCGCGGTGGCGCTGACGCGGCATCCCGACGCCGCGGGTACGGCGGCCGCTCTGCTGGGCGCCGCACAGTTCGGGCTCGGCGCCGCGATCGCCCCCCTCGTCGGGGCCCTCGGCAACAACGAGTTCGCTCTGGCCGCGGTGATGACGGTGGGTATGGTGATCGCGTTGCTCGCGCTCATGGCCGTCGGTGTGTCGGCGACCGAACGCGCGGGTGACTCCGAATACGACGTCAGCGACGACGTCGTGCCCGAACCCGCCTGACGTCCGGCAGCGCGGTCCCGCCTCCAGGGACCGGCAACGCTCCGTAGCGTCGGCGGGATCGCCGAGTGCTAGTCGACCCAGGATGCTCTCAACCCTTTTCACCAGGCAGAACGCGTCATCGAACCCGTGGCATGCGCTGTGGGCGATGATGGTCGGCTTCTTCATGATCCTGGTGGACGCGACCATCGTGGCGGTCGCCAATCCGTCGATCATGGCCAGGTTCGACGCCGGCTACGACGCCGTCCTGTGGGTCACCAGCGCCTACCTGCTCGCCTACGCGGTTCCGTTGCTGGTGGCGGGACGGCTCGGCGACCGGTTCGGGCCGAAGAACCTCTATCTGCTGGGCCTCACGGTGTTCACCGTCGCCTCCCTGTGGTGCGGGCTGTCGCACACGATCGGCATGCTGATCGCCGCGCGGGTCGTGCAGGGTGTGGGCGCGGCGCTGCTGACGCCGCAGACCCTCTCGACCGTGACCAGGATCTTCCCCGCCGACCGGCGCGGCGTGGCGATGAGCGTGTGGGGTGCGACGGCCGGAGTCGCGACGCTGGTGGGTCCGCTGGCCGGCGGGGTGCTGGTCGACGCGCTCGGGTGGCAGTGGATCTTCTTCGTCAACGTGCCGATCGGCGTGGTGGGCGTGGCGTTGGCGATGCGGTTGGTGCCCGAGCTGCCGCGCCAGCGCCAGCGACTCGACGTACCGGGGGTGCTGCTGTCGGGGGTCGGGCTGTTCCTGATCGTGTTCGCCCTACAGGAGGGGCAGGCGCACCGGTGGACGCATTGGGTGTGGGGCCTGATGGCGCTCGGCACCGGGGTGGTGGCCGCGTTCCTGTTCTGGCAGTCGGCCAACCGCAACGACCCACTGCTGCCGCTCGAGATCTTCCGCGACCGCGACTTCTCGCTGTCGACCTTCGGCGTCGCGACGATCGGGTTCGTGGTGACGGGCATGATCGTGCCGGTCATGTTCTACGCGCAGGCGGTGTGCGGGCTCTCGCCGACGCGCTCGGCGCTGCTGACCGCCCCGATGGCGATCGCGACAGGTGTGCTCGCACCGATCGTCGGGCGGATCGTCGACCGGTGGCATCCCCGCCCGGTGGTCGGATTCGGCTTCTCGGTGCTGGCGATCGCGATGACGTGGCTGTCACTGGACATGGCGCCCGACACCCCGATCTGGCGACTGGTGCTGCCGCTGACCGCCACGGGCGTCGGGATGGCATTCATCTGGTCGCCGCTGGCCGCGACCGCCACCCGCAACCTGCCCGCACGGTTGGCCGGTGCGGGGTCGGGCGTCTACAACACCACCCGCCAGGTCGGCGCCGTGCTGGGCAGCGCCAGCATGGCCGCATTCATGACGTGGCAGGTCAACTCCGAAATGCCGCCGTGGGCGGGCGATTCGGCGCAGGGGGAGGCCGGCGCGACACAGTTGCCGTCGTTCCTGCACACGCCGTTCGCGGCCGCCATGGCGCAGTCGCTTTTACTGCCCGCATTCGTCGCGCTGTTCGGTGTGATCGCCGCGGTGTTCCTGCTCGGCTACGCCCGTCGGCCGCTCGACGACGCGGCGCCCGAGGTCGCGCAGGACGACGACGAAACCTTCGACGACGACGACGATTACGTCGAGTACACGATCAGGTGGGATGACACCGGTGCCGCGTCGTGGGTCCCCGCCGAGCGGGAGGCGACGACCGCGCCGTTGGCTTCTCGTGACGAGCGGCCGACCGAGCAGTCCGACGAGTCGTGGCGCGCGATACTCGATCAGCTGCTCGCCGACGATCCGCCCGCGCAGCCTCCCGAACCCGTCGACGAGCCGATCGGCTTGACGCACAACGGTTTGCATGTGAACGACAAGCCGCGGGCCTATCCGCGCGACGGTCGTCGCGAACGGACGGGCCGGGCTGAGCGGTCCAACGGGCGGCATGCCCAGAGTGACGACCTCGACCGCTAGTCGAACAGCACCGCGGCGTTGAGGTAGCCGGACGGGTCGAACGCCACCTTGACGGTCCGCATCGCCGCGATGTCGGCGTCGGTGCGCGACATCGGAAGGTAGGCCCGCTTGCGGGTGCCGACGCCGTGCTCGGAGCTGACGTTGCCGCCCATGCGCGCGATGAGGTCCATCATCGACTCGTACAACGCGCGTTCGACCTCGTTCTCGAGGGTGCAACGCACGAGGTTCAGGTGCAGGTTGCCCTCGCCGACGTGCCCGAACAGCACGGGGATCGCCTCGGGTGCATGGGCAGAGACGACGTCGACGGCTTCGGACGCGAACGGCGAGATTGCCGAAAGCGGAAGCGAGACATCGAATTTCAGTGGCGGACCGTACACGCCGAGCACCTCGGCGACGGCCTCGCGCACCTGCCAGAGCCGCTGCTGTGCGGCCGTGTCGACGCCGACAGCGGGCTCGCCGGACAGATCCGTTCCCTCGATCGCATCGGCCAGTCGCTCGGTCTGGTCGGTGTCGCCCGCCAGCTCGATGAGCAGCTGCCAGGCGCCGTCGACGGGTGCGGGCACGCCGGCGTGCTCGGCGGTCAACGCGCTGGCCCGCGCGTCGATCAACTCCAGCGCGGCGATGCCGTCCAGGTCGCGGAAGACGCGACCGGCCGCCACCAGTGCGTCGAGGTCGGAGAACCCGCAGATCGCGGTCACGCGGTGCGCGGGCACGGGGTGCAGCCTCAGATCGAGCGCGGTGATGACGCCCAGAGTGCCTTCGGCGCCGACGAACAGGGACGCCAGGTCGTAGCCGGTGTTGTCCATCCGAACACGGCTGTGCCGGTGCACCACCGAACCGTCGGGCAGTGCGATGCCCAGCCCGATCACCTGCTCGCCCATGTTGCCGTAGCGGACGGTGCGCAGTCCGCCGGCGTTCGTCGAGGCCATTCCGCCGACGGTGGCGGTGTCGCGTGCAGCCAGGTCGACGCCGAACACGAGGCCCGCGTCGTCGGCCGCCCGTTGCACCTCGGCCAGAGTCACACCCGCGCCCACCGAGATTCGACGTTCGGCGATGTCGACAGCGCCGATGTTCCGTAACCGCTCGGTGGACAACAACACGTCGTCGTGCTCGGGAACCGTGCCGGCCACCAGCGATGTCCGGCCGCCCTGCACGGTGACAAAAGCGCCGGCGTCGCGGCAGGCCCGCAGCACCGCGCCGACCTCGTCGGCAGAACCCGGCCGCACCAGGGCGCCGGCCCGGCCGCGGTAGCGCCCCGTGTGGTCGACGGCGCGCGCCGCAAGCACGTCGGGATCGGTGCTGACATAGGCTTTCCCGACGATCTCGGCCAGCCGCTCGATCACGCTCATGACCTGGCGGCGCCCAGCGACAGGAACGCGCCCAACTCGATCAAGCGGTCCGGGGTGCCGGGTAGATACTCGGTGAGCGCCTCGGAGCGGACGATCACGCTGAGATACTTGGCGCGGCTGATCGCGACATTGAGCCGATTCCGGTTGAGCAGGAACGATATTCCGCGCGGTACATCGTCGATGGACGACGCTGTCATCGACACGAACACCACGGGCGCCTGCCTGCCCTGGAACTTGTCCACGGTGCCGACCGCGACGTCGGGCAGTCCGGCCGCCCCGAAATACTCGCGCAGCAGCAGCACCTGAGCGTTGTACGGCGCGACGACGAGCACGTCGCTCTGCGCCAGCGGGCGGGTGCCGGTTTCGTCGGTCCAGGCGCTGCCGAGCAGCATCCGCGTCGCCGCGACGATCGCCTCGGCCTCCTCGGGGCTGCTCGTGGAATTGCCGTCGTGGGGGATCGGCACCACACGCACGCCGGGATCCTGGCCCTCGAGGCGCCGGGCCGCGGGGCCGTCCTTCGCCGGACCCAGTTTGCCCTCGTATGCCAGCCGGGAGACCGGCGCGCACACCGCGGGGTGCATCCGATAGGACCGGTCGAGGAAGTAACCGAGTTCCCCGGGCAGCGTGCGGTTTTCCTGTACCAGCCAGCCCAAAGCCGATGCGTCGACCGGTTCTGGGTGGTGGCCCTGGCTGACCTGCGGCAGCTGCTGCGGATCGCCGAGCAGCATGAGGTTGTCGGCGGCCCTGGCCACGGCGATGGTATTAGCCAGGCAGAACTGTCCCGCCTCCTCGATCACCAGTAGATCGAGGCTGCGGGCCTCGACGCGGGTGTCGTTGGCGAAATCCCATGCGGTGCCGCCGATGACACACCCGGCGTGATCGGCGATGAATGCTGCGTACTCGTCCTTGTCGATCGCCTGACATCCGACGTCGTCGGGACAGTCCTTCTTGGCGATGCGCGCGGAATCCACCCCGGCCTTGATCAGGTCGCGAAAGAGGTTCTCCACCACCGCATGCGACTGTGCGACCACGCCGACACGCCACTGGTGGTCGTTGACCAGGCGGGCGATGATGCGGGCCGCGGTGTACGTCTTGCCGGTTCCCGGCGGGCCGTGCACCGCGAGATACGACGAGTCCAAATCGAGCACCGCGGTGGTGATGTCGGCGGTGTTGTCGCCGGTGTGCGGCAGCGGTGCGCCACTGCGGGTACGAGGCGGTCGGCACAACAGCACGTCGACGACGGCGGTGGGTGGAAGGTCCGGAAGCGTCGCGGCGATCTCGGTGGCAGCGGTGTCGATCGACTCGCGTAACTTCTTCGTGCCCACGATGTTTCGTGGCGTCAGCGCGAACGGCGTCTGGGTGAACGTCCCGGCAGGGGTTTCGCGTTCGCAGATCACCACCCGGGTGGGTACGGTCGGATCGTCGATCTCGATGACGTCGGCATTGCCTGCGGCGCGCCGGTCCGCGTTGTCCGCCATGCCCGCAGGCGACGGCGGTTCATATAGCGCGAACACCTCTCCGCTGAGGCTCCCGCCCTCCAACGTCCCGGTCAGCGCGAGCCACCGCTGCTTCTTGCGGGCGCGCGTCGACGGCAGATGCCAGTCCTTGACGACGGTGGTTCGGTCGGTGTCGACCAGGAACACGTCGCTGGTGTCGCCCCATTCGTCGACCGGGCTGTTCAACCGGTCGAAATGCGCCCACCAGAACGGTTTGTCCTCGCGGCGGTGGTATCCGCGGGCGGCGGCCATCAACGCCACGGCCGTTTGCTCCGGAGTCCGCTCGGCCACACCGTCTCCGGCGAAACCCATCAACGTGTGGGCGAGCTCGTCGGTGTCCTCGACGGCGACACCCTGCTTGACGGGTTGCGGGCCCAGCGGCGGGATGCTCGACTCGATCGCGATCTTGATCAGCCAGTCGCGCAGGCGGTGTGTCGAGCGACAATCGTAGCGGTTGTAGTCCTCGATCTTCTTGAGCATGTTCGCGGCTTCGTCTTTGCGGCCCGCGGCTTGCATCTCGCAGAACCGCGCATACATCGTGATCGACTCCGTCGCGGTGGTGACGTCGCCGTCGCGCAACTCCGAACCCATGTACAGCGGCTCCAACGACTTCAGGCTGTAGTTCTCTGTGCCCACGCGAATGCTCTTGCGCACCAACGGATACAGGTCGACCAGGACGCCACTGCGCAGCAGGTCGTCGACCTCGTCTTCGCCGACGCCGTAGCGCCCGGCCAACCGCAGCAGCGCGCTCTTCTCGTACGCCGCGTAGTGGTAGATGTGCATCTTCGGATACTTCTTGCGGCGCTGGCGTACCAGCTTGAGGAAGTCCGCGAGGGCCTTGCGCTCGCTCGCGCGGTCGTGCGCCCACAGCGGGCGGAACCCGCCGCCCACCTCGAGCACGCCCCACATGTACTCCAGGCCCCATTCGTGACCGTCCGCCGTCCACAGCGGGTCGCCCTCGAAGTCGAAGAACAGGTCGCCCTTGTCGGGATCGGGCAGCAGCGTCAACGGTTGGGCGTCGACGACCTGGTACGGCGGCTTTCCGTCGACCCGCGGGGCCAGCTGCAACCGGGCCTGGTCGCGCAGCGCGGTGAACGTCCGGGTCGACAGCTCGGCCACCGGACCCTCGTGGCCGGCGAGTTCGGCGACCGTGGTGATGCCCGCGTCGAGCAGGCGGGCCCGCTGGCTCACCCGCATGTTCGCCACCAGCAGGAGATCGTCGTTGGCCCTCACCTGGGCCGCGCACTCGGGACAGCGGAAACACGCGCGCACGCTCTCGTCGGCCCAATCGACCGGAGCCCCGGATACGTAGTGGTCGTCGAGCAGGCGCTGCAGGGCCTCGCGCCGCGGGCGATACACGGGAAGCAGTTCGTCGATGCGATACGTCGCGGTGGCGCCGTCGCCGAGAACGAGCTCGACCTCGTCGGCGACCGGCACGCCCGCGGCGGTGAGCACTTCGGCGTATGCCGCCAACTGCAGCAGCGCCTCGACCTTGACCGACCGCGCGAGCTTGGTGTCGCGCAACCGATACCGCTCGCCGTCGGGGCCCTGCTCCAGCATCAGGAAGTCGGCGAAACCGACGAACCGGCCATCGAACATCGCGGCCTGGTAGATCACCTCGGCGCGGCGGTCGACGGCGCGTCGCGTCTGGTCGGCGGCCGCGGTCAGCCCCTCGACCGTGTACGGCGGCCTGCCGATGATCGCGACGTCGGCACCGTCGCGGAGCAGCTCGAGATGCCGCTGTTCGTGGTCGTCGCCGAGTTGGGCCGTGCGCGCCAGCAGCTCGTCCTCGACCGCGACCGCCGGACCCCGGCCGAGTTTCGCGTCGAACGCGCGCAGCAGCGCGTACTCGCAGCGGGCTGCCGCTGCGAGATCGGATGCGCTGTATATGACGCGGGTTTCGGCGCCCTCGGAGGCCACGAACACGCTGCCACTGTATGTGACCCGGGCGACATCTCAACGCCCCCGCGAACGTGGGTCCGACACGCGTCCGAGCCCGCCAAAGCGTGCGGGTAACCCACCTTCGCGCGGGAATCCGGTCAGCCAGTGTTACCGATCAGCTCGACGCCGTTTCCGTTCCAGCGGAACCTGACGACGCTGTCGAGACCCGGCATGCCGTTCGAGTAGCGCAGCGCGACGGTGTCACCGGAGCTTTGAAGGGTGTCCACCCCGTTGAAGCCGTAGGTGTCGGGCGCCCCGGTGGGGATGAACTTGCCGAGGTGGAACATCACCGCCCGGGTGTTGGGGTTGCTGGCGTTGGTGTTGGCCTTGACGATGACGACCGACAGCTGCGCGCATTCGTTGTAGTTGCCCGCGATCGGCTCCGGGTTCCAGCCCTGGTTGCTGCGCGGATCGTGGGGCAGCTCGGCGACCGCCCGGGTGATCTCCGGTGCGGCGAGGTTGACCGCGCACGGGTCGTCAGCCGCCGGGGCGGCGGGTGCCGCGGCGGGACCTGGCGCCGGCGGCGCGGCGGCCGGGGGAGGTGCGGCGGGAGGCAGGGCGTCGGGCGTCTTGGAGACGGTGGAGTCGCTCGCCCCGCATCCGGCGAGGACCGCAACCGTCGCCGAGAATGCCGCCATCGATGCGATGAAGCCGTTGATCCGAACCGTGCACATCACCTGAGCCACCCTTGCAAATCGCGTCGACCTGGTCGCGCCGACACACCGCGTGGCGAATTCGGGTGGTTGCTGGCACTAGACTCGATCCCGATGACCTCCGCCGAGTCGGATGCGAGCCAGGACGGCTCGACCGGCGACCTGTCCTTCAACGACCTGCAGATACACCCGTCGGTGCTGCGGGCAGTCTCCGACGTCGGCTACGAGACCCCGTCCGCGATCCAGGCGGCCACGATTCCGGCGATGATGGCGGGTTCCGATGTGGTGGGTCTCGCCCAGACCGGCACCGGTAAGACCGCCGCGTTCGCGATTCCGATCCTGTCGAAGATCGACACCGGCAGCCGTGCGACCCAGGCGCTCGTCCTGGCCCCGACGCGCGAGCTGGCGCTGCAGGTGGCCGAGGCCTTCGGCCGCTACGGCGCACACCTGCCCGAGGTCAACGTGCTGCCCATCTACGGCGGATCGTCCTACGGCCCGCAACTGGCGGGGCTCAAGCGCGGCGCCCAGGTGGTGGTCGGCACGCCGGGCCGCGTGATCGACCACCTCGAGAAGGGCCGCCTGGACCTGTCGCGCCTCGACTACCTGGTGCTCGATGAAGCCGACGAGATGCTGCAGATGGGTTTCGCCGAGGACGTCGAGCGCATCCTGGCCGAGACCCCCGAGTTCAAACAGGTCGCGCTGTTCTCGGCGACCATGCCGCCCGCGATCCGCAAGATCACCAAGAAATACCTGCACGACCCGGTCGAGGTCACGGTCAAGGCCAAAACCGCGACCGCCGAGAACATTTCGCAGCGCTACATCCAGGTGTCGGGCCACCGTAAGATGGACGCGCTGACGCGGGTGCTCGAGGTCGAAGAGGGCGACGCGATGATCGTGTTCGTCCGCACCAAGCAGGCCACCGAAGAGGTCGCCGAACGGCTCAAGGCCAGGGGCTTCGCCGCGGCGGCGATCAACGGCGACATTCCGCAGGCCCAGCGCGAGCGCACCATCGCGGCATTCAAGGACGGCAGGATCGACGTCCTGATCGCGACCGACGTCGCCGCGCGCGGCCTCGACGTCGAGCGCATCTCCCACGTCCTCAACTACGACATCCCGCACGACACCGAGTCCTATGTGCACCGCATCGGGCGCACGGGCCGTGCCGGCCGATCCGGCAAAGCGCTGCTTTTCGTCACCCCACGCGAGCGGCACCTGCTCAAGGCCATCGAGAAGGCCACCCGCTCTAAGCTCATCGAATCCGAACTGCCCACCGTCGAGGACGTCAACGCCCAGCGCGTGGCCAAGTTCCGCGACTCGATCACCGAAGCGCTCAACGCTCCCGGCGCCGACGTCTTCCGCAACATCATCGAGGACTACGAACGCGAGCACGACGTGCCGATCGCCGACATCGCGGCGGCATTGGCCGCGCAGGCGCAGGGCGGTGACGAGTTCTTCATGGTCGAACCGCCTCCGGAGAAGCGCCGCGAACGCGAGGACCGTCCCCGCCGCGACAAGCCCGACCGCAAACCGCGCGAAGGTCTGGTCACCTACCGAATCTCGGTGGGCAAGCGGCACAAGGTCGGGCCCGGCCACATCGTCGGCGCCATCGCCAACGAGGGCGGGCTGCACCGCAGCGACTTCGGCCACATCACCATCCGCCCGGATTTCTCGTTGGTGGAGCTGCCCGCCGATCTGCCCAAGAAGACGCTCAAAGCGCTTGAGAACACCCGTATCTCGGGGGTGAAGATCAACCTGCAGCCCGACCGACGGCCGGACAAGGGCCGGCACAAGCAGAGATGACGTTGTCGCGGGGGCTGGACGCGCAGGGCGGTCTGGAATCCGTCAGCAGGGCCGAGCGTGTCGCCTCGCTCACCGGTATCCGCGCCGTCGCGGCGTTGTTGGTGATGCTGACCCACGCCGCGTATACGACGGGCAAGTACCCGCAGGGCTACGTCGGTCTGGTGTACTCCCGTGCCGAGATCGGCGTACCGATATTTTTCGTGCTCAGCGGTTTTCTGTTGTTCGCGCCGTGGGTGAAAGCGGCCGCGGCGCAACGGCCCGCCCCGTCCGTGCGTCGGTACGCGTGGCACCGCGTTCGCCGCATCATGCCCGCTTACGTCGTGACCGTGCTGGTGGCCTACCTCGTCTACCACTTCCGTACCGCCGGCCCGAACCCCGGGCACACCTGGGAGGGGTTGTTCCGCAACCTCACCCTGACGCAGATCTACACCGACCACTACCTGTATTCGTTTCTGCACCAGGGGCTTACACAGATGTGGAGCCTCGCGGTCGAGGTCGCGTTCTACGTGTTGCTCCCGCTGCTCGCATGGTTGCTGCTGGTGGTTCTCTGCCGGCGTCGGTGGCGGCCCGGCCTGCTGATCGGCGGACTGACCGCACTGGCCCTCGTCACCCCGGCCTGGCTGATCCTGGTGCACACCACCGACTTTCTGCCCGACGGCGCGCGGCTGTGGCTGCCGTCGTACCTCGCGTGGTTCATCGGCGGCATGCTGCTGGCCGCGTTGCAACCCCTGGGGGTGCGGGCCTACGGTCTGGCGTGCATCCCCGTCGCGGTTGCGTGCTATTTCATCGCGTCCACCCCGATCGCCGGCGAGCCGACCACGTCACCCAACGAGTTGCGCGAAGCCGTGGTGAAGGCGTTCTTCTACGCGGTGATCGCCACGCTGGCGGTCGCGCCGCTGGCGCTCGGCGACCGAGGCATCTACGCACGGCTGTTGTCGAGTCGGCCGATGGTGTTCCTCGGGGAGATCTCCTACGAGATCTTCCTGATCCACCTGATCACGATGGAGGTCGCGATGGTGGAGATCCTGCACTACCCGATCTACACCGGGTCGATCGTGATGCTCTTTCTCGTCACCTTCGTGATGACCGTGCCGCTGGCGTGGCTGTTGCACCGGTTCACCCGGGTGCGGCCCACCTAGTAAGGGGTCGATCGCACGCACCCGGTGCGGGCAATCAACCCGTCAAGGGCCGACGCCTCCCGCCAAATCGTTAGGGTAGCCTAACCAGAACGGCGACACGGAGGGCTGGTTATGTCGGACAAGAAGCCAACGCGCGGTTTCCAGGGTGCGGTGCTCAAGCTGCTGCGGGCAGGCGACTATCGGCTGACCGTATCCGGAAAACGCGAGGTCAGCCCGCATTACGTTCGGCTGAGCTTCGATGCGGGCGGCATGCTCGCCGACCGGCCCCTGCACCCGACGATGTGGATCCGGATGTGGTTCGCCGACGGCGACAAGCTGCATCAGCGCGGCTACACGCTGGTCGACCCGAACCCTGCGGCCGACACCGTCGACATCGAGTTCGCGTTGCACGACGGCATCGCCTCGCACTGGGCGGAGAACGCGCAACCGGGCGACACGATCGAGGTGACGGTGCTCGGCAGCAACTTCACGCTGCCCGAACCCTCGCCGGCCGGATACGTCATCGTCGGTGACACCGCATCGCTGCCCGCCATCAACTCGCTGCTGACCGCGATCGGCGACACCCCCGCGCGGGTGTTCCTCGAGGCGGCGCATGACGACGACCGGCAGCTTCCGGTCGCCCGTAGCAAGGACGTCATGTGGGTGGACCGCAAGAACGCCGGCGAGGCGCTCGTCGAAGCCGTCGCCGCGGCGGCGTTCGACGCGCCCGATCACTTCGGGTGGGTCGCCTGCGACAACCGCACCACCCGCGCGGTGGCCAAGGTCTTCCGCGAGGACTACAAGATCTCCAAGAAGTCGATCAAGGCCCAGGCGTACTGGGTCGCCTGACGGCTCGGGGCGCTACCGGCTGACCTGACGGCCCGGCTAGATCGTCCGCTCCCGTTCGCCCGGCAGGACGATCGGTACGACGAACTCCTCGAGCATCGACCGCTCGTCGGCCTCGTCGTGGCCGGGGAACAACATCAGCGACGTCATCACGCGCACCAGCCACCGCGCGCGATGCGCGACCAACTCCCGGTCGTCGGGCCCCAGCGAGATGACGAACGCCTCGGTCAACGCCTTGATCACCTCGGACTCCTCGGCCATCTCCGCGCCGATCGGTCGCTGGGTGGTGGCGAACCACGACGCCAGGGCCGGGCTTTCGCGGACGTTGCGCAACGAGGCGATCATGCCCTCGATCAGGCGCTCGCGTGGATCGGTCAGCGCATTGATCTGTTCGGTCATCTCGCTGTAGAGCCGGTAGCTCTCACGGTGCACATACGCGGTGTAGAGCGCCTCGCGGTTTTCGAAGTAGCGGTACAGCGTGGCGCGTGAACACCCTGCCGCCGAAGCGATTTCGTTCATCCCGACGGTGGCGGCCTCTTTCTGGGTGAACAGTTCGCCCGCCGCGTCGAGGATGCGATCGGCGGCCACCTCGGTGCGCCGCGCCGCCAGCCAGTCGCCGGCCATCAGGCGGTCACCTCGAACGGTACGGACAGTGGCCGGCGCACGTAGCTGCCGCCGGCCCAGACGATTCCGCTCTCATCCACCTCGAATTCCGGAATGCGGGTCAGCAGTTCGGTGAGGGCGACGCGCGACTGCATACGCGCCGCGGCCGCGCCGAGGCAGTGGTGGGCGCCGTGGCTGAAGGTCAGGATGTTGCGCGGCTTACGGGTCACGTCGAGTTCGGATGCGTCGTCGCCGAACTGGCGCTCGTCACGGTTGGCCGACGCGTAGAGGAACAACACGCGCCTGCCCTCCGGGATAGTGGTGTCGGCGACCGTCACGTCACGGGTGACGGTGCGGGCCAACCCCTGCACCGGGGAGGTCATGCGCAGAAACTCATCGACGGAATCCGGTATCAGGTCGGGGTTTTCGGTGAGCAGGCGGCGCTGATCGGGTCGCTGGTGAAGCAACTGGACCGAACCGCCCAGCATGCCGGTGGTCGTGTCGTTGCCGCCGGTGACCATGGTGAAGGTGAACGCGAGTATCGACAGCACACCGGCGATGTCGCCGTCGGCGCCGACGCCCGCGGCCACCAGATGCGAGACGGTGTCGTCCTCCGGTTGCACGCGGCGTCGTTCGATGAGATCGGTGAAGTACGCCATCATCTCGCCCAGATTGTCGCCGAGCGTCTCCAGCGCACCGCCGATTCCGCCCTCGGTGGTGTTGGCGGCGACGATCGCCTCTGTCCAACCGTCGAACTTGTCGCGATCGGCCTCCGGAACGCCGAGGTAGTGCGCGACCACCATGGACGGCAGCGGCTTGAACAGTTCGGTCACGATGTCGCCGCCGCCGTTGTGCTTGATGCGCTCGATCCGTTCGACGACGTACTCGCGCACCTTGGGTTCGACCGCTTCGACCTGCCGCGGCGTGAATCCCCGCGACACCAGCTTGCGGAACTCGGTGTGCACCGGCGGGTCCTGCATGACCATCGGCGGATTGTCGGCCAGCCCGATCAGCTCGAGTTCGCCGTAGTTGACCGTCAGCCCCTGCGCCGACGAAAACGTCTCGTGATCGCGTGCGGCGGCCCAGATGTCGGCGTGCCGCGACATGACGAAGTAGTCGTGATCGGGCCGATCGCGCGGCACCACATGATGCACCGGGTCGTGATCGCGCAGCGCGCGGTACATCGGCCACGGATCGGCCCACGTGTCGGCGTCGGCGAGCTGGAATCGAACCGGCATGTCATGAGACAGAGTAGCCGTCACGTCTCATTCGTATGACAGAAGCAGGAAACATGTCAAGACCCAGTTCCGCGAGCAGACGCAAAACTGCCGCATATTGCCCAAAAATGGGCACTTTTACGTCTGCTCGCGAATCAAGCGGAGCCTCAGATCGCGGCGCCGGGATTGAGGATGTTGTCCGGGTCCAGCGCCTGCTTGATCCGCCGGTTGAGTTCCATCGCCTCGGGACCGATCTGACCCGCCAGCCAGGGTCGTTTGAGCCTGCCGACGCCGTGCTCGCCGGTGATCGTGCCGCCGAGGCTGACGGCCAGATCCATGATCTCGCCGAACGCGTGGTGGGCGCGTTCGGTCATCGCGGGATCGGCGGGGTCGTACACGATCAACGGGTGCGTGTTGCCGTCACCGGCATGGGCGATCACCGAGATCATCAGTTCATGGTTGGCCGCGATCTTCTCCACGCCGCTGACCAGATCCGCCAGCGCGGGCAGCGGAACCCCGACGTCCTCGAGCAGCAGGGAGCCCTTCAGTTCGACGGCGGGGATGCAGAACCGCCGCGCGGCGACGAATGCCTCGCCCTCGTCGGGGTCCGACGTCGAGAACACTTCCTTGGCGCCGTGTTCGGTGAAGACGTCGGCCATGAACTGCGCGTCCTGGGCGCCGGACGGCCCACGGTCGTCGGAGGCGGCCACCAGCATCGCGGCCGCGTGCCGATCGAGGCCCATCTTCAACTTGTCCTCGACGGCGTTGATGGAGGTGGCGTCCATGAATTCCAGCATCGAGGGCCGGATCTTTCCCGTGATGGCGACGACGGCCGTGGCGGCCGCCTCGACCGAGTCGAAGGTCGCCACCACCGTGCACGCCGCCGACTGCGCAGGCAGCAGTTTCAGCGTCACCTCGGTGACCACCCCGAGCGTTCCCTCGCTGCCGACGAACAACTTGGTCAACGGAAGGCAGGCAACGTCTTTGAGCCGCGGACCGCCGAGCCGCACCGCCGTGCCGTCGGCGAGTACCACTTGCAGGCCGAGCACGTAATCCGTTGTGACGCCGTACTTCACGCAGCAGAGGCCGCCGGCATTGGTGGCGACGTTGCCGCCGATGCTGCAGATCTCGAACGATGACGGGTCCGGTGGGTACCACAGTCCGTACTCCGCGACCGCCTTCTTGACCTCCGCGTTCAGCAATCCGGGCTGGACCACGGCGGTGCGGGTCACCGGGTCCACGGTGATGTCACGCATCTTCTCCGTCGTCAGCACGATCGCGCCGTCGAGGGCCGACGCGCCACCGGACAGACCGGTGCCCATACCGCGCGGCACCACCGCCGTCCTGTTGGCGGTGGCCCAGCGCAGAACCGCTTGCACATCCTCGGTGGTGCGCGGTCGGACCACGGCCAGCGGTGTGCCCGCGTTCGGGTCGAAGGCCCGGTCCTGGCGATATGACCCCAGGATGTCCGGATCGGTGACAACGGCGCCCTCGGAAAGCGCGTCCACCAGATCGGCAAGGGGGGAGTCCACGACGCAATGGTACGAGCCGGCGTGGGTTGCGAGTCCGCCGTCGAGTCGCGGCGGCCCGAAACGCGCCCAGGTGCGAAAACGGCGGGATATAGTTCCGCCGTGATCAGCGGGGATCCGCTGGCGGGACGTGACGGCGAACTGGCAACCATTCGCCGCGCACTCAGCGGGGGCAGTGACAAAGCAGGCGTCGTGATCGTCGGCGCGGCGGGGGTGGGCAAGACGCGGCTCGCGCGCGAGGTGCTGCGGGTCGCCGAACGCGCGGGCGAGCGCACGAATTGGGTCGTCGGCACCGAGTCCGCGCGGGCGCTGCCGCTCGGTGCGTTCACGGCGGTGATCAACGACGCCATCGCCGATCCGACGCCGAATGTCCGTCAGCTGATCAATTCCCTTGTCGCGCAACAGCGCCACGGCCGAACCCTGATCGGAGTCGACGACGCGCATCTGCTCGACGGACTGTCGGCGCACGTCGTGCACCAGCTCGCTCAGAGCCGGGCGGCCCGCCTGGTCGTCACCCTGCGCTCGGGTGCCGACGAACCAGACGCGATCACCGCGCTGTGGAAGGACGGCCTGCTCGTCCGCCTCGATCTCGCACCGCTGTCAGCAGACGCGACGCGCACCCTCATCGAGGAGAGCCTCGGCGGCGTGGTGGATGCCCGTAGCGCTCAGCGGTTCTGGAAGCTGACGGGCGGCAACGCGCTGTTTCTGCGCCAATTGGTCAACGATCAGGTCGATGCCGGCCGGATGCGGCAGACGGCGGGGGTATGGATGTGGGACGGCGGCGTCGCGGTCTCGCAGAGCATCAGCGACATGGTCGGCCGCCAGCTGCGCGAGCTGACGCCGGAGGTGGCGCTGGTGGTCGACACCCTGTCGCAATGTGAACCGCTGACGGTCGACGCACTGTGTGACGTCGTGGACCGGGAGGCGCTCGAGGCTGCCGAACGGATGCGGTTGGTGACGGTCGAGCGAAGCGGGGCAGACCTGGTCGCCCGCCTGGCTCACCCGCTGTACGGCGAACTGCGCCGCGCCGCAGCCGGCGAGATATACCTGTCCAGAATCCGCGGCAGGCTGGCCAGTCGGCTGACCGAAGAGGGGGAGTGTGACGTTCAGGCCACGGTGCGCCGGGGGCTGCTGGCACTCGAGTCGGACCTGCCGCCGGATCCCGACGTCTACCTCAAGGCGGCGCGCTGTGCGATGACGCTGCTCGACCTCGAACTCGCCGACCGCTTCGCGACGGCCGCCGCGGACGCCGGGTGCGCCGAAGCCGCGGGGGTGCGCGCGTTGAACCTGTTTCTGCTCGGCCGCGGGGCGGAGGCCGAGGACGTCTTGAGCCGAATGGCCGTCGACGGTGCGACGAGCGCACACCAGTGGTCTCTGCTGCGAGTGGCCAACCTGATCTGGATGCTCGGCCGCATCAACGACGCGACCGTGGTGTTGGCACGGCTGGCCGAGGCGCCCGAGACGACAGCCGAGCGGTTCGCACGCATGGCCGCCGAAGCGTGCGTCGACGCCGTATCGGCGCGTTGCGAGGTGGCGTTGGAAAAGGCCACGGCGGCACTGGAATCGGGCGTGTTGACGGACTTCGACGCGATGATGGCGTCGGTGGCGTTGACGATGGCGCTGGGGGCGCTCGGCCGAACAGATGAGCTCACCACGGTCGCGGAGTCGGCGCTGAACCGGGCGATGACGTCGTTTCAAGCATCGCACATGCGGTTCTGGTTCGCCAGCGTCTATCTCCGCGCGTGCCGGTTGACCGGGCGCATCGACGAGTGCTCGGCGATGGTGCGGCGAGTGGCCGATTCGGCGGACGAGGTGCCCAGCCTCGCCTACGCCAATCTGGCGTCGCTGCTGGGGCACGCCGAACTCATGCGTGGCAATGTCCGCGACGCCGTGAAGCTTCTGCACGAAGCGCTGGCCGGTGTCCAAAGGCACGGTGTGGCAAGCGGTTTACGCCCATCCACCGGCTTCGGCCTGGCGGAGGCACACGCGAAACTCGGTGAAGGGCCTGCGGCCGGGGCAGCGATCGCCGAGGCCCGCGAAAGCGTGCCGCCCGACTTCGCGTTCATGCAGACCACTCTCAGCGTCGCCGAAGGATGGTCGTTGGTCGCCAACGGGTGTGTCACCGACGCCATCGCGGTCGCGCGGACAGCGGCGTCGCAGGCCCGCGCGCGCCGTCAGCCCACCCATGAGCTGGCGTGCTACCAGGCGGCGGCGCAGTGGGGCGACACCTCGTGTGCCGCGTCCGCGCGTCGAGTCGCCGACGAACTCGCGCTGCCGTTGGCCGATGCCGTTGCGCGACATGCCGAAGCGTTGGCCGCCGACGACGGAGAGGGACTGCTCGCCGCCGCTGGTGCGTATCGCACAATCGGCGACCGGGCCGCCGCGGCCGACGCCGCTGCGCAGGCAGCCGTCGCGTTCACCCGCGCCCAGCACCGCAAGCGCGGGCTGTACGCCGCCGCTGTGGCCAAGGAACTCAGCGACGCCTGCGGCGGACTGTGTACACCGGCGCTGCGAGTGCCCGCCAGCCAACCGCTGACCGGTCGTCAGCGCGAGATCGTCGAGTTCGTGGTGGCCGGGCTGTCCAACCGCGAGATCGCCGACCGGCTGGTGATGTCGGTGCGCAGCGTCGAAGGCCACATCTATCGCGCCTGCCAACGGGTGGGTGCGAACTCCCGTGAGGAACTCGCCGCGATCGCCAGGCAGGGGCCGGTTCCCGGTGACTGAAGACCGCGAGCGCCCGCCGATGGAAGGCGCGATGGGGGAAGGTCCGCTCATGGACGGGATCCACCACCGCGAGGCCGGATTCGGGTCTTGGGCGACTCGCCGCGCGTTTCTGTGTGGCGATCGAGTGGCCCTGATCGACGGAGACCGGCGGATGACCTACGCCGAGTTCGACCGCCGGACCGATCGGCTGGCCCAGGCGTTGCGGGCGTCGGGCGTGCGGAAAGGCGACCGCGTGGCCGGACTCATGATCAACAGCTCCGCCTTCCTGGAGACGTTGTTCGCCGTTGGGAAGCTCGGGGCGGTTTTCGTGCCGATCAGTTTCCGGCTCGCCGCACCCGAGGTCGCTTACGTGCTGGGTGATTCCGGTGCGACCACCTTTGTGTGGTCGGGACAGTTTTCGGCGCTTGCTCGCGCGGCGTGTGCCGGCGCGGGGGTAAAGGTCAAGACTCGGGTGGTGGTCGGCGGTGAAGCCACTTCCGGAGAAACCGATTTCGAACAGCTCCTCGACGGTGGCGAGGATCGCTCCGTGGATGTCGACATAGTCGGCAACGACTTGTGTTGCCTTCCTTACACTTCGGGGACGACAGGGCGCCCGAAAGGCGCGATGCTGACCCACGACAACGTGTTCTGGAACACGATCAATGTCGTGGCCGCCGGCCGGGGGCTGCACGAGGGGGATCGGACCGTCACTGCGGCGCCGTTGTTCCACATTGGTGGGCTGAGCGTGCACACGCTGCCCCTGATATATGTCGGTGGCACAAACGTATTGCTGCCCGGCTTCCGCCCGGAGGAAGCGCTCGCCGCGATGGCGCGAGAGCGCGTCACCGTCCAGTTCCTCGTACCGGCGATGTGGGCGGCGCTGATGGCCGTACCGGATTTCGAGTCCTACGACTTGTCGGCGCTCGAATTGGCCGTCAGCGCCGGTGCACCGTGTCCACTGCCGGTGCTCGAGTACTTTCAGGATCACGGTGTGCCGTTCCAGGAGAGCTTCGGTCTCACCGAAACCGGCGGCGTCACGCTTCTCGACGCCGACCACGTCAGGGAGAAATCGGGCTCGGTGGGCCGGCCTCTCTTCCATGTGCAAACCCGAATCGTCGATGAGCAGGACCGCGACGTGGCAACCGGCGCGGTCGGCGAAGTCGCCGTCCGCGGTCCGGCTGTCTTCGCGGGCTACTGGAAGAAGCCGGAGGCGACCGCCGAGGCGTTTGGCGGCGGGTGGTTTCACACCGGTGATCTGGGCCGCGTTGATACGGAGGGCTTCATCACCCTCGTCGACCGCAAGAACGACATGATCATCACTGGCGGCGAGAACGTCTACCCGGTCGAGGTAGAGCAGATGCTGTGTCGCCACCCGGCGGTACGTGAGGTTGCGGTGGTGGGAGTTGCGAACACGAAATGGGGAGAAACCCCGATCGCGGTGGTCGCCCTCGAGAACGCGGTGGACGTCGACGGGCAAGAACTGATCGATTACGCGCGTGAGCGGCTGGCCCATTTCAAGTGCCCCACGCGGGTCGAGTACTTACCGGAGTTGCCTCGCAACGCATCTGGGAAGGTGCTGAAGACCGTGCTGCGTGACCAATTCGGTGGCCGACCGTAGCATTGCTAAACCGTTGGCGGACGGTCCAGTTCGCGTAGCGCGGGCAGGAACACCGCGACCACTCCGAGCAGCAGCATCGGCAGCGCGAGCGCCAGGAACGTCACGTGCAGGCCGGCCGAGTCGGCCAGCGGACCGGCCACGATCAGACCCAGCGGCCCGGCCGCGTAGGCCAGCGAGCCCATCACGCCGACCACCCGCCCGCGCAGGTGCTGTGGCGCCCGGGTCTGCATGACGTAGTTGTAGATCGGCGCGATCGGCCCGTAGACGAGGCCGACGATCGCGGACAGCACGAGGATCAGCGGCAGCGGCGGCAGGAACGCGATCACCGTCATGGCCAGCCCGAGCGTCAGTACCGCGGTCAACATCGTCGCCCGCCGGCTGACGTACCGCGACGACACCGCATAGCCGAGCGCGCCGATCAACCCGCCGATGCTCAACGCCATCAACACCCATCCGAGCTGCGCCGGTTCGTCGCGGTCGGTGAAGTACTTGGGAAACAGAACCGACTCCATGGGCATGTAGAGCCCGGTCGCCACCAGATCGACGAACGCCAAAGCGCGCAGCACCTTGTTGTGCCAGACGAACTTCAGCCCCTCGACGACGCCCTCCCACACCCCCTCGGGCAGCGAGGTGCGGTCCGGAATGCCGGCTCCTTCCAGTTGCAGCACCGCGATCGCCACGATCGAGAAGCCGAACGCCGCCGCCGTCACCCACATCGTGTTGATGCCGCCGAGCGTCGCGATCAGCACTCCGCCGATACCGGGGCCGACGATGTAGGCGAGGTTGAACACCGCCTCGTAGACGCTGTTGGCGCGGTCCAGCGTCCATCCCGCGCGATTCGCCGCCTCCGGCAGCATCGTCTCGCGCGCGGTCATCCCCGCCGGATCGAAGAAGGCGCCCAGTGCGGCCAGCGTGGCCAGCACCGCGACGTTGACCGCCTCGACGCCGAGCGTCAGCGCCAGCACGGGCACGGCGGCCACCGACACCGCGGACAGCGCGTCGGAGATCATCGAAACCCGCCGTCGCCCTAGATAATCCACCGCGGCGCCCGCGATCAGCGTCGCCACCAGAAGCGGCAGCGAGCCCGCCATCGCCACAATCGAAGCGTCCAGTGCAGATCCGTTGCGCTGCAACACCAGCCATGGAAACGCGACGAGCGATATGCCGTTGCCGGCACCGGCCGTCAGCGCGGCGAACAGGATCAGTAGTAGGGGGCCGCGCCTGCTATTCGTCATGGGTTATCGCGGCAGAATCTAACAGCGCGCGGGGCCGCTCGGCACCGGAATTTCGCACCGTGCACAGTGGTGCTGTGCAGCTGTTGCCTCACCCGCGGACCGGTGGGCGGTTCGCGTCGCCGGTTCCTGCCGGTTCGGGCTGGCCGGGTGACCCCGCCACACCAAAGACCGCCGTCGCGGCGGCGGCCGCACAAGTCGAGTCGATGGCCGCGGCGGCGCGGTCACTCGACGAGCTCGACGCCGAGGTCTCGGTGTGCCGGGCCTGTCCCCGCCTGGTGGAGTGGCGCGAGGAGGCGGCCGTCGTCAAGCGCAAGTCGTACGCCGACGAACCGTACTGGGGCCGCCCGGCACCGGGGTGGGGCTCATCCGAGCCCCGGGTGTTCGTCGTGGGGCTCGCTCCGGCGGCCCACGGCGCCAATCGCACCGGCAGGATCTTCACCGGCGATCGCTCCGGCGATTTCTTGTTCGCGGCGCTGCACCGGGTGGGCCTGGCCAACCAGTCGCTGTGCGTGGACGCCGCAGACGGGTTGGCGCTCAAGGCAACCCGGGTGGCCGCGGCAGTGCGTTGCGCGCCGCCGGCGAACGCGCCGACGCCGGCCGAGCGGGCGACGTGCGCCCCGTGGCTGGACGCGGAATGGCGGCTGACGGCGGCGCACGTGCGGGTGGTTGTCGCGCTCGGCGGGTTCGCGTGGCGGGCGGCGCTGCAGATGCTGCGTACGGGCGGGGTGCCGGTGCCTGTGCCCGCGCCGAAGTTCGGTCACGGCGCCACCGCGGAGCTGGGCCGCGTCTCGTTGGTGGGCTGCTATCACCCCAGCCAGCAGAACACGTTCACCGGAAAGCTGACCCCACAGATGTTCGACGACGTCTTCCGCACGGCCAAAGAGCTGGCGGCCGTCGAGTAGTCCCGCTGAGGAATCGCTGGTCGGCGCGGTGCGGGGAACGTCTCTGCGGTCGAATGCGTTGTGTCTGCCATGCGCTTATCAGTCCTCGATCTCGTGCCGGTGCGCACCGACCAGTCGACCTCCGACGCGGTGGCCGCGTCGACGCAGCTCGCACAGACCGCCGACCGCCTCGGCTACACCCGGCTGTGGGTCGCCGAGCACCACAACATGCCCTCGGTGGCGGCGACCAGCCCGCCGGTGCTCATCGCCCATCTGGCCGCGCACACCCGGCACCTGCGGGTCGGTTCCGGCGGCGTGATGCTGCCCAACCACGCGCCGTTGGCCGTGGCCGAGCAGTTCGCGCTGCTCGAGGCGGCGCATCCGGGGCGCATCGATCTCGGCATCGGCCGGGCACCCGGGTCGGACCCGGTGACGTCGATGGCGCTGCGCGGCGCCGTCGGCCGCGACGACCGTGACATCGAGGCGTTCCCCGACTACCTCGACGACGTCGTCGCGCTGATGAGCGCGCGCGGGGTGCGGGTTCCGATCCCGAACCAGCGCTACATCCTCAAGGCGACACCCGCGGCGGCGAGCGAACCGAGGCTGTGGCTGCTGGGGTCGTCGATGTACTCGGCGCACCTGGCCGCCGCCAAGGGCCTGCCGTACGTGTTCGCCCATCACTTCTCGGGCCAGGGCACCGCGGAGGCGTTGGCCACATATCGCTCGGAGTTCCGGCCCAGCGAGTTGGCGCCCGAACCCGTCACGTTCCTCACCGTCAACGCCGTTGTCGCCGAAACGCACGATGAGGCAACGGCTTTGGCGCTGCCCAACCTCCAGATGATGGCAAGGCTGCGAACCGGTCAGCCGCTGGGCCCGCTCGACCTGGTCGAGGACTCCGAGCAGCAGGAACTCGCACCGCAGGCGCAGCGCATCGCGGAGGCGGCGTTCGGGCGCGCGGTCGTCGGCGATCCGACCGAGGCGGCCGAGCAGGTGCGCGCGCTGGCCGACCAGTTCGGGGTCGACGAGGTCATGATCAACCCGGTGGCGTCGGCCCGTCGCGGCACCGATCCGGCCACCGCGCCGGCCCGCGACAAGACACTGGAACTGCTGGCGAAGGAACTGTTCTAGGCCGGGGTCAGCTTGATCACCGGGATCGGCCGTGACGTCCGCTTCTGGTAGCCGATGTAGCGGTCCTTGTTGCCCGGCATGTCGTTGACGATCCGCCAGAGCCGAGAGAAATCGGGATCACCGGGGGCGACCGGTGTGGCGGTCACGTTGATGCGCTTTGGTCCGACGTTGATCTCGACGTTCGGATCGGCCTTCAAATTGTGGTACCAGCCGGGCGCCTTTGGTTCGCCGCCCTTGGACGCGACGACCAGGTAGTCGTCCCCGTCGCGGGCGTAGGCAAGCGAATTCGACCGCTGCAAACCGGTTTTCGCGCCGACCGTGTGCAGGATCAGCATCCGCGGTGCACCGGGGAACGTATGGCCGATGCGGCCATTGGTGCCCTTGTAGATCTTGTCGTGCAGCAACAGCATCGGGTAGCCGATGTACTTCTCGTACCAGGGCATGCTCATGGGCTTAGTCTTGCGCAGCCGAGTCGAGTTCCGCCAGCGCCTCCCGCAGCAGCCGTCCCGACTCCTCCCGGTCCGGATCACGGCGAAGGAGCATGTTCTTGGCGAACGAGAGCTTGTCTCCGTTCTGCCGAGGCAGCACGTGCAGGTGGATGTGGAACACGGTCTGGAAAGCGGCTTTACCGTCGTTGATCACCACGTTGTTGCCGTCGACGTGCAAACCGGACCGGCGCGCTGCCCTCGCGATGCGCTGACCCACCCGTGCCAACGTGGCGACGGTCTCCGGCGGCGTGTCCGTCAGGTCCACCGTGTGCCGCTTCGGGATCACCAGCGTGTGGCCTCGGCTGAACGGACGGATGTCGAGGATGGCCACGACGTCGTCGTCTTCGTAGATGCGGATGGCGGGGGCCTCGCCGGCGACGATGGCGCAGAACACACAGGACATGCCGCCACGGTAGCGGTCAGCCCGCGACGTTCTCCTTCGCCCACTCGGCCAACCGCCGATCTCGCTCCTCCGGCGAGATGTCCTCGACGCGCGTCATCACCGACCAGCGCGTGCCGAACGGGTCGACGATCGACGCGAACCGGTCGCCGGTGACGAACGTCTGCGCCGGCTCGCGCACCACCGCTCCGGCCTGCTCGGCGCGCGATACCACCGCGTCGACGTCCTCGCAGTACAGCGCGATCGAGTGCGTGGCGGGGGTCCCCGCGTCCGGCGCGGCGATCTGGTACGCCTCGGCGGGATCGCCCAGTTGCAGGCGGCCGTTGCCGAAGTCGAGTTCGGCGTGCGCGACGGTCCCGTTCGGGCCGTCCATGCGGTCGACCAGGGTGGCGCCGAACACCGAGGTGTAGAAGTCGATCGCGGCCGAGGCGCCGTCGACGCAGAGGAACGGGGTCAGGCTGGTGTAGCCCTCCGGAATCTTGTTCACGCTCATGGTCGCCAGTCTGGGCGCCCGGCACCCCCGATTGATTGGAATTTCGCGACAGTCCGGACGCAGCGTGCGCCTGGGGTTTCGTAGCCTCGATTCCATGCGCGAGGTCGGAACGGCGGTACACACGGAGCCGGTGCGTGGCGTCGTCGGGCGCGTTGCCGGCGCATCCGCGTACGACCTCGACCGGTGGGCGCCGTCGCACCGAGCCGCCGCATTCGTCGAGCACTTCTGGTCGGTTCGCTGGGATCTCGCCGACGGGAAGCCGTTCACCAGCACGGTGATCACCTTCCCGTCGATGCACATCACCCGTGAATGGGGCAATGACAAAGCGCGCCACGGCTTTGCGCTACCGAACACCTTGGTGCACGGCGTTGTCGATCGCGTATTCGAGACGACGATCCGTGGACGCGGCGCCGTGGTGGGTGCCCGGTTCCATCCAGGCGGCTTCACCGCGCGCTTTGGCCGCGACGCGTCGATCATGACCGGGCGGGTCACGCCCGTGGACGACGGTCTCTTCGGCGGCGCGGTCGAACTCGACGATGACGTCACGTCGGCCGCCGAGCGGCTCGACGAGCTGATCGCGGCACACGGTGCTGAGCTCGACGGAACGTACGTGGCCCTGCGTGATCTGGTTCATCGGATCAGCGACGACGACCGTTTGCACCGGGTGGAACAGGTGATGGAGCTGTCGCCGTGGAGTACACGCACCACACAGCGCGTCTTTCGCCGGTATGTCGGCGTGCCGGTCAAGTGGGTGCTGTGCCGGTACCGGCTGCAGCAGGCGGCACTCGAGATCGAGAGAAACCCGCGCGTGGACTTCGCCGATCTCGCCGTGCGCCTCGGGTGGTACGACCAAGCGCACTTCATCAACGACTTCAGAACGATGCTGGGGGCCACACCCGGTGGATACGCCGCCCGGCACGGGGTCTGAGCGGTTACGCTGCCGCCGTGGACACCAGCGAGCTTGTCTTCGCGGGCGCCGCTGAGCAGGCCCGGTTGCTGGCCTCCGGCGCGATCACGGCTCCGGAATTACTGGGTCATTATCTCGAGCGCATCGCGCGCCTCGACACGACGCTTCGGTCCTACCGCGTCGTGCTCCACGACAGTGCGCGACGCGAAGCCGACGCGGCGCAAAAGCGGCTGACCGCCGGGGAGCGGTCACCGCTGCTTGGTGTGCCGATCGCGATCAAAGACGACGTCGACGTCGAAGGCCAGACGACGACGTACGGCAGCGCGGCACACGGTCCCGCGTGCGCCCGGGACGCCGAGGTGGTCCGGCGGCTGCGCGACGCGGGGGCGGTGATCATCGGCAAGACCTCGGTGCCGGAGATGATGCTGTGGCCGTTCACCGAGACGGTGACGTTCGGCGCGACCCGCAATCCGTGGAACGTCGACTTCGCGCCCGGCGGAAGCAGCGGCGGAAGCGGCGCTGCGGTGGCCGCCGGCCTGGCACCGGTCGCGCTCGGCTCCGACGGGATGGGCTCCATCCGGATCCCGGCGACATGGTGCGGACTGTTCGGCCTCAAACCGCAGCGGGACCGGGTGCCGATGGCGCCGCACGACGACGCCTGGAACGGCCTGAGCGTGAACGGTCCGCTCGCGAGGACGGTCGAGGACGCGGCCCTGTTCTTGGAGGCGGTGACAGGGGAGTCCGGATTCGTCGCGGCGGCGGAGAAGGATCCGCAACCTCTCCGAATCGCGTTGAGCGACAAGCCCCCGCCGATGTTGATGACCCGAGTGGGGCGCTTGCAGCGTGCGGCGCTGACCGAGGCGGGCGAGCTGTTGCGCGAACTCGGCCACGAGGTCGTCGTCCGCGATCCGGACTATCCGGCGTCGGTGATGTTCGATCAGGCGCTGCCGCGTTATTTCCGCGGCTGCTACGACGATGTCCAGACGTTGCCTCATCCCGAGCGGCTCGACGCCAGGACGCGCAGCTTCGCGCGGGTCGGCGGAATGATCTCCGATCGACGGATGAAGGCCATTCGTGAGGCGGAAAGCCGTACGGCCGAGCGGATTCAGTCGATCTACGACGACGTCGACGTGGTGGTCACCCCGGGAACCGCGAGGGGCCCGTCGCGCATCGGCGCGTATCAGCGCTGGGGCATGCTGTCTACGCTGCTGTCGGTCGCCTCGCGAGTGCCGTTCCAGGCGCTGTTCAACGTGACGGGTCAGCCGGCGGCGGCCGTGCCGTGGGGTTTCGACGGCAACGGCGTTCCGACGTCCGTGCAGTTGGTGGGCAAGCCTTTTGATGAGGTGACACTGCTTTCGCTCGCGGGACAGATCGAGCGTGCGCGGCCGTGGGCGCACCGCCGACCGCCGGTGTCTTAGGCCATCGCCTCGGCCCACGCGATGTGTCCTTCGAAGCCCAAGCCGTGCGCCGTCGTCCGATAGCGATCGCGGAAGTCGAGATAGCGGGCATGGTCGTTGCGCGCCTGTGCGAGAAGGGCCCGCATACGCAACAGCCAGATGTCGTAGAGCACGATGCCCGGTTCGAGCGGAATCGCGGCCATCTGGTCGATCGCCGACTCGGCCTCGCGTAGGTCATCCGGCCCTCCCCGACGAATCAACGCGCGCACAAGTACGTCGGTCATCATCGGGAGGAACAGCTTTCCGTCGTCCTCGATCTCCGCGGCGACGGATGCGCGGGCAAGCTCTATGGCCATCTCGAGCTCTCCACGTCGCATCTTGTCTTCCGCCACGAAGGTGTCGACCATCGGGATCGCGGTCCTGGCATATCTGTCCCGATTGGTGAGCTCGCGAGTCTCGGCAAGCAACTGCATGGCCATGGTGGTGGAGTCCGAGCCACCCCTCAACAGCCAGAAGGCGAGATTGGATTTCGCCAGCCCGACTGCAACGTCCTCACCGGTCAGCTCCGCCGAGGCGAGAACGGTCTTCAGCTCAGATTCCATCGCGACCCTGGGCCGGATCGCACCGTTCAGAACCGCCATCGTGTGCGTGTAGTAGATGACGCCGCCGCGGGTGACAGTTTCGGCGCCCGAAGCCATCTCGCACGCTCTTTCGATATCCTCCTGCCAGCCTTCGATTCCCAGGCTCCAACGGGCGAGCGCACGGAAGCCAGTCGTCAACGCAAGCGGGGAACTGGTCGCGATGTCGCCACCGCGCGATGGATCACCTCCGGCAAGCGCGATGGCGTACTCGGATAGACGCAGGACTTCGTGCATTTCGGCGGTTTCCTGCTTCGCGGCGAGGATTACGGTGGCCAGCGCCAGGATCAGGTCGGGATCACCGATCGATTCCAGCAGACGAACCTCTTCGGTGGCGAGCGCGGACGCCTCTCGCCGACGCGCATTGAAGAACGTCTCCATAATGGCGCCGGACAGCGCGATTGCGAGCGAGCGCCGGTCGCCGGCGGCAGTGCACAATTCACGCAGTTCGTCGAAGCCCGTGGCGAACCCGCTGCCCAGCAGCCGGAAGCCGGTTCCGCACAACAGGGTACGGGGCGCGATCTGCATGGCGAGTCGGCCCGGTTCGTCGGCTGGAAGGCGGTCGGCGGCCCGCTGAGCCCGCTGCCAGCTGGTCGCCGCGGCGAGGTTGTCGCGGTTGTTCGCCCACGTCGCTGCGCGCATGTGCCAGTCGAACGCGGCGCGCAGATCGCCCGCGCTCTCGTAGTGCTCGGCAATGAGCGCGGCGTTCTTGTCGGCCGATGCAGGATCCCGCTGTTCGATGATCGCGGCCAGCCTGCGGTGTAATTGCGCCCGCTGCGCCCTCAGCTGGCTCTCGTAGGCGACGGATCGGATCATCGGATGCCGAAACGCGAACACGGGTTCGGGAGAGAACCTCACCTGGTCGACGAGTTCGGTTTCGATCAGTGGCATGACGTCAGGGGTGTCCGTCAGGGCGGCAAGCGTTTCCAAGTCGAACTCCGTCGCGATCACCGACGCGGCGTAAAGCGTCTGTTTCGCAGTAGTGTCGAGTCGGTCGATGCGGGCTCCGATGGCCGCCTGCAGCGTCGCGGGGATGTTCGCCTCGGCGTCCGAACTGTCCAGTCGGTAATTGCCGGGCTGCCCGACGAGCGCACCACGCTCGGCAAGGTCGCGCAGCATCTCCTCGGCGAAGAACGGATTTCCGGCGGCGCGTTCGGCGATCGTGGTGGACAACGGCGCGACGGACGCGTCCGAACCCAGAAGACCGTCGGTCAGTGTCCGCACGTCGGCACTTCGCAACGGCCGCAGGGCGATTGTTTGAGATCCCGACAGCCGGGCGAGGATGCCGTGGTACTCGGACCGGTGGGTGATGAGCGTCAGCGACGACGTGTGCGGAATGACGGCCAGGAAGTCGGCCAGCAGCGATTCGCTCGCGTCGTCGATCCATTGCACATCCTCGACAATGTAGAGCGCGGATTCGGGACGATCGATGGACGCGGAATTGATGAGTGCGGTCAGTCGCCGCCGCCGGGCCTCCGGGGCAACCTCCGGCATCTCGGTGGTCGCTTCCCTGATACCCATGATGTCTTCGAGCAACAATCGGTCCTCGGCTGTGGCGTCGGCGAATTGACTCCGGATATGGGCGCGCGCGGCCTCGGCGTCGAGGCCGTCGGTCTGCGTGCCCGACCGCAGGAGTCGCGCCAGGACATGGAAGGGGATCTCGCGCGCATGTGACTCGCAGTGGGTGCTGAAGACCAACATTCCGCGAGTGGCGGCGACCGCTGCGGTCTCGCGCGCGAGCCGACTCTTGCCGATCCCTGGCGGCCCGACGATGTTGACCACGCATCCCGCACCGGTCATCGCCTCGTCGAGGAGAGCGGTGATGGTGTTCAGTTCCCAAGTTCGACCGACCAAGGGTGCGTCGCTGCGGCGCCGGGGACGGCTTTCGGCGACGGCGAGCAATCGCCGTGCGAGCACCGCTGCGGTGGTTCCCTTGACGGGCACCGCTTCGGCGTCGGCGAGGTCAACCGCGTCCTCGACGAGGTGGGCCGTCGACTCGCTGAGCATCACCCCACCGGGCGGGGCGACCGCCTCCATCCGCTGCGCTAGCCCGACCTGCTCACCGATGGTCGTGTAACTCGCGGTGACAGAACCGATTTCGCCGGCGACCACTTCACCGGAGTTCAGGCCGATTCGGAGCGACAGCTCGGCCCCGTCGTGGCTCTTCACAATCGTTGCGAGCCGAGCGGCCTCGGATTGGATGTCGAGCGCGGCGATACACGCGCGCAGGGCGTGGTCCTCCAACGCGATCGGGGCACCGAACACCGCCATGATGCCGTCGCCGGTGAACTTGTCGACGGTCCCGCCGTAGTGGGTGACGATCGTGGTGCAGTGGTCTAGCAGCTCGGCCATGATCTCGCGCAGCCGCTCGGGCCCGACGGCCGCGGCGAGGTCCATCGATCGGACGACGTCGGCGAACAGCACCGTCACCTGTTTGTACTCGGCGGGTCGTTGCGGCCCCTCCAGCGGCGCGCCACAGGCATCACAGAATCGGGCACCCGCTCGCGGTTCGCCACCGCATGCCCGACATGTCAGTGCAGTTGTCATCTGACACCTCCACGTCCGCATTGAGAATATGCGTCGCCAGAGCCGGCGGGGGACGTTATCGACGTGCGGACAGCGCTTCGCGCCAGATCGCGAGTTTCTCGTTGAACGGCATGGTCTGCGCCGGGCTGGTCGACGGCAGGCGTCGGTAGCTCAATTCATTTGCGACGGAAACGAGTCGGGTGTAGTTCTTCTCCGCTGCGGCGCCGTTGAACAAAACCAAACTGATATCGGGGTGCGTGTCGAAGAATTGCTGAAAGTCGTTCGCCACCATGCTTTCCGGTCTCACCGCGGAATCCAGACTGCCCGCGCGCCGACATGATCGCAGCACATCCCAGACCGCTATGCCATGAGCCCTCAGCGCGGCGCAACGCTGCTCGTACGGCGCGTCCGCCGCGAACCCGTAGATGTCGCCTGCGATGCGCCAGAAAGCATTGCGGGGGTTGCCGTAATACTGGTGCGCTGCCAGGGACATGACGCTGGGCATGTTGCCGAGGATCAACGTGTGGGGGCGTTCGCCGACGATCGGCGCGAACCCGTACAGCACCGGCGAACCCATGTTCCGACTATCGCACGGGGTATACGTTGGGCCGGTGGCCGATGACTTCGACGTCGAAGGGTCCGGTCTGCTCGACGGACTCGAAGGTGACGAACGCGCCGAACGCGCCGAATTGGTTTCGTGGTTGGTGAGCAGAGGCATCGACGTCGAGGTGATCCGCAACGCCTACCTGCCGATGCTGCTCGCCGCGCGTCAGGCACTGGGCGACGACGGCGTCTACGTCTCCACCCGGGAGACCAGCGAGAAGACGGGCATCGATCTCGACCTTCTGCAGCGCATCCAACGCGCGATGGGGCTGCCCACCGTCGACGACCCCGATGCGAAGGTCCATCTGCGCGCCGACGCCGAAGCCGCGGCATACGCACAGCGGTTCATCGAGATCGGGATCCTGCCGGACCAGATCATCCAGATCACCCGGGTACTCGCCGAGGGGTTGTCGAAGGCCGCCGAGGTGATGCGGTACGCCGGGCTCGCTTCGGTGCTCGACCCAGGCGCGTCGGAGCTCGTCATCGCCAAGAACGCCGAGGCGTTGGTGCGGACCGCAAACCCGCTGCTGGGCCCCATGATTCAGGACATGTTGCGGTTGCAGTTGCGGCATCTGATGGAGACCGAGGCGATCACCGCCTCCGAACGCGCGAAGGGCCAACGGCTGCCGGGTGCGCGGCTCGTGACGATCGCGTTCGCCGACCTCGTCGGCTTCACCCGGCTCGGTGAGGCCGTGCCGCCCGAAGATCTCGAGCGCCTCGCCCACCGGTTGTTCGATCTCGCGCACGAGGTGTCCGTCCCGCCCGTCCGGTTCGTCAAGACGATCGGTGACGAGGTGATGCTCGTCAGCCAGGAACCGGTGCCGCTGCTGGAGGCGGCGCTGACCCTCGTCGAAAAGACCAACGACGACGAGGATTTCCCACGGCTTCGCGTCGGCCTCGCCACGGGGATGGCCGTGAGCCGAACCGGTGACTGGTTCGGCGGGGCGGTCAATCTCGCGAGCCGCGTCACGGGCGCCGCTCGGCCCGGCTCCGTCCTGGTCTCGGAGTCGACGCACGAGGCGATCGGCGAAGACGAGCGGTTTTCGTTCTCGTTCGCGGGGTCCCGGCACTTGAAGGGGATCAAGTCCGATGTGAAGTTGTTCCGCGTGCGGCGGGCGGACTGAACTTGTCGGTGGTTCGAACTATTGTTCGATTATGGCTGAAGAAGGCTCGATACCTCGGACCCTAAGCCGGGTCTACGACAGGTCGCAGGCCTGACATGAGTGGGGGCGGGGTCGCCGATCGGGGGCAAGTTGTGAAGGCTCTTGATGCGTTGGACGCCGCGGTGGATGAGCTTGTTGGTTTGTCGGTGGAGGGGTTGGGGTCGCGTGATTTGGTGGAGGTGTTGTTTCGGTGTGAGCGGGTGGTTCGGCGGTTGCCGGTGGTCGATCATGCGGTGATCGCCCGGCTGGTGGCCGAAGTGGAGCCGAGGGCGGTGGGGGCGTGTTCGTGGCCGGAGGCGATAGCGACGGTGTTGCAGGTGTCGCGTAAGGAGGCCAGGCGTCGTATCGCGTCGGCGGCGGTGTTGGGTCCGCGGCGCGCGTTGACCGGTGAAGCGCTGGCGCCGGTGTTGGAGGCCACGGCGACAGCCCAGGCGCGCGGAGCGTTGGGTGGTGAGCAGGTCGGCATCATCGAGAGGTTCTTCGATCAGTTGCCCGCGCAGGTCAACTATGAGGCCCGCG
>NZ_LZSQ01000131.1 GCF_001665535.1 Mycobacterium sp. 852002-51961_SCH5331710
CTGATCGGACTCGAACCCGACTGTGTCATCTATTCGGCCAGCGGGCCGGAACGTGACGCGCTGGCCGTGCCCGACTATGTGAAGCTCCTCAGCGCGGGAATCAACGTGGTGACGACCAGCACCACCCGCCTGGTCAACCCCCATGCCTACGAACCGGTCGAGTGGCGCGATCAACTGGCCGCGGCCGCCAAGGAGGGCCAGGCATCGCTGTACGCGTCGGGTATCGAGCCCGGGTTCGTCGCCGACTACCTACCGCTGGTGCTGAGCACACAGTCCTCGCAGATCGAGAAGATCCACGCCTACGAGATCGGCCTCTACGACGACTACGGCGTGCCCGACATCATGAGCGACGCTTTGGGATTCGGCCGCCCGCTCGACTACCAGCCATGGATCTCCTTCCCCGGCGCGATCGCCGGCGAATGGCAGGGCCAGATCCGCATGGTTGCCGATGCTCTTGGCGTTGAGGTGCAGGAGATTCGCGAAACGTTCGACCGCGTGGTGACGGAGCGGCCGCTCGAGGTGGCGATGGGCACCGTCGAGGCGGGGACGTGCGGCGCCCTGAGGATGCAGGCTATCGGCATCGTCGACGGTCAGGAGGCGATCGTGATCGAACACGTCACCCGTTTGGCGCCCGACGTCGCTCCCGAATGGCCGACGTTGCCGGACGCACTCGGATACCGCATCGTGATCACCGGCCAGCCCGACATCGAGTGCACTATGGCGGCCACCGTGCGCGACCGCAAGGACGCCGCAATCGAGAGCATGACCTCAGGCGCCGGAGCGATGGTCGCCACGGCGATGCGGGTCGTCAACGCCGTGCCGTATGTCGTTGCCGCTCAACCGGGTCTGCTCAGTTCCGTGGATTTGCCGCTGACCATCCCGAAGCACGCGTTCAACCCACGCGGGTCAGCCTGAACGGCATCTCGATACCGAGCACCTTGTTGAAACCGCAGGCGCCACTTGGGCCCTCGGTCTTGTCCCACCCCTCGTACTTGTTGGGGTCCTGCGGATAACCCAGCCAGAACACCCATGACTGCTTGCCCGGGTAGGCCGTACCGTCGATGCACGGTTCCCAGTCCGGCACGGTCCTGGTGACCTTCCACCGACCGCTCATGTACACCAGATCCGCGCTCCAGCCCTGATCGCTCTCGACCCGGCCGGTGCAATCCTGATACGTCGTACATGTCGAGGTGATGGTCCACCTCTGGGTGACACTCGCCTCTTCATGACGTGAGTCTTTGGTTGTCGCATACCGGCCATCGGAGAACGCGGTGAACACGCCGTTGATCGCGACCTCGTTCTGCGCCAGTGCGTGCGGCGCGAAATGGATCGCCGCGACGATCGTCACCCCGATTGTCAAAGCTCGGATCACTGCGCCCCTCCCTCGTAAATCAACTGCTGCCAAGATTTCGGGGTCTGTACGAGATCGGTCTGGCGGCCGGCGTTCCCGTCCGGCGTCGCATACCGTCCCGTCTGCGGGTCGTAGTGCGCAACAGCGACCGACGGTCCCTCCGAAGCGGGACCGGTGGTGATCGAACTCGGCGTCGCGGGTACCGGCCCGGGCGGAGGTGGCGAACCGTCCGGCGGCGGTGCGCCTTGCAGCGGTGGCCCGTGTGGGGTTACCCCCTGCGGTGCGGGTGCACCGGCGACGGCCTGCTGGTCCACCGGATGCGAAACCAGGGGTGGGATCGCGTTCGGCGGCAGCGATGGCATCTGCGCCCCGGGAGCGAGCGGCGGAGGTGGGATCGGCGGCAGCGGGCCCCGCGGAACCGCGCCGGGCGGGAGTGGCGTGCCTTCGAGCGGGGCGAAGAGGTTCTCGTCGGCCCTGACCCGGTCGTCAGGCGGCACACCTTGTGCGATGAGGTTCGGGTCGATCGGATACGCACCGAGGGTGTGCTGGCGCATCGCCAACGGTTCGTAGGGCTTGTCGCTGTAGCACTGCTCGACGGTGGGCGCCCGCTTACCCGGTACCCCCATGCACGGTGCGTTACGCGCACCCCGCACGACGATCGGCGAGTCTTGCGGCAGCTTGCAGTAGATCCCGTCCGGCGTGTCGATCGTGGTCTGATCGTCCGGGCTCCGCCACTGCGAGGGCGGAAGGAACCCGACCGTGCACGGGTTGGGGTCGGCCATCTGAATGCGGAAGTCACCCAGGGCGATACCGGTGGGGTTGTTCTGGGGAGCCGACGACTGCACGTTGGCCACGAACGGCGGTAACAGCACGAGCACCTGCTCCAGCGAGGGGCGGTAGGTGACTGCAACCTGACCGATCGTGGTCATGTTTGCCAGCAGCACGGGCAGTGTCGGCTTGATCTGCTCGAGCAGACCGGCGACCTCGTCGGCTGCGGCGGGGCCCTCGTCCAGAAGAGTGCGGATCTGCCGGTCGTCCGCCGCGACCTGCCCGGTGATACCGGCGACGCTTCGCGCCCACACCCGCAACGAGTCGGCCGATCGGGCCTGCGAATCCAGCAGGGGCAGCGAGTCTTCGGCCAGTCTCGCCGAGCGCGAGGGGTCCTCGTTCAGGGCTTCGGAGAGCGTGGCCGACGAGTCCACCAGCGATCCCATGTCGAACCCGGCGCCGCTGAACGCGTTGTACGATTCGTCGATCAATTCCGTCAGGCGGCCCTTGGGGATGCTCGCGATCAGGGTGTTCAGCTGCTCCAGCATCGGGCTCACCGGCTGCGGAATCGTGGTGTCGGCCATGGCGATCACCGATCCGTCTTCCAGATACGGCGGCGAGTCGGTGCGCGGGAGCAGCTCGACGTACTGCTCGCCGACGGCTGAGACACTGCGCACTTCGGCATGCAGATCGGCGGGGATTCTGGGTGACGTGTCGAGCCGCAGCGTCGCGGTGGCCCGTGTGCGGGTCACGTCCATCTCGGTCACCTTGCCGACCTGCACCCCGCGATAGGTGACGTTAGCGAACCGGTACAGCCCGCCAGAGGATGGTAATTCCAGTGTGACGGTGATCTTCCCGATGCCCAGCAGGGTGGGCACCTGCATATAGGTGAACACCATCGCGACCACGCCGATGATTGACGCGATCGTAAAGATCACGAGCTGGATGCGCACCATCCGCGGCAGCATCAGCCACCACCCCCCGGTTCCCACGGTGCGGGCGCAGCATTCGGGATCGGGCCGAAGGGTGGCGAGGTCCCAACGCCCAGTGGGAATTTTGTGTAGTACGCGTCGTATCCGGGGTCGCCCGGCGCGGGAATCAACGATGCGCGGTTCTGCCCGAGCGCGGTGCCGAGCAACAATCCACGCTTGAGCCGGGCGTTGGTCCAGTCCACCGTGACGAAGAGGTTCACGTAATCACCGCGGACCCCGCGGTCGATCAGGTTCTGGCTCAACGGGAATGTCGGGAGGGCGGCCAGCGCCGTGTCGATCTCGGCGCCCACATCGGCGAGCGCGCGCAGCGTCGGCTCCAAGTTCTGCAGATTCGTGACGAGGTCGGCCTGTGTGTCGGCGATCAAGCCGGAAACCGTATCACTGAACTGCCCCAACCGATTCAGTGCGGTGGTGAAGTTGGGCCGCTCGCGGATCAGCACGTCGAGAGCGGGCGGGATCTTGTCGAGAGCGCGGGTGAGCACCCGTTGTTCATCACCCAATCGCTGCGAGAACCTGTTCAGCTCGTCGATGGTCGCGATGATGTTGTCGCGCTGTTGGTAGAGGGTCCCGACGAAGGTGTCCAGTCGGGCGATCAAGTCGCGCACCGTCCCCTGTCGTCCCGACAGTGCGGTGTTGAAATTGGCGATGATGTCGCCGATCTGACCCAGCCCCCCGCCGTTGACCACCGCCGCCAGTGACGACAGCGTCTGTTCCGTCGACGGGTAGGTCGACGTCCTGTTGAGCCCAATGGTGGCGCCCGGGTTGAGACGTCCGCTCGGCTTCTCACCCGGCGGCGGGTCGAGCGCCACGTGCATGGAGCCCAGGAGACTGGTCTGGCCGACGGTAGCGACGGCGTTGGCGGGCACCACGACGTCAGGCTTGACCGAGACATCGAGGTCGATGTGCCAGCCGTGCAACGTCATCTTGCCGACGCTGCCGACCACCACGTCGTCGATCATCACAGGTGAATTCGATTCCAGCGTGCCGACGTTGGCGAGTTCGACGTGGTAGACGTCGGCGTCCGGCCCTCGGCCCACCGCCCCCGGCAGCGGCAGCGAGTTCACTCCCTGAAACGAACACCCGGTGGGCGTCAGCAGCAAGGTCAGCCCGGTCGCCACCACGCGGCGGCCGATCATGAGGGTCCTCCGCCGTGCGGGATGGGGGGCGCGGGATCGGCCTGCGGGTTGGGCTGTTCGGCGGGCAACAACATGTCCTGCAGTGTCGGCGGACCCGGTGCTGCCGGTGTCGCGACCGGTGCGGGCGCCGCGAGTGGTGCGGGCGGCATGCCAGGCGGTGGCGGGGGCGCGCCCCAGCCGGGAGGCGGCGGTATGTCGCCGATTCCGGTATAGGCCGACACCGCGGGTGGAGGCTCGGGCTGATCGTCGGGCGGTCCACCCGCACCGGGCATCAGCTCCGGTTCCGAATACCGCAGCATGTACGACGGCGGATTCGACGTCAGGAACAGGCTGAACGGGAACGGCACGTTGTTGATGCTCGCGGTGCGCAGGCCGGGCCCGAGGTATTGCGAACACAATTTGCCGGTCGTGGGCGAGGTGACGTTCTGCAACGCCCCGATCATGCCGCAGAAGGCCCATACGGGATTCGACAAGTTGTTGAGCACGAACACCCCGCTGGCGGCGCCGGTGCGCGGGTCGAACATGTTGACGGCGTTGGCGATCGAGTGCGGCGCGATGTGCAGGACGTTCTCCAGCGCCATCCGGTGGTCGACGAGGTTCTGCGTGACGTTGGAAAGTCGTTGGATCTGTTCGGCGGTCTGATTGCGTGTGCCCCGGATGAACCGGGTGGTCTCGCCGACGACGTCGGACAGATTCGTCAGCGCGGCGTCGAGATCGGATCGGCTGTCGTCGACAACGCTGGTCAACGTCGCGAACCTGTCCTGGAACTGCACGATCTGCTCGTTGCTGTCCCGCAGCGCAGTGACGAACGTCTGCAGGTGGTTGATGGTGTCGACGATGTTGCCACTGCCGTCGGCGAGGATGCGACCGACGCCGGACAGCTGCGCCAGCGTTTGACGCAGTTTGTCGCCGTTGCCGTCCAGCGCGTTGGCCGCGCTGTCGATGAACCGCCCGACCGACCCGGTCGACATCCCCGCTGCGGGCCCGAGGTCGGTCGCCAGGCGCATCAGCTGTTCTTTGACTTCGTTCCACTCGACCGGAACGGCCGTGCGCTCCAACGGGATAACGTCGCCGTCGGCCATCGCGGGCCCGGATTCGTATGCGGGTGTCAGCTGGACGTACCGCGCCGACACCAGGTTCTGGGCAACGATCACCGCCTTGGCGTCGGCGGGCACTTTGATGCCGTGGTCAACGGCCAACCTCATCTCGGCCTGAGTGCCGACCGGTTTGATCGATTCGATCGAGCCGACCTTGACGCCCGCGATGCGGACCTCGTCACCGGGATAGATGGCAGTGGCGGTGGTGAACTGGGCGGTGATGGTCGTGGGCCGGAACACGGTCTGCCGGATCAGGGCCACGACGCCACCGACGAGCGCCACGACCAATGCGACCGCGAGTGCGCGCTTGACCCAGTTGTTGTTCATCGTCCGGGCCCCCACTGTTCATTGGGCATCGGGATTCCGTTGTAGGGGAATGGAAGTTCGGCGCGCGGTCCGGCGTTGTCGGGTGGCTGGCCGGCGTTGACCCCGCGCCGGAACCCGAACGCGTAGTCGAAGAACGGCTGGAAGATCTGGGCGAAGAAGATGTTGGGGATGTAGGCCTGGTAGTACGGGCCGTTCCCAATCGTCTCGCCAAGCGTGATCTGGAACTTCGCCAGTCCCGGGAGCGCCTTGGCGATGTTGTCTCGGTTGCGCTCCAGGATCTCGGTGACTCCGTTGAGTTTCTCCAGCGTGGGGGCGAGCTGTTTCTCGTTGTCGGCGATGAGGCCGGACAGCTGTTGCGACAACGCCGATGTGTGGGCGAGCAGTTCGACAATGGCGTAGCGCCGCGCCGACAGCACCGATACCAAGTCGTTGGCATTGAGGATCAGCGTGTTCACCTGCTGGCTGCGGTCCGACAGGATCTCGGTGACGTCGGCGCCGTTTTTCAGCAGATCCCCGAGAGTTTCGTCGCGGTCGTTGATCGCCTTCGACAGCCGGGTCAGCCCGTCGAACGCGGGGCCCAGCTGCGGCGCCACCTGGTCCAGGGTCGCCGCCAACGTGTCCAACGACTGGTTCAGCGACGCGGTGTCGGTGCCCGCCGTGTTGCTCGTCAGCTCGCTGACCGCCTCGGTCAACGAATAGGGGGATGCGGTGCGCGACACGGGAATCACATCCATCGGGTGCAGCGACCCCTGGCCCTTGGACTCCAGGGTCACGACGCGCTCGCCCAGCAGGGTTCCGGTCCGGATGTGTGCGGTGGTGTCCGATCCCAACGACACCGAGCCGTCGACCACCATCGTCACCAGTGCGTTGCGCCCCTGCAGCGCAACGCTGGAGACGGTGCCCACCTTGATACCCGAGATCACCACGTCGTTGCCCGGTGCCAGCCCGCCTGCGTCGCTGAACAACGCCTGATACCGCGCCGAGGTCGCCCAGGATACCAACCGTTCGGGCGCAAGGCCCACTGCGATGACAAGCACGATCAGTACCACCCCGAGGATTCCGGCGCGGATCAGTTGTCTGCCACGGTATTTCAGCATCAGGGCTCGGCACACCTCCCGTTTTCCTGTTTCAGCCAGGGGAAGACGGCGGTGCGGCCCTGCAGGTCGGTCACCCGCCACTTGAGTTCACAGATGTAGTAGTTGAAGAAGCTTCCGTATGAACCGGTACGGACCAGTTTCCGGTAGTTCTCGGGCGCCTTCTGCAGGCTCGTGTCGATACGGTCCTTTTGGAAGTCGAGGTTGGGCGCCAACCGGGCGAGCTCATCGATGGTGCCCGCCAGCGGGGCGCGCGCCTCGCTGAGGAGGTCGGCCACCGACGCCGATCCGTTGTTCAGCGACTCGATCGCTGTGCCGATCGGGTCGCGTTCCGCCGCAAGCTCCGTGACGAGCTTCTCCAAGCGGTCGACCGTGCCCGAGAACTTGTCCCCCTCGCGATTCAGTGTGGCCAGCAACGTGCGTAGATTGTCGATGAGGGTCTGGATCGTCTGGTTGTGCTCCGCCAGCGCCGTGGTGAATCCCGACGTGTTGTCCAGCAGCGATCGTAGGGTTCCGCCCTGTCCCTGGAAAATCTGGATCAGCGAAGCCGAGAGGGCGTTCACGTCCTGCGGATTGAGCCCGCGGATAACGGGTTTGAGTCCGCCGAGCAGGAGGTCCAGGTCGAGCGCGCCCTCGGTGCGCTCCAGCGGGATCTGGGAATCCGGCGGCGCCGGCGTCCCGTCCGCACCCTCGATCAGCTCGAGGTACCGGTCGCCGACGAGGTTCAGATAGCGCACCGCTGCTCGGGTGCCCGTTGTCATGCGCACGTTCGGATCGGCGTCGAATTTGACCAAGACCGTTTTGTCGGGCTGCAGTTTCACGCTGTTGACCGTGCCGACCCGCATCCCTGCCACCCGCACGGACTGCCCGGCCTTCAGCCGGGACGCATCGGCGAACACCGCGGTGTAGTCCTTCGTGCTGCCTGTTTGGTACTGGCCGAAGATGAAGAACAACGATGCAGTCAGCATCGCCATCACCAGGGCGAAGAGCCCCATCTTGACCAGAGTCGGCCGCAGCGAACGCCTCATCCGGGCATTCCGATCTGTGCCGTATTTCGGGGCGGCCCAGCGGTTTCGGTGTCGGGGAACATGATCTGCTTGATCAGGTCGGAGTTGAGGACGATGCCCGGGTAGGTGCGTCGCCACGGGTTGGTTCCGGTGTCGGCAACCACATACGGTGCGACGGTCTCGAACGGCATCTTCGGCAGTCCGGTGCATTGCGGACCACCCTCGGCGCCGGCCTTGGGCAGATCCAGGGGATAGCGGTACCGCTCCTGGGCCCATAGGAAGCCGGCCAACACCTCGACGCCCGGCGCTTTCAGTGGCGGGAAGTGCGACGCCTCGACTATGCCGGCCAGCCCACACCACAACGCCTGGTTGTACTCGTTGGTCAACGCGGTGGTCGGCACCAGCAGCCGCACGACCTCCCCGAGCGACTGGCTGTTCTGCCCGATCACCTCGTTGCCGACGTCGGCCAATCCGGTGACGCTGACCAGTGCCGCATCCAGATCGTCCTGTTTGTCGACGATGGATTCGCTGATGGTCGCCGCGTTGTCGGCGATCGACACGAAATCCCCTGACACGTCTGCGTATGCGCGCAGCACGCTGGGAGCAAGTTCCAGGTCGCGATTGAGCGCCGGCAGGCTGGGCTCTAGCGTCGCAAGGTAGGAGTCCAGATCGGAGAGCATCTTCCCGAACTTGTTGCCCCGGCCGGACACCGCCTGCGCGATGGCACCGAGCGTGGCATTCAATTTCGCCGGTTCGATCGTCGACAGCACCGAGGTCAGTTGTTCGAAGACGGTGTTCACTTCGACCATCACGTGCTGCGCCTCGATCACCTGACCGGCGCGCAGCGACTGGGGCGATGGGTCGTCGGGGAAGATGAACTGGACCTGCTTGGCGCCGAACACCGTTGGCGACGCGATGTCGACCAGCGCGTTGGCCGGTATCGCGTCGAGGCGAGAGGGATCCATCGCGAGATGCAGTGCCGCCTCACCGCTGGGGAGACCTTCGATCGATGCGACCCGTCCGACCTGAACACCTCGGACAAGTACCTTCGCATCGGGGTTCATCACGAGACCGGCGCGCTGCGAAATGACCGTGACCGGAACGGTATCGGAGAAGTCGCCCCGAAACAGGCTCGCCGCCACGACGAAGACCGCGACGATCGCGACGATCGACACCAAGCCGACGAGGGGCCGAAGTACCGCGCGCTTCACCGAGCGTCTCCGTGCACGTACTCGAGATGTCCCGCACCGCACCCGATTGGTCGGTATGACAAGCCTGTATTCCCCCCAGCATGCGATCGAGGACGGTGCAGGACTTTACGCCGGAACATATCTTTGGGTCAATCGCTCCCGTTGCCAAGTGGAAATTCGAGGTTGCAGATCTTCTTTCGAGCGGATTTACACAGGAAAAATGTTTGCTGCTCAAGCATGTCACACGGTTTCGAGCAGTTCAACCAGCAATAATGGGACAAATACCTGTTATCTGTCTCGCGTTCGGGACGTACGTGGCCGGCGTGTCAGCGTCATTGTCCAGCAGGGCAGACGGAACAATGATTAGGCCCAATCCGAGCATCGCGCAACGTGACCGTAAGGCGGCCGCCCCAATGTGGACGTCATCGGCGGAACTCAATGATGCCGTGTCGCCGACCCCAAAGGGCCTAAATGGCAATCATTATGAGAATAGAGACGGACAGTCTCAAAAAGGCCCTGCGGCAACCAAATCGGTCCGCCGCTCCGTTGCGATCAACAATTGTCGCCAGCGTCAAACGTGCCGCCGCGTTTATTCCGGAAGCCGCAATTCCGGCTTTTCGACCTCTTCGATGTTGACGTCTTTGAAGGTGATCACCCGTACCTGTTTGACGAAGCGGGCGGGCCGGTACATGTCCCAGACCCAGGCGTCGGCCAGACGCAGCTCGAAGTAGACCTCTCCGTCGGAGTTGCGCGGTACGAGTTCGACGCTGTTGGCGAGGTAGAACCTGCGCTCGGTTTCCACCACGTAACTGAACTGGCCGACAATGTCCTTGTATTCGCGGTAGAGCGAGAGCTCCATCTCGGTTTCGTACTTCTCGAGATCTTCGGCACTCATCGGCTCAGCTGTCCTTCATGTTGGTCGCTGCCCCCTTGTTGGCTCCCATTGTCCCCTACCCCGCTTCGTCGCGTTGATGCGGTGGACCCACCTGGTCGGCGTCGACCAGTTCGGTCACCACCTTGATCCCTGCGGCCGTGGCCACACGGCGGACGTTGATGAACGAGTAGCGGTGCTGACTAGAGGGCCCCAGCTCGGCCAGCGCGGCGCTGTGCGCCGGCGTGCTATAGCCCTTGTGATCCGCGAAACCGTAGCCGGGATGTTCGGTTTCCATCTTCACCATCAACCGGTCGCGGCTGACCTTGGCCAGCACGCTGGCCGCGGCGATACACGCCGCTGCCGCGTCACCCCCGACCACCGGGAGCGAAGGTACCGGCAGGCCGGGCACGCGGAAGCCGTCGGAGAGCACGTAGCCCGGTCGCACCGAAAGGCCGGCAACGGCCCGGCGCATCCCTTCGATGTTGGCCACGTGCACACCGCGGCGATCCACCTCCACCGAGGGGATGAACACCACGTGATAGGCCAGCGCGTACCGCCGGATCAATGGGAAGAGGCGCTCGCGCTCCTTCTCGTTCAGCTTTTTCGAGTCATCGAGGGCCGAGAGGCTTTCCAGCCGGTTCGGGCCGAGGACGCAGGCGGCGACGACGAGAGGTCCCGCGCACGCACCCCGGCCGACCTCGTCGACGCCGGCAACCGGTCCGAGGCCGCTGCGATACAGCGCAGACTCCAACGTGCGCAGCCCCGAGGATTTCCGGATCACAGTGCGCGGTGGCCATGTCGCCGGCAAGAACACCCTCTCCTCTTGCGTCCTGGTGCGTCGTGGCGGTTATGTCTGCGGGTTCACGCTGCTCACGCCACCCCATCGGGAGGGAGGCCAGGCGATGAACCGCGCCTTACCGATGACATTGTCCACCGGGACGGTTCCGGCCATCGGGTCACCCGTGCACAGAAGACCCTTCTGGGCATCAGCCGGGGTGTTGGTGCAGTGCGCGCGCGAATCCGCCGAGTGGGTGCGGTTGTCCCCCATCACCCACAGCCGCCCTTCCGGCACCGTCACGGGCCCGAACTCGTTGCCGAGGCAGGGGTAGACCGCGGGGTCGGCGCGCATGGTGTTGGGGTCCAGATATGGTTCGTCGAGCCGCTTTCCGTCGACGGTCAATCCGGTCGACGCTCGACATTCGACGGTCTGACCACCGACGGCGATGATTCGCTTGACGAGATCGTTCTCGTCGGGCGGGACGAAACCCACCACCGAAAGCGCATTCTGAACCCACCGGATCGCGGTGTTGTCCGAGCGGATCGACCGGTAGTTGATGTTCCAGTTGGGTGGGCCCTTGAACACGACGACGTCGCCGGGCTGCGGGGAGGAGAACCGGTAGGACAGTTTGTCCACCATGATCCGGTCACCGGTGCAACCGGGGCAGCCGTGCAGCGTCGGTTCCATCGACTCGGATGGAATCAGGTAGGGCCGGGCGACGAACGTCAGCATGACGTAGTACAGGATCAATGCGATCGAGATCAGGATCGCGAATTCCCGTAGCGCGCCGCCCTTTTTCTTGGGCTTCTCCGCCGCTTCGTCCGGCGAAGTGTCTTCGGGCGCGCGCTCGGTCGATGCCTCGTCGGACTCTGCGGAACCGGTCACCGCATCAGGGTAGCCAGCGCCGTGCTCAACCTCGCGCTGCTCGCGCTCCAATGATCAGGTCCCGGCGCCGACGGCCGACCCGGAGGTCAGCGCTTTTCCTTGATCTTCGCCTTCTTGCCGCGAAGCTCGCGCAGATAGTAGAGCTTCGCGCGGCGCACGTCACCGCGCGTCACGACGTCGATGTGATCGATGTTGGGCGAATGCACCGGGAACGTCCGCTCGACGCCGACGCCGTAGCTTTCCTTGCGCACCGTGAAGGTCTCCCGGATACCGCCGCCCTGGCGACGCAGAACCACACCCTTGAAGACCTGGATGCGCTCCTTGGAGCCCTCGATGACCTTGACGTGCACGTTGACGGTGTCGCCGGGGCCGAAGTCCGGGATGTCGTCGCGCAGCGAGGTCTGATCGACGAAGTCCAGCGTGTTCATCGGTGACACTTCCTTGCGGTTGGCGGCTGCGGGCGCTTCCTGTCGCGTGGACATAAGCCTGCCGAGCCGAACTGATCGGGCGAATCGGGGTGTATCTCGCAGCGGGCGGAGCTGGCCGTTCCCGGATCCTGCACAGACAACTGCTCAATTGTGCCAGATGGGAGCCCTCCGGCGAAATCGCGCCGGATCGTCGCGCCGATCCTTCGTAAGGTTAGCTAAGCAGGCGGTGGTGGTACTCAAGCATTAGGCTTGATACCAGGGCTTAAGCGATGCGGCGGGGCCCGACTTCCGATCCAGCCATTCGAGGAGGGTCATGCGACGGCGGCCGTCGATGCTGGTCAGGACGATCGCACTGATCGCCGCTGTGGTCCTGACAGCAGCCGGGTGCGAGGCGAAGGTGCACGGCACGCCACCGGCGGCCGCGGGTCCGCAGCTGACCGTCGTCGCGCCGCAGGGCAACATGGCCCCGCTGCCCGAGGCTCCCCCCGACGAACCCGCCGCCTCATTCGGCGGCCTGGACACTCGCACGCAGCAAGCCACCGCGCAGGCCGCCGAGGCCGGCGCCGACCTTTCGATCGCCGTTCTCGACCGCAACACCGGATATCTGGTGTCCAACGGCAACAACGAGGCGATGCCGATCGCGTCGGTGGTCAAGCTGTTCATCGCCGACGATCTGTTGCTGCAGGAGTCGCAGGGCAAGACCGAACTCACGCCCGAGGACCGCAAGGCGTTCGAGGCGATGCTGCGCTCTTCCGACGACAGCGCCGCCGAGGTTTTCTGGAACCGCAGCGGCGGCAGCGAGATCGTCTCGCGCGTCACCGCGCGATACGGCCTGGGCGACACCAGCACGCCGTACAACGGCCGCTGGTTCAACACGTTGAGCACGACGCAGGACCTGGTCCGGTACTACTCGGAGTTGCTCTCCGGTGGTGGCGGGCTACCGCCCGACAAGGCCGACATCATCCTGTCGAACCTGGCGGCGTCGACACCCACGGCGCCCGACGGCACGGTGCCCGGCGGCGTGTACCCGCAGCGGTTCGGCATTCCGGAGGGGCTCTACGACGAGCGGGTGGCGGTCAAACAGGGGTGGTTCTGCTGCTGGAACGGCGGCAATTGGGTGCACTGGTCCACCGGAGCGATCGGTGCCGACCGTCGCTTCGTCATGGCGATCGCGTCGATGCAACCCGCCGACGACGCCACCGCTCGCGACACGATCACCCAGGCGGTCAAGACGATGTTTCCCGGCGGCCGCATCTGACGGGTACGGCAAAAGCCTCTTCACACCGCGGCGAGTAGGGCACGCTGCGTTGATGACGTCAGCCGATCGCATACCGCACCTCTCCCGCCGCGCCGCGCTCGGTGCGCTGGGACTGGGCGCCGCTGCCATCGCCACCGCCCCGCAGGCGGCGGGCCAACTCGACCAGGGCTACGAGGCGATGTTGATGAAGTGCATCGATCCGCGGTTCACCACCAGCACATGGAAGTACATGACCGGCCGGGGTTGGCAGAACAACTACAGCGAGTTCGCCTTCGCCGGCGGGCCGGTCGGCGTGGTGGCGCCCGCGTTCGCGGGTTGGCACGAGACGTTTTGGGAGAACCTCGCGATCTCGGTGGACCTGCATTGGTTGACGCGGTTGATCGGCATGGCGCACCGCGACTGCGGCGCGGCCGCTGCGGCCTACGGCGATCGCGTGTTGACCGACAGGGCCTACGAGACCGAGGTGTTGTCGGGGGCCTTGCGCGCGTTCCGCGATGAGGCCGGTCGGCGTCAGCCCGCTCTGGTCGTCGAACTCGGCATCATGGATCTGGACGGGACCGTCGAGGTCGTCACCTGACGCGCGCTCAGTCGAGTAGATCGGGGCGGCGCTCGCGGGTGCGATCGAGGCCCTGCTCGCGACGCCAGGCGGCGATCCTGGCGTGGTCGCCGGACAACAGGATCTCGGGCACGTCGAGGCCCCGCCAGCTGGGCGGCCGGGTGTAGCTGGGGCTCTCGAGAATGCCCTCGGAATGCGAATCCTGTTGGTGCGACTGGGGATTACCGAGCACACCGGGCAGCAACCGCACGACGGCCTCGATCATCACCAGTGCGGCCGACTCGCCGCCGGGCAACACGTAGTCACCGATCGACACCTCCTCGACGCGCATGCGGCGAGAAGCGTCCTCGACGACGCGCTGGTCGATCCCCTCGTACCGTCCGCAAGCGAACACCAGGTGTTTCTCGTCGGCCCACGCCGCGGCGTCCGCCTGGCGGAAAAGCCGGCCCGCGGGGGTCGGCACCACGAGAAGCGTTTCGTCCGAACAGATCTCGTCGAGCGCCTCACCCCACACCGGCGCCGTCATCACCATGCCCGGCCCCCCACCGTAGGGCGCGTCGTCGACCGAGCGGTGCACATCGTGCGTCCAGCGCCGCAGATCGTGCACGGCCAGCTCGACGATGCCGGACTCAATGGCCTTGCCGGGCAACGACTGTCGCAAGGGTTCGAGATATGCCGGGAAAATCGTCAGGACGTCTATTCGCATGGCTCAGATCTCCAGCAGGCCTTCCGGCGGGTCGATCTCGACCAGCTGATCGGCCAGCGACACCGAGGTCACGATCGCGCTGACGAACGGCACCAGCACCTCGCGGTCGTCGCCGCGGACGGCGAGCAACTCACCGGCCGCCGTGTGCAACACCTCGGCGACGGTGCCGACGTCGACGCCGTCGGTGGTGCGCACCCGCAGCCCTTCGAGTTGATGGTCGTAGTACTCGTCGGGGTCCTCGATCGGCGGAAGTTGCTGCGAGTCGACGAGGAACACGATGCCGCGCAACGCGTCGGCGGCGTTGCGGTCGTCGACGCCGTCCAACCGGATCAGCAACCGGCCGCCGTGTTCGCGCACCGACGTGATCGTGTACTCGCGCTCGGCGCCGCCCTTGCCGGGGCGACCGCGTAACGACACCCCGGGCGCGAACCGCGCGTCGGGATCGTCGGTGCGCACGTCCACCACCACTTCACCGGTGATGCCGTGCGCTTTGACGACGCGCCCGACAACGAGGTCCATGCGCGGGGCTACTGGTCGGTGTCCACCACGTCCACGCGGATACCGCGACCACCGATGCCGGCGACCAGCGTGCGCAGCGCGGTCGCGGTGCGGCCACCCCGCCCGATCACCTTGCCCAGGTCATCGGGATGGACGTGGACCTCGACGGTGCGACCACGACGGCTGGTCACCATGTCGACGCGGACGTCGTCCGGGTTGTCGACGATCCCGCGTACCAGGTGTTCGACCGCGTCGACGACGACAGAACTCACGGCCGGGCTCAGCTTTCAGTGGCGCCGGAGACGGTGGCGTCCTCGCCCTCAGCGGGGGGCTCGGACTGGTCCTTGGCGGGCGCCGGGTCGGCCTGCGCCTCGGTCTCGGCGGCCTTCTTGGCTGCGGGCGCCTTCTTCTTCTTGGGCTGCGTGGCCTCGGTGCTCGGACCGCCCTCGGCCTCCGCGAGCGCGGCGTTGAACAGCTCGAGCTTGCTGGGCTTGGGCTCCTTGACCTTCAGCGTGCCCTCCGCGCCCGGCAGGCCCTTGAACTTCTGCCAGTCGCCGGTGATCTTCAGCAGCGCGAGCACGGGCTCGGTCGGCTGGGCGCCGACGCTGAGCCAGTACTGGGCCCGCTCCGAGTCGATCTCGATGAGGCTCGGGTCTTCCTTCGGGTGGTACCGGCCGATGACCTCGATGGACCGGCCCTGGCGGCGGGTGCGCGCGTCGGCGACGGCGATGCGGTACTGGGGATTGCGGATCTTGCCGAGCCGCGTGAGCTTGATCTTTACAGCCATGGTTGTGCGTCTTCTCCTGTGATTGCCACGCTGGCAATTCAGCGATCGAGGCGGATTGCCCCGGCCCGGTTTTGCCTTTGCGCGTGTGACCGCCGCAGGGTCGTAATCCCGCGGCAGACAGCCGCCCATTGTGCCAGAACAGCCCCGACCGGGAGAAATCCGCTACCGGTTGACGGCTGGACGGGCTTGACGGGTTGATTCCACGCACCACGTGAGGGGGATCAACCCGTCAAGGGGGTCAGAGGAGTTTGTCGAAGCACTTCTCCTCGACCCGCTTGCTCATCCGCCAGCCGTCGGCGGTGCGCACGAACTCGTCGACGTACCAGATCCCGACGAAGTAGATCGGGCGTGCGTCTTGGTCGGAGCCACCCATCACCATCGGGTTGAAGCAGATCGCGCGGGACGACGCGGTGTCATCCGTGACGCGGATATCGACGTTGCCCAGCATGTGGTAGTACGCCGGGAAGTTCGGCAGCACGTCTTTGAGCCACGCCTTGACAGCCGGAAAATGGCCGTCGATGCCGCCGGTGACGCGATAGTCGATGTAGGCGTCCGGCGTGAAAACCCGGTCGAGGTCGTCGAATCGCTTCCGATCGATGGCGGTCGAGTAGTCGATCAGCAATTGCTGGATCTCGAGGCGGTCCGAAATCTCTTCCAGGCTCAACATGGGTCGATTGAACACGACTAGGCTGCCTGCCCATGCGCAAGCTGTTGATCTGCGTCATGACCGTGCTGTGCGTGACGATCTGGGGAACCTCCAACGCCGCCGCCGCTCCCGTCGACGTCAGCCAGCCGTCGGGCTCGGTTCCGGTTCCCGACGGCCCGGCCCACGCCTGGGTGCTCGCCGATATGGACACCGGTGCCGTGCTGGCGGCCCGCGACGAATACGCGCAGTACGCGCCGGCCAGCACGATCAAGGTGCTGCTGGCGTTGACGGTGCTCGATGAGCTGCCGCTGGATGCCACCGTGGTCGCCAACGAGGCCGACACCGAGGTCGAGTGCAACTGCGCGGGCGTCACGCCCGGCATGGTGTACACGACGCGGCAGCTGCTCGAGGGGCTGCTGCTGGTGTCGGGCAACGACGCGGCCAACACGCTTGCGACCATGCTCGGCGGTTACGACGTCGGCGTGGCGAAGATGAACGCCAAGGCCGCCCAGCTCGGCGCGAACGGCACCCACGCGGCCTCGCCATCGGGGCTCGACGGGCCCGGCATCGACATGTGGTCGTCGCCGCGCGATCTCGCGGTCATCTTCCGCGCCGCGATGGCCAACCCGGTGTTCGCGTCGATCACCGCACAGCCGACGGCGGTCTTCCCCACCGAGGCCGGCGACAAGGTGCTGGTCAACCAGGACGAACTGCTCAAGCGGTATCCGGGCATGCTCGGCGGCAAGACCGGATTCACCGACCGCGCCCAGAAGACCTTCGTCGGCGCGGCGCAGCGCGACGGCCGCCGGTTGGTCGTCGCGTTGATGTACGGCATGGACAAGCCCGGCCAGCCGACTTACTGGGATCAGGCCATGAGCCTGTTCGACTGGGGCTTCGCGCTGAGCCCGGGAGTCGGTATCGGCGCACTGTGATCACCCGTTGAGTTGCTGAATCGCAACGCATCCGAGACCGGGACTCCGAACGGCGTCGATACGCTCGGCGTCCATGCGAAGCATGTTGGCCGCCTTGGCCACTGCGCTGTCTTGCGCAATGGCGGCGGCCGTCGGCGTCGCCCCACCCGCGCCAGCCCAGCCGCGGGGTGAACCGTCGGGCGCCGTCGCGCTGCCGGACGGACCGGCGCAGGCATGGGTGCTCGCCGACCTCGACTCGGGGCGAATCCTCGCTTCGCGCAATCCTTTTGAACCCCATGCACCGGCCAGCACCATCAAGGCGCTGCTGGCGATGGTGGTTCTCGACCAACTACCGCTCAACGCGGTGATCGCCGCTAGGCCCGCAGCCGCCGACGTCGAATGCTCTTGTGTCGGAGTGAAAGCCGGGCGCGCCTACACGGTGCGGCAACTGCTCGACGGCCTGATGCTGGTGTCGGGCAACGATGCCGCCAACGTCCTGGCGGACGGTCTCGGCGGATACCGGGTCGCGGTGGCCAAGATGAACGCCAAGGCGCAGGCGCTGGGGGCACGCAGCACGCGTGCGTCGTCGCCATCCGGGCTCGACGGTCCGGGCATGGAGTCGTTGACCACCGCGAGCGATCTCGCGGTGATCTATCGCCAGGCGCTGCGCTATCCCGTGTTCGCCGCGATCGTGCGTCAGCCGTCGTCGTTGTTCCCGACCGACAACGGGCCGAAGACGATCACCAACCAGAACAAGTTGCTCGAACGGTATCCGGGCACGCTCGTCGGCAAGACCGGCTACACCAACCTCGCCCGCGACACCTTCGCTGCCGCGGCGCAACGCGGCAATCGGCGGTTGGTGGTCGCGCAGTTGTACGGCAACGGCGATCTCTACGGGCAGGCGATCCAACTGTTCGACTGGGGCTTCAGCCAGCCTTAACCGTTGCGCGAGCGACCGTGTTTGCACATGACACGCCGCCATCTCGCGGCATTTTGTGGTCGCTCGCGCCTCAGGGAAAGGTGCGCCCGCGCAGGATCACCAGGTCCGGGTTGTTGACGACGCCCGTGCCGTTCCGCGGATCCTCGGCGTAGCAGACCAGATCGGCGGGCGCACCGTGCTCCATAACCGGGCGGCCGAGCCACTCGCGGGCGCTCCAGCAGGCAGCGCCCAACGCCTCGGTCGGGGTCATCCCGATGTGCGTGAGCGCTTCGATCTCGTCGGCGATCCGACCGTGTGCCACCATGCTGCCCGCGTCGGTGCCCGCGTAGATCGGGATGCCGGCCTCGCGAGCGGCGGCGATGCGCGGATAGCACTTCTCGTGCAGGTCCCGCATGTGCTTGGCATACGCCGGGTATTTCGACGCGCCGTCGGCGATGCCCGGGAAGTTGGCGATGTTGATCAGCGTCGGCACCAGCGCCGTACCGTGCTCGACCATCAGGTCGATGGTGTCGTCGGTGAGGCCGGTTCCGTGTTCGATGCAGTCGATACCGGCCTTGATCAGCCCCGGCAGCGCGTCCTCGCTGAACACGTGCGCCGTCACGCGGGCACCGACGGCGTGGGCGGCGTCGATCGCGGCCTTGAGCACGTCGTCGGACCACAGCGGCGCCAGGTCGCCGACCTCGCGGTCGATCCAGTCGCCCACGAGCTTGACCCATCCGTCGCCGAAGCGCGCCTGCTCGGCCACCGCCTCGGGCAGCGCGGATTCGTCGTCCAACTCGATCGCGAACCCGCGCTGATAGCGCTTGGGCTTGGCGAGGTGGCGGCCCGCGCGGATGATCTCCGGCAGATCGTCGCGCTCGGCGAGGCTGCGGGTATCGATCGGAGAGCCCGCGTCGCGCAGCAGCAGCGCGCCGACGTCGCGTTCCACCTCGGCCTGGGTGATGCAGTCGTCGAGGTTGTCGAGCGGGCCGTGGTCGCCGAGGCCGACGTGGCAGTGCGCGTCGACGAGCCCGGGCAGGATCCACCCGCCGTCGAACACCGTCTCCGCGCCGCTGACCGGTTCGGCGCTGAGCACGCCGCGGTCGATCCACCACTCCACCGGCTGCTCGTCGGGCAGTCCGACGCCGCGGACGTGGAGCTTCACGCTAGTTCTGACCCGGGAACTTCAGCTTCGACAGGTCGATGTCGGCCAGGCCCGGCGGCAGCTCGTCGAGGCCCTTGGGCATGTCGGACAGATCCGGGAAACCCGCGGGCATACCGGGCATTGAAGCGCCGAGCGGATTGCGCACCTTCGGCTGCGTCGGCCCCCGGCCTCCCTTCTTGCCCTTGCCACCCTTCTTCTTGTTCTTGCCCGCCTTGCGAGAGTTCTTGCGGCCGAACGGCATACCCATCTGCCCGGCCATCTGCGACATCATCTTGCGGGCCTCGAAGAACCGCTCGACGAGCTGGTTGACCTCACCGACGGTCACGCCCGATCCGTTGGCGATGCGCAGCCGGCGCGACCCGTTGATGATCTTGGGGTCGGCACGCTCCTCGGGCGTCATACCGCGGATGATCGCCTGCAGCCGGTCGAGCTGTTTGTCGTCGACGGCGGCCAGCGCATCCTTCATCTGGCCCGCGCCGGGCAGCATGCCCAGCAGGTTGCCGATCGGACCCATCTTGCGGATCGCCAGCATCTGCTCGAGGAAGTCTTCCAGCGTCAGCTCGCCGCTGCCGATCTTGGCGGCGGCCTCCTCGGCCTTCTGGGCGTCGAAGACCTGCTCGGCCTGCTCGATCAGCGACAGCACGTCGCCCATGCCCAGGATGCGGCTGGCCATCCGGTCGGGATGGAAGACGTCGAAGTCCTCGAGCTTCTCGCCGCTGGAGGCGAACAAGATCGGCACACCGGTGATCTCGCGGACCGACAGCGCGGCACCGCCGCGGGCGTCGCCGTCGAGCTTGGTCAACACCACGCCGGTGAACCCGACACCCTCACGGAACGCCTCGGCCGTGGTGACGGCGTCCTGGCCGATCATCGCGTCCAGCACGAAGATCACTTCGTCCGGATCGACGGCCTCCCGGATCGCGGCGGCCTGGCTCATCAGCTCCTGGTCGATGCCGAGGCGGCCCGCGGTGTCGACGATCACCACGTCGAAGTGCTTGGCCTTGGCCTCGGCCAGGCCGGCGGCCGCGACGGCGACCGGATCGCCGGGCGCCGCATCGGCCGCACCGTCGGCCGACACACCCGGGTGGGGCGCGAAGACCGCGACATCGGCGCGCTGGCCGACGATCTGGAGCTGGTTGACCGCGCCGGGCCGCTGCAGGTCGCACGCCACCAGAAGCGGCGTATGCCCTTGCACGCGAAGCCATCTCGCGAGCTTGCCGGCCAGCGTGGTCTTACCGGAACCTTGCAGACCGGCCAGCATGATGACCGTCGGCGGCGTCTTGGCGAACGCCAGCGGGCGGGTCTCCCCGCCGAGGATGCCGATGAGTTCCTCGTTGACGATCTTGACGACCTGCTGGGCCGGGTTGAGTGCGCCGGACACCTCGGCGCCGCGGGCGCGTTCCTTGATGCGGTTGACGAACGCGCGCACGACGGGCAGAGACACGTCGGCTTCGAGCAATGCCAGCCGGATCTCGCGGGTGGTCGCGTCGATATCGGCGTCGGTCAGCCGCCCCTTGCCGCGCAGCCCCTGCAGGGCGCCGGTCAACCGGTCGGACAGGGATTCAAACACGACGTCCAGCCTAATGGGAGCCGCGGGTGGCCCGCCCGAGCAGGGCATGCAGAGCAAGAACGCCCGTGATCAGCTCGCTTCGGACACCGGCTTGGGGGGAGGCGGTGCCGGCAGCACCGCGTACAGGTCGCGTTCGATCTCGTCGCGCAGGCCCGGGTCGGCAGTGATCCCGAACAAGTCGACCACCGAGGACCCCATGGTGGTCACCTTCGCCCAGGCGATGTCGATGCCGTCGCGCTCGAAGACGGCGGTGAGCCGGGCCAGCAGGCCGGCGCGGTCGGTGCTGCGGATCTGTACGACGAGCTCACCGGACCGGGCGCCCTCGGACCACAGGATGCGCGGCGGGGCGGTGACGTGGTTGATCGGGACGGCGGCAGGCACCTCGCCCGCCCGCGCGGTGCCGTACTGCGCGGCCTCGCGTTCGCGGCGATCCAGGGCCTCGGCCACGTCGAGTTCGCCGTCGAGCGCGAGGATGAACTGCTGACGCAGCAACCCGGCCGCCGGCGGAGAGCCGAAATGCGGGGAGACGACGAACGTGTTGATCGCCGAACCCTCGTGTCCGTTGACGGACGCCGAATGCACCCGCAGCGAGTTCAGCGCCAGCACGCCTGCCGCCTTCGACAACAGGCCCCGCCGATCCGGCGCGATGATCGTGACGTTGTAGATGTGCGGGCTGTCTCCCGGCGACAGCTCCACATGCACCCCGACGTCCGCGGCGAGCGAAAGATACCGCGGGTCAATGGGATCCGGTTCGGGCAGCGGCTCGCCCGCCATCACGGTCCTGCAGCGGTGAGCCAGGTCGCCGATGAGCGAGGCTTTCCAGTCACCCCAGACGCCCGGACCGGTCGCCAGCGAGTCGGCTTCGGCGAGCACATGGAGCAGCTCGAGCAGCACGAGGTCGCCGTCTAGGGCATCGACGACGGCCGCGATCGTGTTGGGGTCCTGCAGGTCGCGCCGCGTCGCGGTGTGCGGCAGCAGGAGGTGGTGGCGGACCACCTTCGACAGGATCTCGACGTCCGACGGCCACAGCCCCAACCGGGTGCCGATCTGGGTCGCCAACTCGGCGCCGATGACGCTGTGGTCGCCGCCGCGTCCCTTACCGATGTCGTGGCACAGCGCGCCGAGCATCAGCAGGTCCGGGCGCGACACCCGCGTTGTGAAAGCGCTTGCCCGCGAAACCGTTTCGACGAGATGCCGGTCGACGGTCCAGATGTGCACGACGTCGCGGGGCGGAAGGTCGCGCACCGCTCCCCATTCCGGGAACAACCGGCCCCACAGACCGGTGCGGTCCAGCGCCTCGATTGTGGCCACCGCCGACGGGCCCGCGGCGAGCATGACGAGCAGATCCTTGAGGGCCTGGGCGGGCCACGGCGCGCGAAGTTCGGGCGCGGCCTCGGCGAGCCGGGCCAGTGTCGACGCGGCCATCGGCAATCCGGTGGTCGCCGACGCGGCGGCCACCCGCAGGATCAGGCCGGGGTCGCGCGCGGGGCGGGCGTCGCGGGCCAGGATCACCTCGCCGGCGAATTCGATGACCCCCTCGTCGAGCGGCCGGCGAGCCGGACGGCGCAGCGCCGCGAACCCGCGTCGGGGCAGTGCGTTGCCCGCCGTGCGGATTCCGGCGTCGACGTAGAAGCTGATGGTGCGCGCGGCGTCGGAGAGCATGCGCGCCAGATCGAAGCGGTCGCCGATGTGCAACGCCGCGCCGATCTCGTCGGCGTGCTGCGCCAGCAGCAGATCGCGGCCGCGACCGGCGACCCTGTGCAGTTCGGTGCGGACGTTGAGCAGCGCCATGTGAGCCTCGCCCAGCGACCCGAGCGGGGACGCGGACGTCTGGTTGGGGTACACGTCGGCCAGTTGCGCGATCGCCAACGCGTTGAGCAGTTGGACGTCGCGCAGGCCGCCGCGGCCGCATTTGAGGTCGGGTTCGGCGCGGTGCGCGATCTCGCCGCTGCGTTGCCAGCGCGCCCGCGTGTGCTCGACGAGTTCGTCGAAGCGCGAGGCGATTCCGGTGCGCCACTGCCGACGGGCTCCCCCGATCAACAGTGTCGAGAGGTCGGCATCGCCGACGATGTGGCGCGCCTCGAGCATCGCCAAGCCCGCCGAGATGTCCTCCCCCGCGACCTTCAACGCCTCGGGCACCGTGCGCACGCTGTGGTCGATGCGAATGTTGGCGTCCCACAACGGGTACCACAGCAACTCCGCCACCTGGCCGACAGCGTCGGCCGGCATGTTGTCGTGCAGCAGCATCAGGTCCAGGTCGGAGTACGGCACGAACTCGCCCCGGCCCAGCCCGCCGGTGGCGACGATCGCGAAGCCGCTGGTGGGCGTGATGCCGATCTCGGTGGCCTTGGTGGTGAGCCAGAATTCGTGCAGGTCCTGCAGCGCGTGGCGCAGGCCGGCCGAATCCAGTTGGCGGGCACCGCCTGTCAGCAGTTGTTTGATCGCGGCCGCGAGGTCGTTGGCCGGACGAGACGAGGCCGCCGCCGGCACCACCCACTGGGGGGCACCGGCGGCGGCTGATTGCTCCTCGCGCGAGCGCTCGTCGGCGGCTGAATGCTCCTCGCGCGAGCGCTCGTCGCGCTCGTCGCGCTCGTCGGCGGGACCAGGTACCTGCTTTGCCATCTCGCCCTCTCCCGCCCTCTCGATTGTCGCTTGCCGTGTGATCGGTCGGGAGACGAATTCTCAGCTCTTCAAGCGGCTCAAAGGGCGTCGGCTCCCCGCTCTCCGGTGCGTACCCGGACAACGGTGTCGACGGGGCTCACCCACACCTTGCCGTCACCGATCTTCCCGGTCCGTGCGGCCTGGACGATGACATCGACCACCTTGTCGACGGCGGAGTCCTCGACGACGACCTCCACTCGCACCTTCGGTACGAAATCCACGGAGTACTCGGCACCGCGGTAGACCTCGGTGTGACCCTTCTGACGGCCGTAGCCCTGAACCTCGCTGACGGTCATCCCGAGGATACCCGTCTGTTCGAGCCCGGTTTTGACGTCTTCGAGCGTGAACGGCTTGACAATCGCAGTAATCAGCTTCATGTAGTCGATCCCTTCCGAGGAAATTGTTGCCGATCAGACGAGCTCGTAAGCGGTTTCGGCATGTTCGGTTTCATCGATGCCGGTGTCCTCATCCTCCGGGGTGACACGCCAACCCAACGGCTTGACGATAAAGGCAATGATCGCCGTCATGATGCCAGTGAAGATAACCGCGGCCAAAGCGATGACCACCTGAACCACGAGCTGCTGGAAGCCGCCGCCGTAGAACAGTCCGGTCTCCGTTGCCAGGAATCCGATGCCGACGGTGCCCCACAGGCCCGCGACCAGGTGCACGCCGACCACGTCGAGTGAATCGTCGTAACCGAACTTGTACTTCAGTCCGACCGCCAGAGCGGACAGCGCACCGGCGATGACACCGAGGATCAATGAGCCGATCGGCGACAACGACCCGCAGGCAGGGGTGATCGCGACGAGGCCGGCGACGACGCCCGAGGCGGCGCCCACGCTGGTGGCGTGGCCGTCGCGGAGGCGCTCCACGAGCAACCAGCCGAGCATCGCGGCGGCAGTGGCGGCGGTCGTGTTGATCCACACCTGGCCGGCGAGCATGTCGGCCGCGCCCTCGGATCCGACGTTGAAGCCGAACCACCCGAACCACAGGATCGCGGCGCCCAGCATCACGAACGGAATGTTGTGCGGCCGATAAGCGATCTTGCCGAAGCCGGTCCGCTTGCCGAGCAGGATCGCCAGAACCAGTGCGGCCATGCCGGCGTTGATGTGAACGACGGTGCCACCGGCGAAGTCGATGGGCGGCACGTTCGCTTCACCTTCGTCGCTGACGCCGAAGAGCTTGGCCGCAATGCCGTTCTCGGCACCGGACAGCAGACCCCCACCCCAAACCATATGCGCGAGCGGGAAATACACCAGCGTCACCCAGATGCCGCCGAACACCAGCCAGGTGCCGAACTTCATCCGCTCGGCGACCGCACCGCTGATCAGGGCGACGGTGATGACCGCGAAGGTCAACTGGAAGCCGGCCCACACGATCGCGGGAACGGAACCGAATCCGCCCATGACGTAAAGGCTGGTGCCGTCGACTTCCAGCGTTTCCAGTAGTGGGCTCAGCCCGAACAACGCAAACGGGTTGTCGAAGACGCCCGCGATGTCGCTGCTGCCGGTATGCGCCGAGGCGAACGACATCGAGTAGCCCCACAGCACGTAGATGACGCTCACGACGCCGAGGGTGCCGAACGACATCATCATCATGTTCAGCACGGACTTCTGGCGCGATAGCCCACCATAGAAGAACGCGAGGCCCGGCGTCATGAACAGCACCAGCGCCGCGGCGGTGAGTACCCATGCGGTGTCGCCGGAACTCAACCCGTCAGGGCCGAACGGCGCGAACGCATCATCGGGTAGAGCAAGGGGTAAGGCTGAAACCACTTTGTGTGAACCTCCTTGGGAAGTGCGCCGATCGGATCGGCCTCCCGAAGAGACTCTTTTGCCGGAGTTTCACCGGTGATTCTGTTCCGTTTCCGTTAAGTGAACGGACACGCCAGAAGCGTTACGCTCATGTTTCCGCGGTCGCGAACGACTAGCCGAGCAACGCGTCGACGAACGCCGCAGGCTCGAAAGGCGCGAGATCGTCGGCACCCTCGCCGAGCCCGACCAGCTTGACCGGAACGCCCAATTCCTGCTGAACGCGGAAAACGATTCCGCCCTTGGCGGTTCCGTCGAGTTTCGTCAGCACCACACCGGTGATGTCGACGACCTCGGCGAACACCCTGGCCTGCGGCAGGCCGTTCTGGCCGATGGTGGCGTCGAGCACCAACAGCACCTCGTCGACCTCGGCCCGGCGGCTGACGACGCGTTTGACCTTGCCCAGCTCGTCCATCAGCCCGGTCTTGGTGTGCAGGCGCCCGGCGGTGTCGATGACGATGACGTCCGCGCCTTCCTTGATGCCTTCGTCGACGGCGTCGAACGCCACGGACGCGGGATCGGCGCCTTCTGCACCACGCACCACCTGCGCGCCCACTCTCGACGCCCAGGACTGCAGCTGGTCGGCCGCGGCGGCGCGGAAGGTGTCGGCCGCCCCGAGCACCACGCGGCGCCCGTCGGCCACCAGGACGCGGGCGAGCTTGCCGACGGTCGTGGTCTTACCGGTGCCGTTCACCCCGACGACCAGCAGCACCGACGGTTTGTCCTCGTGCGGCAGGGCCTTGATGGAGCGGTCGAGGTCGGGCTGTAGTTCGTCGATGAGGACCTCGCGCAGCACGGCGCGGGCGTCGGCCTCGGTGCGCACCCGGCTGCTGGCCATCCGGGCCCGCAGCGCCGAGACCACCGACTCGGTCACGACAGGACCGAGGTCGGCGATCAGCAGGGTGTCCTCGACTTCCTCCCACGACTCGTCGTCGAGGTCTCCGCCGCCGAGCAGTCCGAGCATGCTGCGCCCGAGCGTGTTCTGCGATTTGGACAGCCGGCCGCGCAGCCGTTCCAGGCGCCCTTCGGTCGGGGCGATCTCGTCGAGGACGGGCGCCGATTCAGCGGGTGCGGGCTCGGCAGGCTCCTCGACGACGGGAGCCGGTTCGGCGGGGGGCGGCTCGACGGGCGCGGGTTCGGCCGGAGGCGCGGGTCGCTCCTCGACCGGCGGCTCGGGCAACTGCACATCGGCGATCGGGCGCTTCGGTGCATCGCGCGGGATCGTGGCGTCATCGCCGACGGCGGGCAGGCCGGTGGTGTCGATGCGTTCGGCGGGCGCGGCGGGCGCAGACTGCGAGAAGGTGATGCCTGAGGAGGCCGTATAGCCGCCGGACCGGTCGATCGGGGTGGCCGTGTCGGTCTTCGACAGCCGAATGCGCCGGCGTCGATACCGGACCAGCCCGATGACGAGCGCGGTGACCAACAAAACGGCGATGACCGCGATCGCGATCCACAAACCCATCGAGCCAGCATCTGTCACGGCGCCATTGTCTCAAGGAGAGTCGCGCCGACGCCCCCGCGCCCCCTCGGGGCCGCGGTTTGTGCACCGCGTGTTGCGCTCAGCGCGCCGAACGGTGCACAGATCGCCGATCAGTTGGCGGCGCCGACCAGTTCCTGCCCGCGCATGCGCTGGCTGATCACCGCCGTGATCCCGTCATCGCGCATGGTGACGCCGTACAGCGCGTCGGCGACCTCCATGGTCGGCTTCTGGTGGGTGATCACGATCAGCTGCGACCGCTCGCGCAACTGCTCGAACAGGCTGATCAACCGGCGCAGGTTCACGTCGTCGAGCGCGGCCTCGACCTCGTCCATCACGTAGAACGGCGATGGCCTCGCGCGGAAGATCGCCACGAGCATCGCAACCGCGGTCAGCGACTTCTCGCCACCGGAGAGCAGCGAGAGCCGCTTGATCTTCTTGCCGGGCGGCCGCGCCTCGACCTCGATGCCGGTGGTCAGCATGTCGTTGGGGTTGGTCAGCAGCAACCGGCCCTCGCCGCCGGGGAACAGCGTCGAAAACACTTGGGTGAATTCGCGTTCCACGTCGGCATAGGCCTCGGTGAACACCTGCAGGATGCGGGCGTCGACGTCCTCGATCACGTCGAGGAGATCCTTGCGCGCGCCCTTGACGTCTTCGAGCTGGGTGGACAGGAAGTTGTACCGCTCCTCGAGCGCGGCGAACTCCTCGAGCGCGAGCGGATTGACCCGGCCCAACTCGTTGAGCTCGCGTTCGGCCTTCTTGGCGCGCCGTTCCTGGGTCGCCCGGTCGAACGGCATCGGGGCGGGCGCGGTCACCTGCTCGCCGCGCTCGCGCGCCTGCTCGAACTCGGCCATCTCCAATTCCGTTGGCGGCAGCGGTACGTCGGGCCCGTACTCGGCGATCAGATCGGCGGTCGCCATGCCGAACTGCTCGAGGACCTGCTCCTCGAGCTGTTCGATCCGCAGCGCGGCCTGGGCCTTGGCAACCTCGTCCTTGTGCAGCGCCTCGGTGAGGCCGTTGAACTTGCCCGTGAGCTCGTTGACCTCGTCGCGCGCCTTGGCCAGCGCGGCGGCGCGGTGCTGCCGTTCGGCGGCGACCTCGTCGCGGGCGCGCGACGCCACCGCCACGACCGCGCTCAACCGTTGTGCCACAACGCGACCCGACTCCGCGACCGCGGCGGCCACCGCCGCGGCGTGCTGACGCGCCTCGCGGGCACGCTTGGCGCGCAGCCTGGCCTCACGTTCGGCCGCGGCGGCCCGGCGCAGCGAATCCGCCCTGCCGCGAACGGCGTTCGCGCGCTCCTCGGCGGTGCGCACCTCCAGTCGGGCCTCCCCCTCGGCGGCGCGCGCCGCCTCTGCCGCGGCCGTCGTCTCCTGGCGGTTGACGGGCTCGGCCTCGAACGTCGGTTCCTGCTGCGCGTTGTGCAGTCGCTGCTCGAGCTGTGCGAGTTCCTCGACGGTGCGGGAGCGGTTGGCTTCCAGCTCATTTCGCTGCTGGATCAGCCGTTGCCACTCGTCGTCGGCGGCACGCGCATCCTGACCGAGCCGGCCCAGCTGCTCGTAGATCGCCGAGATCGCGGCGTCGGATTCGTTGAGCGCCGCAAGCGCCTGCTCCGCGGCGTCCTGACGGCTCGCTTGTTCGGCCAGCGCTCCGGACAGCGCCGCCGACAGCTCCCCGACCTGCCTCTCGGCCTCGGCGAGCTCGGCGCGGGCCTTCTCGACCTCGGACGCGATCTCCAGCGTGCTGGGTTTGCGATCGGACCCGCCGCTGACCCAACCCGCGCCCACGAGGTCACCGTCGGTGGTTACCGCCCGCAACGACGGACGGGACGCGACCAGATCGAGCGCGGCGGCCAAATCCGACACCACCACGACGTCGGACAGCATCGCCCGCACCGCACCTTGCAGCCGCGGCGGCGCTTCGACCATGTCCACCGCACGCACCGCGCCCTCGGGCAACGACTGCGTCTGTGCCGCTTCGTGATTCGGCCAGTCGCTGAGCACGATCGCGGCTCGGCCGCCGTCGGACTCCTTGAGCGCGGCGACCGCATCGCGTGCGGCGCCGGGGCTTTCGGCGGCCACCGCATCGGCCGCGGCGCCGAGCACGGCCGCGACGGCCACCTCGTAGCCGTTGCGCACCTTCAGCAGGTTGGCGATCGACCCGAGAAGCCCTGCCCCGCCGCGGTTTTTCTGCAGCCAGGCCGCGCCGTCTTTGCGGTCCAGACCGACCGACAGCGCCTCGATACGCGCGCGCAGCGAGGCGACCTGACGTTCGGCGCCGCGCTCGGCGGCCTGCAGTTCGGCGACGCGCTCGTCGGCGAGGCGCAGCGCCGCGACGGTGCGGTCGTGGTGTTCGTCGAGACCGACCTCGCCGGCGTCGAGTTCGCCGACCCGGCTCTGAACGGTCTCGAACTCGGCCTGCGTCTGCTGCGCCCGCGTGGCGGCCTCGTCGATGGTGCCGGTGAGCCGGGCGACGGTCTCGTCGATCGACTCCACTCGGGTGCGCATGGTGTCGACCTGGCCGGCCAACCGGGCCAGGCCTTCACGGCGGTCGGCCTCGGCGCGCGCGGCCGCCATGTGCGCGCGTTCGGCCTCGGCGGCGATGCGCTCGCGGTCGGCGAGTTCCGCGCGGGCCGCCTCGAGCTTGCCGCGTGACTCGGTCAGCTCTGCGAGCAGCTGGCGCTCCCGCTCGGCGACCTCGTCGGCCTGGGCTTCCAGCGCGTCGGGATCCGGTCCCGTCGACGCCTCCGGCTCGGTGTCGAGATGCTGGGCGCGCTCGCTGGCGATGCGCACCGTCGCGCTGACGCGTTCGGCGAGCGCCGACAGCGCGAACCACGTCTGCTGGGCGGCGTCAGCGCGTTCGCTCAGGCCCCCGACGGCCGCCTCGTGAGCGGCGAGTTCGGCCGTCTTGGCCTCCAGCCGGGCGGCGATCTCGTCGTGCTCACGTCGCAGCGTCGTCTCGGCCTGATTGGTGTTCTCGAACTCGGCGCGGCGGGTGACGAGATCGTCGGCGGCCAGGCGCAGCCGGGCGTCGCGCAGATCGGCCTGAATGGTCTGCGCGCGACGGGCCATCTCGGCCTGGCGCCCGAGCGGTTTGAGCTGACGGCGCAGTTCGGTGGTCAGGTCGGTCAACCGGTTGAGGTTGGCGGACATCGCGTCGAGCTTGCGGACCGCCTTCTCCTTGCGCTTGCGGTGTTTGAGGACGCCGGCGGCCTCCTCGATGAACGCGCGCCTGTCCTCGGGCCGCGATTCGAGGATCTCGGAGAGCTTGCCCTGGCCGACGATGACGTGCATCTCGCGGCCGATACCGGAATCGGACAGCAGTTCCTGGACGTCCATCAACCGGCAACTGCTGCCGTTGATCTCGTACTCGCTGCCACCGTCGCGGAACATCCGCCGGGTGATCGACACCTCGGAGTATTCGATCGGCAGCGAGTTGTCGGAGTTGTCGATCGTCACCGTGACCTCGGCGCGGCCCAGCGGCGGCCGCGACGATGTGCCCGCGAAGATGACGTCTTCCATCTTGCCGCCGCGCAACGTCTTGGCGCCCTGCTCCCCCATCACCCAGGTGAGCGCGTCGACCACGTTCGACTTGCCCGAGCCGTTGGGTCCGACCACGCAGGTGATGCCTGGCTCGAAGCGCAGAGTCGTCGGCGAAGCAAACGACTTGAAGCCCTTCAGGGTCAGACTCTTGAGGTGCACGACGTGCCACACTACCGCCGCGACGGCTATCGCTCGGTGAACCCTTGTAGCGAGTCGCGAGGTTCTGTGAAGTCGGCGACGACGTTGTCGACCCGACCCGGCGTTTCACCGCTTTGCAGCAGGTCAAGTAGCCGCCGGCAGGACTCGCGGGGGCCCTGGGCGACCACCTGAACCCGGCCGTCGGGCTTGTTCGCTGCGAATCCGGTCAGCCCCAGTTCGAGTGCGCGGGCGCGGGTCCACCACCGGAATCCGACGCCCTGCACGTGCCCGTGCACCCACGCGGTCAGTCGTACCTCAGCTAACTCCTGCATCATGTACCTCAAACGTCACTTTGGTCCCGGATTTGAGGGTGCGGCCGACCGTGCAGACCTGGTCGATCGCACGCTCGACCACCGTGAGTACCCGCGCGATCTCCTGTTCCGACAGGCCGGACAGGTCGAGTTCCATGTGTTCCTCGAGCAGCGGGTAACGCTCCTGCTCGCGGTCGGCCGGCCCGGAGACGCGGATCGTCGTGCGGTAGTCGTCGCCTAGCCGTCGCCGCAGCGGCGCGTCGCTGGCCATCCCGCTGCACGCCGCGAGTGCGATCTTCAGCAGCTCGCCTGGGGTGAAGACGCCCTCCACGTCTTCGCTGCCGACGAGCACCTCCGCACCGCGCGAGCTGCGGCCGACGTAGCGGCGCTCCCCCGTGCGCTCAACCCAGAGTTCGGTCATGGCCCCATCTTCGCCCAGACCGACGTATTGGCGGAAAAGTGCGCGTGCAATCGACCATTACGTCGGTCTCGGCGCGGTTCGTCGTACCCTCGGCCGCGGTTGGCATTTCGGGCAGTAGAACGACGAGCGGTTCATGAACTTCTCCCGCCGCATGATCGCCCCGCAGCGCCGGCACGGCTCGCCTTCGCGGCCGTAGGCGTCCAGCGACCGGTCGAAGTAGCCCGACTCGCCGTTGACGTTGACATACAACGAGTCGAACGATGTCCCACCCTGATCGAGCGCCTCCCGCATCACCTCGGCGGCCGCGTCGAGCAGTTCGGCGAGCTTCACCCGCGTCAGCGACGATGCCGGCCGGGCGCCGTTGACCTTGGCCCGCCACAGCGCCTCATCGGCGTAGATGTTGCCGATGCCCGATACGACGGTCTGATCGAGGAGCTGGCGCTTGATCTCAGAGTGCTTGCCGCGCAACACCTTCACGACACCGTCGCGGTCGAAGCGCGGGTCGAGCGGATCACGCGCGAGGTGTGCGACGGGCACCGGGACATCGGTTCCCTCGACGGTGACCATGTCCGTGAGCATCCACCCGCCGAACGTGCGTTGGTCGACGAAGCTCAACGCCGTGCCATCGTCGAGCAGCGCGGCGATGCGCAGGTGGTTCTCCCGCGGCAGCGGCCCGAGCAGCATCTGTCCGCTCATCCCCAGATGCACCACGAGCGCCGAGCCGTCGTCCAGCGTCAGCCACAGGTACTTACCCCGCCGCCCGGTACCGGTGATCGTGCTGTCGAGCAGCCGTGCGGTCAGATCCGCCGGCCCCGCGTCGTGCCTGCGCACCGCGCGCGGATGATGTACGCGCACAGCGGTGATGGTCTTGTCGACGACGTGCGCGTGCAACCCGCGCCGGACGACCTCGACCTCGGGAAGCTCAGGCATCTACCTCGGTGGCGGACAACGCATTCCACGCCGCCGCGGCCGCCTTGAGTTCGGCCTCCTTCTTGGTGCGTCCGACCCCGGTGCCGTACTCGGTGTCGGTGACGACGACCGTTGCGGTGAACTCCTTGTCGTGGTCGGGCCCCGTCGACGTGACGACGTACGCCGGCGCACCCAAGCCCCGTGATGCGGTCAGCTCCTGCAGGCTGCTCTTCCAGTCCAGCCCGGCCCCCAGCGTCGGCGCCGTGTCCAAGAGCTGGCGGAACAAGCGCAGGATCACCTCGCGGACGACCGCGTTGCCGTGTTCCAAATAGATTGCCCCCAAGAGGGATTCGACCCCGTCGGCGAGGATGCTGGCCTTGTCGGCGCCACCGGAGTTCAACTCGCCCTTACCGAGCAACAGGTAGGCACCGAGCCCGACGTCGGTCAAGTGGCGACCGACGTCGGCGAGCGCCTGGGTGTTGACGATGCTGGCGCGCAGCTTGGCCAGATCGCCCTCGGACCGCTCCGGATGACGGTGGTAGAGCTCCTCGGTGATGGTCAACCCGAGCACGGCGTCGCCGAGAAACTCCAGTCGCTCGTTGGTCGGCAGGCCGCCGTTCTCGTAGGAGTAGCTGCGATGGGTGAGCGCCATGGTGAGCAGTTCGTCGGGCAGGTCGACGCCCAGCGCCGCCAGCAGCGCGGCGCGGTCAGTCACGCGTGTCCTCAGTGGGATCGTCGGCTCCGCCGACTGTGTCGAACATGCCCGCCAGCTTGGCCCAGCGCGGATCGAGCTGCTCGTGGTGGTGGCCGGGTTCGGCGGTGGCCAGCGCCACGCCGCAGTCGGGACACAGGCCGGCGCAGTCCGGACCGCACAGCGGGGCGAACGGCAGCGCCAACCCCACGGCGTCGATGATCGGCTGCTCGAGGTCGACGGTGTCGTCCACCACGCGCCCGACCTCGTCGGCCTCGGTGGTCTCGTCGGTGGCGCTGTCGGGATAGGCGAACAGCTCGGTGAGGTCGATCTCGACGTCGCCGGTGACCGGGGTCAGGCAGCGGGCGCAGTCACCCGACGTCGGCGCCGACACCGTCCCGCTGACGAGCACGCCCTCCGACACCGACTCGACCCGCAGGTCGAGCGCGAGCGGCGCGCCCTCGTCGATGCCGACCAGGTCGAGGCCGATCCGCGTCGGGCTGGGCACCGTCTCGGAGACGGCCATCATCGAGCCGGGCCGTCTCCCCAGCCGGGAAATGTTGATCACAAGCGGCGATTGTGACGCGCGATGCGTCGCCGCTTTGGCATGCGTCGCCATAATCACCCATTTTACGGCGAGGTTTTTCGGCGACCTCCGGAGCTAGCGCGCCGCGTAGTCGTGCGTGCCGGCGGCGGTCCGAAGCTGGTGGCGACCGCGTCCGACCGAGCGCAGCGTGCCGTTGAGGAAGTCCTCGAATTCGGCGAGCTTGCTGTCGACGTAGATGTCGCATTCGCCGCGCAACCGGTCGGCCTCGGCGTGCGCCGAGTCGATCAACCGGGTCGCCTCGGCGGTCGCGGTCTGCACGATCTCGGTCTGCGACACCAGGCGCTGCTGCTCCTTGATGCCTTCCTGCACGGCCTTCTCGTAGGCGAGGTTGCCGCTCTCGATGAGCCGGTCGGCCTCGGTTTTGGCCCGTCCGGTGCTGGCCTCGTACTCGCGCTTGGCGGTGGCGGCGACGCGATTGGCCTCCTCGCGGGCCTCGCCGACCATCCGCTCGCTGTGCTGGCGGGCCTCGGACACCATCCGATCGGCCTGGGCCTTCGCATCGGCGAGCAGCCGATCGGCCTCGGCGCGGGCGTGGTTGAGGACGGAGTCGGCCTCGGCCGTGGCCGTCGACACCATCTGGTCGGAGTGCTCCTTGGCCTCGCGCAACATCCCGTCGCGCGCGTCGAGCACATCCTGGGCGTCGTCGAGCTCGCCGGGGATGGCGTCCTTGATGTCGTCGATCAACTCGAGGACATCGCCGCGGGGCACGACGCAGCCTGCCGTCATCGGCACGCCGCGGGCTTCTTCCACGATTGCGCTCAGTTCATCGAGCGCCTCAAAAACTCGGTACACGGCAACACCCTCCAGGCGAAGTTGACAGTTACTAGTGTGCCTGGTGTTACCCCTGTGACTCAGTTTCCCGCCCGGTGTGTCGCCCCGGACGTCCGAAATTCACGGATTGCTGAGTCTCTCCCCTTCCCAGGCCGCAACTGCTGACTGAATTGCTGTCCGCATTATGTCAACCCGGTGATGCGCTGCCGACGTCGACGCCGAACGTGAGCTTGTGTCCGACACTTCGGACACAAGCTCACGTTCGGCTGCAGAAGGGGTTGCGGTTACTTCACCGCGGCGCCGATGAGGTCGCGCGCGCGGTCGAGCATCGACGCGAAGGGGCCCAGCGCGAAGTTGGCTTTGGCCGACTCGACGCCGGCATGCGGATGCGTCGGCGCGATCGCCTCGGCGGCCTGCACGGCGCCCGCCATCCGCTTGAGGTCGTCGCCGTCGAGGTTCTTCTGGAGGTGACTGAACTCCTCGCGCTCCTCGTGCTCGGCGTGCTCGACCACGTCGTCGCGGAACTTCGTGAGCTCGTCGATGAACTCCTTCGACCCGATGTCCATCTTCTCGAGCTTCGACAGAAATTCCTTGGCCTCGTGCTCCTCCTTGAGGCGCGCATCGACGATCGCCTCACCATCGGCGACCTCCTTGCGGGCGCGCGGATGGACCACCATTTCCTCGGCGGTCTCGTGCACGGCGAGCAGTTGACGCAGATCGGCGAACGCCTTCTCACGGGCCTCCGTCTCTGAGGCGCTCAGCACTTCTTCGAACAAATCCTTGATCAGGTTGTGCTGATCGGTCAGGAACTTCACGACGTCATCGGTGTTTTGGACGAATGTTTCAGCCATGGCAGAAACTCCCTGCATTTTCGGTAGTGGTGGGTGCGCGAATGGGCTGTGCGCTGCCCTCTGACTACCCCTGCCGAAAGCGGGCTAACCCTGACGCAGCTTGGCCTGCACGCGCGTGTTGACCGCGGCGGGCAGCAGGTCGGAGACGTCGCCGCCCATCGACGCGACCTCCTTGGCCAGCGACGAGGACACGAACGAATAGCGCGGTGTGGTGGCCACGAAGAAGGTGTCGACACCGGCGATGTGCTTGTTCATCTGCGCCATCTGCAGTTCGTATTCGAAGTCGGTCCCGGTGCGCAGGCCCTTGACGATCGCGGTCATACCGCGCTGCCTGACGAAATCCACCACCAGGCCCTGACCCGACTCGACGCGCAGGTTCGGCAGGTGGGCGGCGGACTCCTCGATCATCGCAATGCGCTCTTCGAGGGTGAACATGCCCTTCTTGTTCGGGTTGACCAGAACCGCGACGATCAGCTCGTCGAACTGCGCGGCGGCGCGCTCGAAGATGTCGACGTGCCCGAGCGTGACCGGGTCGAAGGATCCTGGGCATACCGCGCCGCTCATGAGCGATGACGCTAGCAGGGCCGCTCGGACGCTTCGGCAAGCTCCAGGCGGGTGTCGCCGTATGTGCGTGACGGCCACTCCCGCCAGCCCGGCGGCCACGACAACGGGGGCCCGTTCGCCGCCCGTTCCACCACGACGACGGTTCCCGCTCCGGCCCAACCGCGTTCGGCGAGCAGCCTCAGCACCGACTCGACCTCTTCGGCGGCGACCTCGTACGGCGGATCCGCGAGCACCAGGTCGACCCGCCGCGGGGCGTCCGCGGCCAGCACCGCGGCCACCGCCCCGCGCCGCACGGTCGCCCCGGCGACACCGAGCGCCGCGACGTTGTCGGCGATGACGGCCGCGGCGCGCCGATCGGACTCGACGAACGTCGCCTGCACCGCACCGCGGGAGAGCGCCTCGAGCCCGAGTGCACCCGAGCCGGCGTAGAGGTCGAGCACCGCGGCCCCGCTCAGGTCGACGCGCGCGGCCAGCACGTTGAACAACGCTTCGCGCACCCGGTCGGTGGTGGGACGGGTTCCAGACCCGGATCGCTGTTGCGGCACGGTGATTCGTCGACCGCCCAGCGCGCCGGCGATGATGCGGGTCAGCTGACCACCACCAGCAGATCGCCGCCTTCGACCTGTGCGGTCTCGGATACCGCGACCCGACTCACCTTGCCCGCCTTCGGCGCGGTGATGGCGGCCTCCATCTTCATGGCCTCGATCGTGGCCACCGTCTGGCCGGCCTCGACCTCGTCGTCGACGGCGACTCCGACGCTGACCACCCCGGCGAAGGGCGCGGCGATGTGGTCGGGATTGGCCTTGTCCGCCTTCTCGGCGGTGGGAATGTCGCTGGCGACGTTGCGGTCACGCACCAGAACGGGCCGCAACTGGCCGTTGAGGATGCACATCGCCGTGCGCATGCCGCGCTCGTCGGGATCGGAGATGGCCTCGAGCCCGATCAGCAGTTCGACCCCGCGTTCCAGTTTGACCCGGTGCTCCTCGCCGCTGCGCAGCCCGTAGAAGAACTGGTTGGCCGACAGGCTCGACGTGTCGCCGTACTGTTCGCGATGGGCCTCGAGTTCCTTCGTCGGCCCGGGGAACAGCAGCCGGTTCAGCGCGGCCTGTCGCTTCGGTCCGGCCTGCGCGAGCAACGCTTCGTCCTCTTCGCTGAGTTCCTCCTGCGATTTGGCCGGGGCGCGGCCGGCCAGCGCCTTGGTGCGCAGCGGTTCGGGCCATCCGCCCGGCGGATCGCCGAGCTCGCCGCGCAGGAACCCGATCACCGAATCGGGAATGTCGAAACGCGCCGGGTCCGAGGCGAATTCGTCGGCGCTGATGCCGGCACCGACAAGCGCGAGCGCGAGGTCGCCGACCACCTTCGACGACGGGGTGACCTTCACCAGCCGTCCCAGGACCCGGTCGGCGGCGGCGTAGTTGGCCTCGATCTCCTCGAAACGGTCACCGAACCCCAGCGCGATGGCCTGCTGGCGCAGGTTCGACAGCTGACCACCGGGGATCTCGTGGTGATACACCCGCCCCGTCGGCGCCGGAAGACCAGACTCGAACGGCGCGTACACCTTTCGCAGCGCCTCCCAGTACGGCTCGAGGTCGCAGACCGCCTGCAGCGAAAGCCCGGTGTCGTACTCGGTGTGCGCGGTCGCGGCGACGATCGAACTCAGCGCAGGCTGGCTGGTGGTGCCGGCCAGCGGCGCGGCCGCGCCGTCGACCGCGCTCGCACCCGTCTGCCAGGCCGCCAGGTACGTCGCCAACTGTCCACCCGGGGTGTCGTGGGTGTGCACGTGCACCGGCAGGTCGAAGCGGCTGCGCAGCGCGCCGATCAGGGTGTGCGCGGCCTGCGGGCGCAGCAGCCCGGCCATGTCCTTGATCGCCAGCACGTGAGCGCCGGCGTCGACGATCTGCTCGGCGAGCTTGAGGTAGTAGTCCAGCGTGTAGAGGTTCTCCCCCGGATCCGACAGGTCGCCGGTGTAACTCATCGCGACTTCGGCCACCGCCGTACCGGTTTCGCGCACGGCGTCGATCGCGGGGCGCATCGACTCAACGTTGTTGAGCGCATCGAAGATGCGGAAGATGTCGATGCCCGTCGCCGTCGCCTCGGCGACGAACGCGTCGGTGACGATCTCCGGATACGGCGTGTACCCGACGGTGTTACGCCCACGCAGCAGCATCTGCAGGCAGATGTTGGGTACGGTCTCGCGCAGCGCGGCCAGCCGCTCCCACGGGTCTTCCTTCAGAAACCGAAGCGCCACATCGTAAGTCGCACCACCCCAGCATTCGAGCGAGAGCAGCTGCGGCGTCATGCGCGCGATGTAGGGCGCCACCATCAGCAGCCCGTTGGTCCGCACCCGGGTGGCCAGCAGCGACTGATGGGCATCGCGGAACGTCGTGTCGGTGACGCCCAACGGTTTCGAGTCGCGCAACCACCGGGCGAACCCCTCGGGGCCCAGCTCGGTCAGCCGCTGCTTGCTGCCGTCGGGCGCCGCGGCGTCGAGGTCGATGCCGGGCAGTTTGTCGTGCGGGTACACCGACGCGGTGCGCGGGCCGTGCGGCTGGTTGACCGTCACGTCGGCCAGGTAGTTGAGGATCTTGGTGCCGCGGTCGGCCGGTGTTCGGGCGGTCAGCAGATACGGGCGCTCGTCGATGAACGACGTGCTGATCCGCCCGGCGCGGAAGTCCGCATCGTTCACCACGGCCTGCAGGAACGGGATGTTCGTCGACACCCCGCGAATCCGGAACTCCGCCAACGCACGTCGCGCCCGCGCCACCGCGGCACCGAAGTCGCGGCCCCGGCAGGTCAGCTTCACCAGCATCGAGTCGAAGTGCGCGCTGATTTCGGCGCCCAGATGCGTACCGCCGTCCAGCCGGATGCCCGCCCCGCCCGGCGTGCGGTACCCGGTGATGCGGCCGGTGTCGGGGCGGAACCCGTTGGCCGGATCCTCGGTGGTGATCCGGCACTGCATCGCGAAACCCCGCGGTGCGGGCAGCGCGTCCTGGCTCAGTTCGAGGCTCTCGAGGGTCTCGCCGTCGGCGATGCGCAACTGGCTCGACACCAGGTCGACGTCGGTGATCTCCTCGGTGACGGTGTGCTCGACCTGGATGCGCGGATTGCACTCGATGAACACGTAGTGACCGCGCTCGTCGAGCAGGAACTCGACAGTGCCGGCGAACGTGTAATCGATCTCCTTGGCGAACGCCACCGCGTCGGCGCAGATCCGTTGCCGCAGTTCGTCGGACAGGTTCGGCGCCGGCGCCAGCTCGATGACCTTCTGGTGCCTGCGCTGCACGCTGCAGTCGCGCTCGAACAGGTGCATCACGTTGCCGTGGGTATCGGCGAGGATCTGCACCTCGATATGGCGGGGGTTGAGCACCGCCTGCTCGAGGTACAGCGTCGGATCGCCGAAAGCGGACTCCGCTTCGCGCGCCGCGGCGTCGATCGCGTCGGGTAGCGCGTCGATGTCGGTGACCCGTCGCATCCCCCGCCCGCCGCCGCCGGACACGGCCTTGACGAACAACGGGAACTCCAGGTTCTCCGCGGCGGCCAACAGTTCCTCGGCCGACGCCGAAGGAGGCGACGAGTTCAGCACCGGAAGCCCCGCAGCGCGGGCCGCCTCGATCGCACGGGACTTGTTGCCCGTCAACTCGAGCACTTTCGCGCTGGGCCCCACGAACGTGATGCCGGCCTCCGCGCACGCCGCCGCCAACGCCGGATTTTCCGACAGGAAGCCGTATCCCGGGTACACCGCGTCCGCGCCGGCATGCCGGGCCACCCGGATGATTTCGTCGACCGACAGGTACGCCCGGACGGGATGACCGGTCTCGCCGATCTGGTAGGACTCGTCGGCCTTCAGCCGGTGCACGCTGTTGCGGTCCTCGTAGGGGTAGACCGCGACGGTGTCGATCCCCATCTCGTACGCGGCGCGGAAGGCGCGGATCGCGATCTCGCCGCGATTGGCGACCAGGACCTTAGAAATCACGGGCTACCTTAACTCTGCGGCCGGATCAGATGAGCGTGGACCAGTAGCTCCAGAAGCGCACGAGGATCAGCAGGATCAGGGCGGTGAACCACAGCGCGACAAGTGACCACCGCCAGGTGTGCAGCACCCGCGTCACGGCGTTGCCGTGCTGGGGCGCCAGCGCGATGACCGAGGCGACGACCAGCAGCGGGATCGTCACCGCCCACACGACCATGCAGTACGGGCACAGCGCACCGATGCGGTAGAGGCTCTGGAAGATCAGCCAGTGCACGAACGCGGCGCCCAGCAGCGTGCCGGTGGCCAGACCCGCCCAGTACCAGCGCGGCAGTTCCACCCGGGCGAGCGCCAGCACACCGGTCACCAGGACGATCGTGAACGAGACGATGCCGATCAGGGAGTTGGGGAAACCGAACGCCGACGCCTGCGGCGTGATCATCACCGAACCGCAGGACAGCACGGGGTTCAAACTGCACGACGGCACGTACTCCGGATCGATCAGCAGCTCGATCTTCTCGACCGTGAGCGCGATCGCGGCGGCCAGTCCCAGCACACCGGCGATGAGGATCCAGACCGCGCTCGGCCGACCCACCGACACCCCCGCCGGCGGCTCAGCCGCGGGATCGGTCGGCGAGACGGCGCCGGGCGCGGCGACCGTCACGGCCTCGGCGGCGGGGTCGGGTCGGCGTTGGGCGGCGGTGCCCCGGCGTCCAATCCGGGCACATCGCCGACGATCTTCTTGATCTCGGCGATCAGCGCGTCCGGCGTCGACGGCGAGTAGTCATTGCCGTTGATCCGGATGGTCGGCGTCGAGTTCACGCCGCTCGCCTTCGCCAGCCCCTTGACCATGTCGTTGAAGCGGCCGCCGTTGATGCAGTTCGGAACGTCACCCGTGACCCCCGCCTGCCGGGCGACCTCGATAAGCCGGGCGTTGTCGGGGAACGGGCCGACGCCCTCTTCGGGCTGCTGGGCGAAGAGCGCGGCGTGGAAGCGTCGGAAGGCGTCGGTGTCGGCCTCGGCCACGCAGTAGCCGGCGTTCGCCGCGCGGGTCGAATACCCCTGCCCCGCGCGGTCCAGGATCGAGACCATGTTGTAGTCGGCGGCCACCGCTCCGGTGTCGATCAGCTTGTTGACCGTGGGGCCGAACTGCTTCTCGAAGTTGCCGCACGCCGGGCACAGGAAGTCCTCGTAGAGCGACAGCACCGCCTTGGGCTCGGATGTGCCTTCCTTGGTGATCAGGTTGCTCGACGCCACGCGCACGGCCCGGGTCTCGCCCTCACCGGGTTTGTCCTCTTTGGTCATCACGATGTACAGCACAAGCGCGACAGCGAAGATGACGACGACGGACGTCAACCCGATCTGCACGGCGCGGTTGCGTCGGCGGTCGGCCGCCTTCAGGTCGTAGCGCGGGGTCTTCTTGGGTTTCGAGGCCACGCCGGTAAGAGTACCGGCGCGATTTCCCCGCCCGGTCAGCCGCGGGCGAGATGCGCCCGCAATGCGGAAATCACCTCGGCCATCGCGGTGGCGCTGTCGCCGCCGAACGGGAAGAAGTTCGCGAAGCCGTGGATCAACGAGCCGAACTCGCGGTGGTCGACGCGAACCCCGGCCGCCCGCAGGGCGTCGGCGTATTGCCTGCCTTCATCGCGCAGCGGGTCGAAACCGGCGGTGACGATCAGCGTCGGCGCCAAGCCCGACAGGTCGTCGGCGAGCAGCGGCGACACCCGCGGGTCGCCCGGATCGATCCCGCCGCGCAGGTATTTGGCCCGACACCAGCGCAGGTCGTTCCGGGTGAGGAAGAACCCGTCGTCGAACAGTGCCTGCGACCGGGTCTCGTCGCGGTAGTTGACCACCGGATACAGCAGGAACTGCAGGGCGGGTTGCGGTCCCTCGGCGCGGGCGCGGTGCGCGACGAGGGTCGCCTGGTTGCCGCCCGCACTATCGCCGCCGACGGCGACGCCCTCGGGGTCCGCGCCCAGTTCGGCAGCGTGCTCGCATGCCCAGCCGAACGCGGCGAATGCGTCGTCGTTACCGGCGGGCGCCGGATGTTCGGGCGCCAGCCGGTAGTCGACCGACAGCACGTGCATGCGGCCCTGGCGGCAGATCAGCCGGCACAGGTCGTCGTGCGTGTCGAGGTCGCCGAGGACTTGGCCGCCACCGTGGTAGAAGACCAGCAGCGGTGCTCCGTCGCCGTCGGCGGGGCGGTAGTGGCGCGCCGGGATGGGGCCGCCTGGACCCGGAATCGAAAGGCTCGACACCGACGCGACCGGGATGTTCTGTTTGAAGGCCGCCGCCAGCATCCCCAGCAGCGCGCGCGCCTCGGCGTCGTCGGGACTCAGCGTCAGCCCACCGATGCCGACGGTCTTCTGGCCGGCGAGCATCAGCTGCATGGTCGTGTCGAGGGTGTTGCCGTCGATGACCACGGAACGACGGCCCAGCAGCAGTCGCTTCACGGCGTCCGGTATCCGCGGAAACGCACGCGACGTCACGCCGCCGGCCTTGACCATCGACACCTTCGCGCGCTTCGGCGGTACGACCGGCTCCGCCTCGCCTGGCAGACTCGAAGTCATGGCATCTCCCTCGATCACTTTGAACGACGGTAATTCGATACCTCAGGTTGGGCTCGGTGTTTGGCAGACCCCGCCCGAGGACACCGAACGTGCGGTCGCGACCGCCCTCGAGGCCGGCTACCGGCACGTCGACACCGCCGCCGCGTACCAGAACGAACGCGAGGTGGGTCAGGCGCTCGAGAAGTCGGGCGTACCGCGCGATGAGGTCTTCATCACCACCAAGCTGTGGAACGCCGATCAGGGCTACGACACCACGCTCACCGCCTTCGACAAGAGCATGAAGCGGCTCGGGCTCGATTACCTTGACCTCTACCTCATCCACTGGCCGATGCCGGCCAAGGGCGCGTTCGTCGAGACGTTCAAGGCGTTCGCGCACCTGCGCGAGCAGGGTCGCATCCGGTCGATCGGGGTGAGCAACTTCGAGCCCGAACACCTGCGCGAACTCGTCGACGCGACAGGGATCGTGCCCACGGTCAACCAGATCGAACTTCACCCGCTGCTGCAGCAGGAGGAGCTGCGCGAAGTGCACGCTCAGATGGGCATCGCCACCGAGGCGTGGAGCCCGCTGGGCCAGGGATCACTGCTCAAGAACGACACCGTGGTCTCGGTCGCCGAGAAACACGGCAAGACGCCGGCCCAGGTGTTGATTAGGTGGCATATGCAGCTCGGCAATATAGTCATCCCGAAGTCGGTGACCCCCGAGAGAATCGTGAGCAATTTCGACGTGTTCGATTTCGAACTGAGCGAACAGGACATGGCATCCGTGTCCGAGCTCGGCGACGGCACTCGGTTGGGCCCCGATCCACGGACCTTCGAATTCACGGGATAGGTGAAATGACCGAATCGGGTGCGGTTCCGACCGTCACACTCAACGACGATCACACGATGCCGGTGTTCGGTCTCGGCGTCGGCGAGCTGTCGGAGTCCGAGACCGAGGAGGCGGTGCTCGCGGCGCTGTCCGCCGGGTACCGGCTGATCGACACCGCCGCGGCCTACGGCAACGAGGAAGCCGTCGGCCGGGCCATCAAGTCGTCCGGGGTTCCGCGCGACGAGATCTTCGTCACCACCAAGCTGGCCACGCCCGACCTCGGCTTCCAGTCGTCTCAAGACGCGCTCAAGGCCAGCCTCGACAGGCTCGGCCTCGACTACGTCGACCTGTACCTGATCCACTGGCCCGCCGGTGAGCACGGCAAGTACGTCGACAGCTGGGGCGGGTTGATGAAGCGCAAGGAGGTCGGCGACACCAGGTCGATCGGCGTCGCCAACTTCCACGCCGAGCACCTCTCCGACGTCATCGACCTGTCGTTCTTCACCCCGGCGGTCAACCAACTCGAGCTGCACCCGCTGCTCAACCAGGCGGAGCTGCGCGAGGTCAACGCCGGCTACGGCATCGTCACCCAGGCCTACGGACCGTTGGGCGTCGGGCACCTGCTCGAGAACGAGGCGGTCACCTCGGTGGCGCAGGCACAGGGCAAGACGCCCGCACAGGTGTTGATCCGGTGGAGCATTCAGCTGGGCAACGCGGTCATCGCCCGGTCGTCGAAGCCGGATCGGATCGCCTCGAATCTCGAGGTCTTCGACTTCGAGCTCACCGATGACGAGATGGGCTCGCTCAACGGGCTCGATGAGGGCAAGCGGTTCCGCCCGGACCCGGAAACCTACACCGGCACCTAGGCTTTCAGCCCGTCGGGCAGGTGGCGGCGGCGTTGCGCAGCACGCCGGCCGACGGAGCGTCGATCGGCAGCCCGTAGCCGCGCAGCACCGCGATGAACTGAATCGCGTACTGGCAGTGGAACGCCGCGTTGGCCGGCATCCAGTTCGCGGGCTCGTGATCTCCCTTGTCCTGGTTGGCGTTTCCTGCGACCGCGATCAGATTCGCCGGGTCGTTGGCGAACCGGACCCGCAGGCCCTCGGGCCAGCCACGCGCGCCCAGGTCCCACGCGAGCGCCAGCGGGACGATGTGGTCGATCTGCACCGCCGCCCCGGTCTTCTCGCCGCGGGTGAAGGCGACGACGGCGTTGGTGTACGGGTCGTGCAGGACTCCGGTCGCAACGGCGTTGGGGCAGCGCTTGATCGACACGAACGTCTTGTCGTCGAGGTCGCGGTTGAGGATGTCGTTGCGGGTGTCGCAGCCGTTATGCCCTCCCGGTGCCGCGTTGTCGTCGGTCCAACTGTCCCCGAAGGCCGCTCTGCGGTAGTCGTATCCGCGGATCCGCAACGGGATGACGGGCACCCCGGCGAGGACGTCGACGCCTGGCGCGACGGTCGGAATGTCGGCCCGCGCGATGAAGTGTGCGCGCTCCCCCGCCGAGTTGACCGCCTGTACGGCGACGATCACCGCGAGCGCGACGATCGTGGTCAGCCACCACAGATGCTTGCGGTTCATGCCTTGTCCAGGAACTCAACGCGGTCGGTGTCGACGAACGGCCCGGCCAGCGCGGCCATCCCCGGATTCGCGGGGTCTCGCTCGTACAAGCGGGCGCAGAAGTCGCGGGCGGTCTCGATGATGTCGAGGTGCTCCTGCAGAGACAGGAAGCGCAGCGTGATCGCGCGGCCGGACTGGTTGTAGCCCAGCACATCTCCCTCCTGGCGCTCGCGCAGGTCCAGGTCGGCGAGCGCGAAGCCGTCCAACGTCGACGCGACGGCGGAAAGCCGGGCGCCGGCCTTGCTCCCCTGCGGCAGCTTGGTGACGAGCAGACACAAGCTGGGGTGCGCTCCGCGACCGATCCGTCCGCGCAACTGGTGCAGCTGGCTGATACCGAAACGGTCGGCGTCCATCACGACCATCACCGTCGCATTCGGCACGTCCACCCCGACCTCGATGACCGTCGTGCACACCAGCACGTCGATCTCTGCGGAGCGGAACGCGGCCATCACGGCGTCCTTCTCGTCGGCGGGCAGCCGGCCGTGCATGAGCCCGAGCCGCAGACCCGAGAGCGGGCCGCGGCGCAGCCGGTCGAACAGCTCGACGACCGTGATTGGTGGCGGGCCGCCCTCTTTGTCGTTGGCGGTCTTGTCGCTTTCGTCGATCCGCGAGGCCACCACGTACGCCTGCCGACCCTCGCGCACCTCTTCGGTGATGCGTTGCCAGACCCGGTCCAGCCAGCGCGGGTGTTCGCTGAGGAAGACGGTGTTGGTGGTGATCGGCTGCCTGCCCCGCGGCAGCTCGCGCAGCGTCGAGGTCTCCAGATCGCCGTAGTAGGTCAACGCGACGGTGCGTGGGATCGGGGTGGCCGTCATCACCAGCAGATGCGGAGTGATGCCCTCGGGGGCCTTGCCGCGCAGGCGATCCCGCTGCTCCACCCCGAAGCGGTGCTGTTCGTCGACGACAACCATGCCGAGGCGGTGGAACTCGACGGCGTCCTGCAGCAGGGCGTGCGTGCCGATGACGATGCCCGCCTCGCCGCCTGCGACTTCGTCGCGCACCGCGCGCTTCTGTTGCGCCGACATCGATCCGGTCAACAGCGCGATGCGCGTGGCGTTCTCCACGCCACCGAGTTGGCCTGCCATCGCCAACGGACCGAGTACGGCGCGGATCGACCGGGCATGCTGTGCGGCAAGGACTTCCGTGGGGGCGAGCAGCGCACACTGATAACCGGCGTCGACCATCTGAAGCATCGCCAGCACCGAGACGATGGTTTTACCCGAGCCGACCTCGCCCTGCAGCATGCGGTTCATCGGCCGGGTTCCCGAGAGTTCGCCCGAGATCACGTCGAGCACATCCTTCTGGCCGCCGGTCAACTCGAACGGCATCTGTCGGTGCATGGCGGCGACGAGCCCGTCGTCGCGGCGAGGGGCGGCCGGACCGGATTCGCTGAGCTCACCGTGGCGTCGGCCGACCAGTGCCCACTGCAGCCCGATGGCCTCGTCGTACGTCAGGCGAGCGACGGCGGCATCGCGGTCAGCGGATCTCTCGGCGGTGTGGATGGCCCGCAGCGCTTGGTCTTCGGTGATCAGATTGTGTTGTCGCAGAAAGGATTCCGGAAGAGGTTCGGGGACAGGGTCTAAGACGTCGAGCACCTGACGCACGCAGGCGTAGATCTCCCAGGTCTGCACCTTCTTGTTGGCCGGATAGATCGGGAAGAAGTCGCGTTCGAACGCCGCCAGCAGGTCCTCACCGGTCGTTCCGGACGCCTCCGCGATGGCGCGCAGCGACTTGGACCCGCGCACGTTGCCGCTCTCGTGCAGTACGAGAAACGCCGGATGGGTCAGCTGCATCGTGCCCTTGAAGTAGCCGACCTCCCCCGAGAGCATCACCTTCGCACCCTCGACCAACTGCTTCTTGAGGAACTTGACGTTGAAGAACGTCGCGGTCACCTTCGGCCTGCGGTTCCCGAGCGTGACGACCAGATACTCGCGCCGCGGCTGCCGGTTCGTGTACCGCACTTCGGCTTTGGAGATCGTGTCGACGAACGTGACATGGACGCCCTCTTCGAGTTCCTCGCCCTCGTTGACGGTCGTCATCTCGTCGCTGTACTTGCGGGGGTAGTGACGCAGCAGGTCGTTGACGGTGTGGAAGCCGAAGTACTCGGCGAGCGGATCCGCGGCCTTCTTGCCGATCACGAAGTCGAGGCGGTCGTGCAGCGTCGCCACGGCTACTCCACCCCGATCAGCAGAGCGTCGCCGCGGTGGCCGGTGTGGTAGGTGACCAGTTCGGCGCCGAGGTGGCGTTCGTGCACATGCTCGCCGAGTGCGGCGGCGACGCCGTCGTCGACTCCGGCACCGGTGAGGACGGTCACGAGTTCGCCGCCTGCGGACAGCAGCAGATCGATCAGGCCCGCGCCCGCGGCGACGAGGTCGTCACCCACGACCAGCACCTCGTCGCCCGAGATGCCGAGGCCGTTGCCCGGCTTGCACATGCCCGCCCACGTGAGCGCCTCCTCGGTGGCGACCCGCACCGACCCGTGGCGGGCACCGGCGGCCGCCCGGGCCATGGTGTATCCGTCGTCGACGGCCTGCCTCGACTCGTCGTGGACCGCCAGCGCCGCCAGGCCCTGCACCATGGACGCCGCGGGAACCGGCACGACGTCGATGCCCCAGCCCATCGCCGCCGTGCACCCGGCGACCAGTTCTTCGGCGGCGACGTATCCGTTCGGCAGGATCATCGCCTGGCCGGCGTCGGCGTTGACGAGCGCGTGCAGCAGCTGTTTGGCGCTGACCGGCGCCTCCCCGTCGATCCGCAGCACGTGCGCGCCTTCACCGGCGAACAACTCCTCGGCGCCCTGTCCGTCGACGACGGCGAGCACAGTGCGGCCTCGCGACCATCCGCCCCCGGGACGCGCACCGGCGGTGCCGGTGAGCGCCGTGATCTGAATGCGGCTGGGCACCCCCACGGCGAGGCCGGCCTCAACGGCGGCGCCCGCATCGTCGGCGTGCACGTGCACGGAGTAGTGGCCGCCGCCCTCCGACGCGGCGGCGATCGCCACCGAATCGCCGAGGGCGTCCAGGTCGGCGCGGAGTCGTTCCACTCCCGCCGGATCGCATTCGCTCAGCAGGTACATCACCTCGAACTGCGGAGCCTTGACGACGTGCGCCCCGCCGGCGTCGGCATGCAGCGGTGGCGCCGGGGCGTACGGCGTCCTGCGCACTGCGCGGTCGGTCAGCGTCGTGCTCATCGCGTCCAGCAGTACCAGCAACCCGCGGCCGCCGGCGTCCACCACGCCCGCGCGGGCCAGCACGTCGAGTTGGCCGGTGGTCCGGTCGAGCGACTGCGCCGCCGCATCCGCGGCCCTGCACACGACGTCGGGCAGCCCGGCGCGCTCGGCGCAGGCCAGTTCCGCGGCCTCAGCCGCGTCCTGGAGCACCGTGACGATGGTGCCGGGCACGGCCTCTCCCATCGAGCGGATCACCAGCACCACGGCGTGGCGCAGCGCAGCGGCGAACAACGGCCCGTCCACGGCGACCAGCCCGCTCCCACGGTCCGAAACCGCCTCCGCGGTGACCTCGGCCACCGCCCGCAGGATCTGGGACAGGATCACGCCGGAATTTCCCCGCGCCCCGTGCAAGGCCCCGCGCGCCAGCGCTCCCGCGACCTCGGCGACGTCGTCGGTGTGGGGCAGCGCGTCGGCCTGCGCCCAGGCCGAACGCATGGTGAACAGCATGTTCGTGCCGGTATCGGCGTCGGCGACCGGGAACACATTGAGCCGGTTGATCTCGTCGGTGTGGGTGATGAGGTCACCGACCGCGGTGTGCGACCACTTCCGCAGCGTGGGGGCATCGAGCAGTCGAGCCGACATGCCTTACCTCCACCGAATGTGACGCCCCGCCGTGCGGGTCAGCCTAGCGATTGGACCTGACAGCACCGGCACGAAGTTGCCGCCGGTCGGTAGCCTGATCGTGGTCCACGCGCTGCGCGGCGACGGCATTTTGGTGATCGTTGCGGCTGCCGGTATCCTGGTCGGGTTGTCGGGTCGAGCCGCGCCCGCCGCGGTGCAGCGGCCCGGACCCCCACGTACTGATCTGAGGAGTTCTGCAATGGCTGCCGTGTGCGATATCTGCGGGAAGGGACCCGGTTTCGGCAAGTCGGTCTCGCACTCCCATCGCCGGACCAGCCGTCGCTGGGATCCCAACATCCAGACCGTGCGCGCCGTCACCCGACCCGGGGGCAACAAGCAGCGCATGAACGTGTGCACGTCGTGCATCAAGGCCGGAAAGGTCTCGCGCGGCTGACGCACGCGCGATTGCGGCGGCCACCCACCGGGTAGCCCCCGATGCATGACCTCTCGTGCAGCTGCAAGACCCACCCTGATCGCGCTGTCCGGATGCGCGCTGGCCCTATTGACCGCGTGCGGCGGCGGCGATTCCGCCGGTGACGAGACGACGACCACGACACCGACGACGTCGGCCACCACGTCGGTCGAAGTGACCGTGGAGACCAGCGCACCCGAAACCACCACACCGGCGCCTGGAGTTCCCGCCACCACCACCGAGGGCAATGGAACTGAGGGCGGCACGGTCGAGGTTCCGGCGCCCGGCGTTCCATCGCCGCCGGCGATCCCGGCCCCGCCGGAGATTCCGTCGCCTCCGCCGATCCCCTCACCTCCGCCGATCCCGGGCGTCGGATAGTTCGTTAGGGCAGCCGCCAGTCGATCGGCTCGGCGCCCATCTTCTCGAGCAGTTCGTTCGCGCGACTGAACGGCCGCGACCCGAAGAACCCGCGCGACGCCGACAGCGGCGACGGGTGCGGCGATTCGATCGCAACGCAGTCGGCGCCGTCCAGCATCGGCTTCAGCGTCGAGGCGTCGCGGCCCCACAGCACCGCGACCAACGGTTGCCTGCGTGCGACGAGCGCGCGAATCGCGCATTCGGTCACGGCTTCCCACCCCTTGCCCCGGTGTGACGCCGGGTTGCCCGGGCGGACCGTGAGCACCCTGTTGAGCAACATCACGCCGCGCTCGGCCCACGGCGTCAGGTCGCCGGTGGCCGGCGCCGGATGGCCGAGGTCGTCGGCGTACTCCTTGAAGATGTTCTCCAGGCTGCGCGGCAGCGGCCGCACCTCGGGCGCCACCGAGAAGCTCAGGCCGACGGCGTGCCCGGGTGTCGGATACGGGTCCTGACCGACGATCAGCACACGCACCTTGTCCATCGGAAAGGTGAACGCGCGCAACACGTTTTGACCGGCGGGCAGATATCCGTTACCGGCGGCCAGTTCGGCGCGCAGGAACTCGCCCATCTGCGCGACGTGGTCCGCGACCGGTTCCAGCGCTGCGGCCCAGCCCTGCTCGACGAGTTCGTGCAGCGGTTTGGCGCTCATCGAAGCCCCTCGACCAGCATCACCAACGAGTCGGCGCCGGCGTGGCGGTCCTTCGAGATCTCCTGGTACTCGGGCGAGTTCGCCCACGCGCGGAAAGACGCCTCGTCAGGGAACGACATCAACACGACCTTCTCGCGGTCCGAGGAGCCCTCCAGGATCTGCGGCGACTCGTCGGCAGCGAGCAGCGTTCCCGAGTAGCGGGTGAAGACGTCGAGGAAACGGGCTTGGTAGCGGTCATACGCCGCACGGTCCGTGAACCTCAGCTGGGCGATGGCGTACACGGTCACGACTCGACACCCTAACTAGTCGAACGACTGCCACCCGGTATTCCCCTGCCACACCGCGCCGTCGACCGAGACCCCCTGCGCGCCGTCGTGCGCCCGACCGATCACGCGCCACCCAGGCGGAGGCGCGTCGGGGAACGTCGCGACCAGCGCGTGGTCCTCCCCGCCCCCGAGAATCCACGACCAGGCATCGGCGCCCACCGCTTCGGCGGCTCCGGCGAGTGCCTCATGGTCGGCGGCCAACGCGGCGGTGGACAGGTCGATGCCGACACCGGATGCCTCGGCGATGTGGCCGAGGTCGGCGAGCAACCCGTCCGACACGTCGGTCATCGCGGTGGCACCGCTCTCGGCGGCGACGCGACCCTGCCCGTACGGCGGCCGCGGTGCGACGTGGCGCCTGCGCAGTTCGTCGAAGCGTTCGAGGCCGTTGCGCCACAACGTGAATCCGGCGGCAGAGCGGCCGAGATCACCGGCGACGGCTATCACGTCACCGGGGCCGGCCCCGCCGCGGCGCACGGGCTCGCGGCCCTCGAGGTCGCCGAGCACGGTCACCGAGATCACCCACTGCGGGGCGCTGACGAGGTCGCCGCCTGCGATGCCCGCGCCCATCGACTCGGCCTCCTGCCACATGCCGTCGGCCAGCGCCAAGACCTGCTCGGCGGGTGTGTCCGACGGTGCGCCGAACGCGGCGACGAAGGCGGTCGGTCGCGCACCCATCGCCTCGATGTCGGCCGCGTTCTGCGCGATCGACTTGCGCCCCACGTCGTTCGGCGTCGACCAGTCCAACCGGAAGTGCCGCCCGGCCACCAGCATGTCCGTGGACACGACCGTCCTGCCGTCGGGCGCGAACAGTACGGCGGCGTCGTCACCGGGCCCCACCGCGACGGCGTCGGGCTGGCGACGCCCGGCCACCAGGCGCGCGATCACCGCGAACTCCCCCACCTGCGCCAGGGTCTCGGCGTCGGACCCCATGTCACCTCCTGTCGCGGCCTTGTCCGTTTCATGCTGGCCTGAACGCCGGGCGCACCTGCGGTACGTTAAGCGCCTGCGGCGTGGAGTCTATGCAGCGATGTGGAGGGACAGCGGGTGGTCGAGGCTTTCATGCTGATTCAGACCGAAGTGGGCCGCGCCGAAGTCGTCGCCAAACAACTCGCCGCGCTTCCCGGGGTGTTGTCCGCCGAGTACGTGACGGGCCCGTACGACGTGGTCGTGCGCGTCGGTGCGGACACCCTGGCCGATCTGAAAGCCACCGTCGTCCCCACCGTCCAGCACGTCGCCGGTATCACCAGGACGCTGACCTGTCCGATCGCCAACGGGGCCCATCAATAGAGTTGGGCCGTGGATTCGGAGACCGGTGACGGACCGCCTCGGGCGCTGCTGGTCACCGCCCTGGTGGTGGCGGTGGCCGGAATCGTGGCGGTCTTGGCGATCGCCGTGATGCGCCAGGGATCGGCACCGCAACAGCCCGTTCCCGTGGCCGCCGTGCCCGCCCCTGCCGCCACGAGTTCGCACTGCGCCGACCTGCTCGCCGGCCTCCCGGACGAGCTGGGCGATCACGCCCGCGCGCCGCTGGCCGATCCGGCGCCCCCCGGCGCGGCGGCGTGGCGTCCCGAGGGCGGAGGCGAGCCCATCGTCCTGCGCTGCGGGGTGGAGCGGCCGGCCGAGTTCGTCGCGGGCGCGCCGGTGCAGGTGGTCGACGAGGTGCAGTGGTTTCGGGTGAGTGAGCCCGGCGCCGAGACGGCGGACGTCGACCAGGCACGCAGCACGTGGTTCGCCGTCGACCGAGGGGTGTACGTCGCGTTGACGTTGCCCCAGGGTTCCGGTCCGACGCCGATCCAGCTGCTGTCCGCGGCGATCGCCAAGGCATTGCCCGCCAAGCCCGTCGTCCCGGGCCCGCCGCGTTGACTCTGCGGCGAAGGTGCTGAACCTCAGCGCAGACCGGTGCCGCGGTTGAGCGCGGTCTGCACCATCGTGGCCAACAGGGTCGGATAGTCGACGCCGCTGGCGGCCCACATCCGCGGAAACATCGAGATGGTCGTGAATCCCGGCATGGTGTTGATCTCGTTGATGACGGGACCGTCGTCGGTGAGGAAGAAGTCGACGCGGGCCAGTCCCTGACAGTCGATGGCGTTGAACGCCTGGATCGAGAGCGCACGCACGGCGTCGGCGACATCGTCGTCGACCTTGGCGGGCACGTCGAGTTCGGCCGCGTCCTCGAGATATTTCGTCGCGAAGTCATAGAAGCCGTCCTCGCGGCCGCGCACCCCGGCGACGCGGATCTCGCCGAGCGCGCTGGCCTCGACCCGTCCGTCGGGGAATTCGAGCACGCCGCATTCCAGTTCGCGCCCCGACACCGCGGCCTCGACGATCACCTTCGGATCGTGCCTGCGGGCCTGGTCGATCGCCTGCGGCAGCTGGTCCCAGGCCGTCACCCGGCTCACGCCGATCGACGAGCCGCCGCGCGCCGGTTTCACGAAGACCGGAAGGCCCAGCCGCTCGCGAGCCTCGAGGGTCAGCGTGTCCCGGCGGGGCCGCAACACCTCGTAATCGCCGATCGGCAGACCGGACGCGCCCAACAGCTTCTTGGTGAACTCTTTGTCCATGCCGACGGCGCTGGCCAGCACACCCGCCCCGACGTAAGGCACACCCGCAAGCTCGAGCAGGCCCTGGATCGTGCCGTCCTCCCCGTACGGGCCGTGCAGAACCGGAAAGACGACGTCGACCGCCGCCAGGATCTCCCCCGCTTCCCCGCCGAGCGACAGCAACTGCCCGCCGCGGCCCGGATCGGCGGCCAGCGCCATTTCGGTGCCCGACGCGGCGGTCACCTCCGGCAGGCGGCCGTCGGTGATCGCGAGGGTGTCCGGCCGCGCATCGGTCAACATCCACGCCCCCTGCGGGGTGATGCCGACCGGGACCACGTCGAAGCGCTGCGGATCGAGATTGCGCAGGATGCTGCCTGCGGAGACGCACGAAATCGCGTGTTCGGAGCTGCGTCCGCCGTAGACGACGGCAACCCGGACGCGTCCGGTGCCGGGGTCATGGCGGGCAGTCACAACCTGCAGAGGCTACCGTCATGGCTGTCGGCCGGCCCGCCCACGATGGCCGTCGGCGCTATCAGCCCAGCGCCTGCTCGATATCGGCGATCAGATCGTCGGTGTCCTCGATGCCGAGCGAGATCCGGGCGAACCCGTCGCTGACGTCGTCGCCCCAGCGGGCGCGACGGTCCACCGACGTGTGGATTCCGCCGAAGCTCGTCGAGGCGATCAGCAGCGCGCTGCGCTCGACCAGGGCGTGCACGGCGGCGGCGTCGACCAACTCGACGGCGATCAGGCCGCCGAACCTCTTCATCTGTGCGCACGCGATCCGGTGCGACGGGTCGTCGGGCAGGCCGGGGTAACGCACCGTTCGCACCGCGGGGTGTGCGTGCAGTGCCACGGCCAGCGCCGCCGCGTTGTGGCACTGCCGCTCGAACCGCAGGCCGGCGGTGCCGAGGCTGCGTAACAGCAGCCACGCCTCGAAGGCGCCGAGCACGGCGCCCGAGCGCAGCCGTTCCCGGGCCACCGCGTCCATCAGGTCGGTGTGCGCGCTGGCGACATACCCGGCGAGGAGGTCGCTGTGGCCCGACAGCGCCTTGGTCGCGCTGGCCACCACCACGTCCGCGCCCAGCGAAAGCGGTTGCTGTCCGAACGGTGTTGCGGTGGTGTTGTCGACGACCAGCGTCGCGCCACGGCTGCGACACTGCATCGCGAGCTGGTGCAGATCAACCACATCGAGGCCGGGATTGGCAGGGCTCTCGGCGAGTACCACGTCGGCGTCCGCCGACGCCGCGCACATCTCGCCGGTGGTCGCAACCACCACCGTGACACCCTGCGCGACAAGGTATTCCGATGCGTAGTCGCGGACCTGGTAGTACCCGTCGGCCGGTACGACGAGCTTGCTCCCGGGCTTGGTCAGCGCACGCAGGACGGAGGTGATCGCGGCCATCCCCGATCCGAAGGCCAACGCGGCCGGCGCGCCCTCGAGCTGTGCGAGCGCCGACTCCACGTGGCGCCACGTCGGATTCGACCCGCGTCCGTAGGTGTCCGGCGATTCGGACTCATCAGGTGACAGATGGAAGGTGGTCGCCGGCACGGGTGACGGCGCCACCGCCTGACCCGGGATCGCTTCCGAAGCAACGGATTTCACGCTTCGGGTGGAATCGCCGTATTGACCGTCCACCGGTTACTCCGGTTTCGTGCTGCGCCCGAGCAACAACGCGACGGCTTCGTCGACCGACAAACCCCTGTGGCACACCCGGAATACCGCGTCGGTGAGCGGCATCTCGACGTCGTAGCTCTCGGCCAATGCGAGCACCGACTGACACGATGCGACACCCTCGGCGACGTGGCCGCCGGTTGCACGCATCGCCGATTCCATCGTGCCGCCCTGGCCCAGCCGCATCCCGAACGAGCGGTTGCGCGACTGCGTCGACGTACACGTCGCGACCAGGTCACCGACACCGGCCAGGCCTGCCAGCGTCGCGGGTTTGGCGCCCAACGCGATTCCCAGCCGCATGATCTCGGCCAGCCCGCGGGTGATGATCGCCGCCGCGGTGTTCTCCCCCAGCCCGACACCGGCGGCCATGCCGGACGCGAGCGCGATGACGTTCTTGCATGCGCCGCCGACCTCGGCGCCGATGACGTCGGCATTGGTGTAGGGGCGGAAGTACGCGGTCGAGAGCGCACGCTGCAACGCCACGGCCCGTCCGGAGTCACTGCAGGCCACGACCGTGGCCGCCGGTTGCTCGTCGGCGATCTCGCTGGCGAGGTTCGGCCCGGACACCACCGCGACGCGCGATGGATCGGCGCCGGTCATCTGGATGATCACCTGGCTCATGCGCATGAGCGTGTCGAGTTCGATGCCCTTGGCCAGGCTCACCAAGGTGACTTCGTCGCTGATCAGTCCCGACCACTGTTCGAGGTTGGCTCGTAGTGTCTGGGCGGGCACCGCGAACAGCACCGTGCATGCGCCGTCCAGCGCCTCGCCCGCATCGCCGGTGGCCCGGATCGTCTTGGGTAGTTCGGTGTCACCCAGATATCGGGTGTTGCGATGCGTGTCGTTGATCTCGTCGGCGACGTCGGTGTGCCGAGCCCAGATCCTCACCTCGTTGCCCGCGTCGGCGAGCACCTTGGCCAGTGCACTACCCCACGCACCGGCCCCCATCACCGCCGCTTCCACCACGCCTTCAGGGTAACGCGCGCGACAGTGCTGGCAGGATGACGCATATGAGCGGATCACCGGATGCCGACATCGGGTTGGTGATCGCCGTAAAACGACTCGCAGCGGCCAAGACCCGGTTGGCGCCCGTCTTCTCCGCGAGCACCCGCGAAAAGGTCGTGCTGGCGATGCTGATCGACACGATCACCGCCGCGTCCGCGGTCGCGGCGGTGCGCTCGATCACCGTCGTCACACCGGATGAGGGTGCCGCCGAGGCGGCGGACCGGCTCGGGGCCCGAGTGCTCACCGACCCCACCCCCGACGGCCACCGCGATCCGTTGAACAACGCAATCGCCGCGGCCGAAGCCGAGGTTCGGCGTGAGACAGCGAACGTCGTTGTGTTGCAAGGTGATTTACCCGCTCTGCAGACCCATGAGCTGGCGGCGGCGGTCGCCGACGCCCGCCGACACCCGCGAAGTTTTGTCGGCGACCGGCACGGCACCGGCACGTCGGCGTTGTTCGCCTTCGGGGTCGCGCTGAACCCGCAGTTCGGCGCGGACTCCGCGCAACGGCACCGCAGTTCCGGTGCGCTCGAGCTCACCGGGGCGTGGCCCGGGCTGCGCTGCGACATCGACACACCCGATGACCTGCTGGTTGCGCGCCGGCTCGGTGTCGGTGCCGCAACGGCGGCGACCATCGCCGCTTCCGGGTGAACAGTTCGTAGCGCGCTGGCACGAAGGCCGTTGTATGGGGGATCATCTGAGGCATGACCAAAGCCGGGATCGAGGTTCGCGACAACGACAGCGAACCGACCGCTGCGAGCATCCGGCCGATGCCGTCGGACTCGGGCGACTCGGCGCCAGAGGCGCCTCCGGCTGCCACGGCGCCCGCGGTCGAGAACGCGCTGCCCGAAGATCGTTACCTGAACCGTGAACTGAGCTGGCTCGACTTCAACGCCCGGGTGCTGGCGCTGGCCGCCGATCCGTCGCTGCCGCTGCTCGAACGCGCGAAGTTCCTCGCGATCTTCGCCTCGAATCTCGACGAGTTCTACATGGTCCGCGTCGCCGGGCTGAAGCGGCGCGACGAGATGGGGCTCTCGGTGCGCTCCGCCGACAACCTCTCCCCGCGCGAACAGTTGCGTCGCATCAACGAGCGAACTCAACACCTCGCGAACCGTCACGCGCACGTGTTCCTCGACTCGGTGCGACCCGCGCTGGCCGACGAGGGCATCGTGATCGTCACTTGGGCCGAACTGGACGAAGCCGAACGCGCCCGGCTGTCCACCTATTTCCACGAACAGGTGTTCCCGGTCCTGACTCCGCTCGCGGTCGATCCGGCCCACCCGTTCCCGTTTGTGAGTGGGCTCAGCCTGAACCTCGCGATCACCGTCAAACACCCCGATGACGGCGGGCAGCACTTCGCCCGAGTCAAGGTGCCGGACAACGTCGAACGATTCGTCGAACTGGCCGTGCGCGAGGGTGATGCGAAGATCGTGCGTTTCCTTCCGATGGAGGAGCTGATCGCGGCGTTCCTTCATGTGCTGTTCCCGGGGCTGGAGATCGTCGAGCATCACGCCTTCCGCATCACGCGCAACGCCGATTTCGAGGTCGAAGAGGACCGCGACGAAGACCTGTTGCAGGCCCTCGAGCGCGAACTCGCGCGGCGCCGATTCGGTTCACCGGTGCGGTTGGAAGTCTCCGACGACATGACCGAGAGCATGCTCGAGTTGCTGCTGCGCGAGCTCGACGTCGCGCCCGGTGACGTCATCGAGGTGCCCGGCCTGCTCGATCTGTCCTCGCTCTGGCAGATCTACGATCTCGATCGCCCCGGGCTCAAGGATCGGCCGTTCGTGCCTGCGACACCGCCGGCGTTCGGCGAGCGGGAGACGCCGAAGAGCATCTTCTCGACGCTGCGTGACGGCGACGTGCTGGTGCACCACCCGTACGACTCGTTCTCCACCACCGTGCAGCGGTTCATCGAACAGGCCGCGGCGGACCCGAACGTGCTGGCGATCAAGCAGACGCTGTACCGCACGTCGGGTGACTCCCCAATCGTGAACGCGCTCATCGACGCTGCGGCCGCGGGTAAGCAGGTTGTCGCGCTCGTCGAAATCAAGGCGCGGTTCGACGAACAGGCCAACATCCAATGGGCGCGCGCGCTGGAGCGTGCAGGCGTGCACGTGGTGTACGGGCTCATCGGGCTCAAGACCCATTGCAAGACGTGTCTGGTGGTGCGCCGGGAGGGCTCACTGATCCGGCGTTACTGCCACATCGGCACCGGGAACTACAACCCGAAAACCGCGCGCCTGTACGAAGACATCGGGTTGTTGACAGCCGCGCCCGACATCGGTGCGGACCTCACCGACCTGTTCAACTCGTTGACCGGCTACTCGCGCAAGGACTCGTACCGTAACCTTCTGGTGGCGCCCCAGGGTGTCCGCAGGGGCATCATCGACCGCATCGAACGCGAGATCGCCGCCACCCGTGACGGCGCCGACGGGCGGATCAGGCTGAAAGCCAACGCGTTGGTGGACGAGCAGGTCATCGACGCGCTCTACCGTGCATCGCAGGCCGGTGTGCGGGTGGAGGTGGTGGTCCGGGGCATCTGTGCGCTACGCCCCCACGCCCCTGGGTATTCGGACAACATCGTCGTCCGCTCGATCCTCGGCAGGTTCCTCGAACATTCACGGATCATCCATTTCCGTGGCATCGACGAATTCTGGATCGGCAGCGCCGACATGATGCACCGCAATCTCGATCGGCGCGTCGAGGTGATGGCCGAAGTCAAGGATCCGCGACTGAAGGCAGAACTCCATGAGATCTTCGAGTCGGCGATGGACCCGGCGACCCGGTGTTGGGAGTTGGGCGTCGACGGTAAGTGGATGGCCTCGCCGCAGGAGGGGCAGACGGTTCGCGATCACCAGGTCTCGTTGATGGAACGCCACCGGCAGCGATGACGGATCTCCACAGCGACCGAATTGCCGAAAAGGGCCGTGGGTGCCCGGAATGATCTGCAGGAGTTGAGTTGCCGAAGCGGACATCCGAGACCGGCTCCGATGTGAGGACGATCCTGGCCGCGGGGGCGGTGCTGTGGCGTCCGAACGGTCAGCCCGATGCGCCCGAGGTCGCGCTGATCCACCGTCCTCGCTACGACGACTGGTCGCTGCCGAAGGGGAAGGTGGACCCCGGTGAGACCGAGCCCGTCGCGGCCGTCCGTGAGGTGTGCGAAGAAACCGGGTACGCCGCGCATCTCGGTCGGCGGCTCGCGTCGGTGAGCTATCCCGTCGAGCAGGGTAAGAAGAAGGTCCGCTACTGGGCGGCCCGCCAGATCCGCGGCGAATTTCGCCCGAACGACGAGGTCGACGAACTCAAGTGGTTACCCGTTCCGGCGGCCATCAAACAGCTGGACTACCCCCAGGACCGAAAGGTCCTGCGCCGCTTTGCGAAGAATCCGGCCGATACCAAGACGGTGCTGATCGTCCGTCATGCCACTGCGGGCAGCAAGTCGCGGTTCAAGGGCGACGACCGCGAACGGCCGTTGGACAAGAACGGGCGCGCGCAGGCGCAATCTCTCGTCGGCTTGTTGCTCGCCTTCGGCGCCGACCATCTATTCGCCGCCGACAGGGTGCGCTGCGTCTCGACATTGGAACCGTTGGCCGCCGAGCTCGGCGCGGCCATTCTTCGCGACGAGCTGTTGACCGAGGAGTCCTACGCCGACAATCGCAAAGCGGCCCGGCAACGCTTCCTCGAGATCGCCGACACCCCAGGCACACCGGTGATCTGCACCCAGGGGAAGGTGATTCCCGACCTCATCGAGTGGTGGTGCGAGCGCGACAACGTGCGGCCCGACAAGTCGCGCAACCGCAAGGGGAGCACCTGGGTGCTGTCGCTGGCCGACGGCCAACTGATCGCGGCCGACCACATGGGCAGCCCCCTCGCCGTAAAGTGACGCCCACCTGTTGAATACAAAATTCGGGCCGGTGCGGGCCCGGAAAGATTGAGCCGTAGATGTTTTGGGCGGCCGAAAACGCGAAAACGCCGTGGGTCGCGAGGACCCACGGCGTCTCCGGTTGAAACTACTTGCGGCCGCGCTTGGCCGGCGCCTTGCGGGCCGGAGCCTTCTTCGCGGTCTTCTTGGCTGCCGTCCGCTTGGTCGCGGCCTTCTTGGCCGGGGCCTTCTTCGCGGCGGACTTCTTGGCCGGCGCCTTCTTGGCGGCGGTCTTCTTGGCTGCCGTCCGCTTGGTCGCGGCCTTCTTGGCCGGTGACTTCTTGGCGGCGGTCTTCTTGGCTGCCGTCCGCTTGGTCGCGGCCTTCTTCGCAGGTGCCTTCTTCGCGGCCTTCTTCGCGGTCTTCTTGGCCGCCTTGCGGGCACCTCCCGCCGTTGCGCCTCTCTTCACTGCTGGTCCTTCCGCCGGGAGGCGCTGTGCGCCAGAGACAACCGCTTTGAACTGAGCGCCGGGCCGGAATGCCGGCACGGACGTGGGCTTGACTTTCACGGTCTCGCCGGTGCGCGGGTTACGCGCGACGCGGGCGGCGCGGCGGCGCTGTTCGAAAACGCCGAAGCCGGTAATGGTGACGCTGTCACCCTTGTGAACCGCACGCACGATGGTGTCAACGACGTTCTCCACCGCGTCGGTCGCCGTCCGGCGATCGGTATTGAGCTTCGTCGTAAGTACGTCGATGAGCTCTGCTTTGTTCATGCATAACCTCCGAGAAACCAGTGGCCCTCATTGGACCGACTAGAGGACACGGTAAACCCATTCCCCATTGATTTCCAAGAGCCACGCGCAGTTTCAAGCGACGTCAGCGAACTTTCTTGCCCCCCTTGACCTCCAGAGGGGACCCCCGAGAACCGGGGTCAGAGGCGGTGATTTGGGCTCACCGGCGGCCTTTATCCGGTCGGCAGAGTCCGGGGTTTCCAGTCCGGCCTACGCGCTTCATAAGCTTCGATATCGTCGCATTTGCGCAGCGTAAGGCCTATATCGTCGAGCCCTTCCAGCAATCTCCAAGCCGTATAGTCGTCAATTCTGAACGGCACCATGACCGTTCCGGCGACTATGGTCCGATCTTGAAGATTCACAGTGATTTCCAGGCCTGGCTGCTCCTCGATGAGCTTCCATAAAATTTCCACATCATCTTGCGGAATTTCGGCCGCCAGAAGCCCGGCCTTGCCCGCATTGCCCCGAAAGATGTCGGCGAAGCGGGACGAGATGACGACCCGGAAGCCGTAATCCATAAGTGCCCACACGGCATGTTCGCGTGAAGAACCGGTGCCGAAATCGGGGCCGGCGACCAATACCGAACCCTTGTCGAAGGGCGGCAGGTTCAAAACGAACGACGGGTCGTTGCGCCAGGCGGCGAACAAACCGTCCTCGAAACCCGTTCGTGTAACTCGCTTCAGGTAGACGGCCGGGATGATCTGGTCGGTGTCGACATTGGATCGGCGCAGGGGAACGCCGATGCCGGTGTGGGTGTGGAAAGCCTGCATGGCTTCTTGCTCCTATCAGTCGGTCAGGTCGGCGGGTGAGGACAGCGTGCCGCGTACCGCGGTGGCCGCCGCGACGGCGGGCGACACCAGATGGGTACGGCCACCCTTTCCTTGCCTGCCCTCGAAATTCCGGTTGGAGGTCGACGCGCACCGTTGGCCAGGCGACAGCTGATCGGGGTTCATGCCGAGACACATCGAACAACCCGCCTGACGCCACTCCGCACCGGCCGCGGTGAAGATCTCGCCGAGGCCTTCGGATTCGGCCTCCAGCCGCACGCGCATGGACCCCGGCACCACCAGCATGCGCACCCCGTCGGCGACCTTGCGGCCGCGCAACACATCGGCGACCACCCGCAGATCCTCGATGCGGCCGTTGGTGCACGAGCCGACGAAGACGGTGTCGACGGCGACGTCCCGCATGGCCGTCCCGGGCCGAAGGTCCATGTAGGCCAATGCCTTTTCGGCCGCCTGGCGCTCGCCCTCATCGAACATCAGTTCCGGATCGGGAACCGAATCCGACAGCGGCACCCCCTGACCGGGGTTGGTCCCCCACGTGACAAAGGGGCTCAACGTCGAGGCGTCGATGTAGACCTCGGTGTCGAACTCGGCGCCCTCATCGGTGCGAAGGCGGCGCCATGCGGCGACGGCCTCGTCCCACTGCGCACCTTGCGGAGCGTGCGGACGCCCACGCAGGAACTCGAACGTGGTCTCGTCGGGGGCCACCATGCCGGCGCGCGCGCCGGCCTCAATGCTCATGTTGCAGATCGTCATCCGGCCCTCCATCGACAGCGATTCGATCGCGCTGCCGCGGTATTCGATGACGTGTCCCTGTCCGCCGCCGGTGCCGATCTTCGCGATCACCGCGAGGATGATGTCTTTCGCACTGACCCCGTCGGGCAGTTCGCCGTCGACGTTGACCGCCATCGTCTTGAACGGCCGCAACGGAAGCGTCTGCGTGGCGAGGACGTGTTCGACCTCCGACGTGCCGATGCCCATCGCCAGCGCACCGAACGCACCATGCGTCGAGGTATGGCTGTCGCCACACACGACCGTCATACCGGGCTGGGTCAATCCGAGTTGCGGTCCGATGATGTGCACGATGCCCTGCTCGGCGTCGCCCATCGGGTGGAGCCGGATACCGAACTCTTCGCAGTTGCGCCGAAGCGTCTCCACTTGTGTGCGCGACACGGGGTCCGCGATCGGCTTGTCGATGTCGATCGTCGGCACATTGTGGTCCTCGGTGGCGATCGTCAGATCCGGCCGACGCACCGGACGCCCGGCCAACCGCAGACCGTCGAACGCCTGAGGACTGGTCACCTCGTGCACGAGGTGCAAGTCGATGTAGATCAGATCGGGTTCACGCGCCGCGCCTTCGCCACCGCCTTCGACGACGACGTGATCGGCCCACACCTTCTCGGCCATCGTGCGTGGCTTGTCGATGCGCTCGCGAGCTGCACCGGAAACATCGGTCGACATCTTGACTATCTCACAATCTGGGACGTTAGTATCTCTCTATGAGACAGGATAGCGGCATCGGCGTATTGGACAAAGCCGTGGGCGTGCTGCACGCGGTCGCCGATTCGCCGTGTGGGCTGGCCGAGTTGTGCGAGCGCACCGGTCTCCCGCGCGCCACGGCCCACCGCCTCGCCGCGGGCCTGGAAACCCACCGCCTGCTGGCGCGCAACGGCGACGGGCGCTGGCGGCTCGGACCCGGCCTGACCGAATTGGCCGGACGAATCAGCGATCCGCTCGTGGCCGCCGGGGCCGTGGTGCTGCCCCGATTGCGCGAGATCACCGGTGAGAGCGTGCAGCTCTACCGACGCGAGGGCACGTCCCGGATCTGTGTGGCGGCGTTGGAACCGCCTGCCGGGCTGCGCGATACGGTGCCGGTCGGCAGCAGGCTGCCGATGACCGCCGGGTCCGGCGCGAAGGTTCTGCTGGCTTACGCCGACGCTGCGACCCAACAGGCCGTGCTCCCCTCGGCGAAGTTCACCGAGCGCACGCTCGCCGAGGTCCGCAAGCGCGGTTGGGCGCAGAGCGCTGCCGAACGCGAGCCGGGTGTGGCGAGTGTCTCGGCGCCGGTGCGTGATGGCCGGGGCGATGTGATCGCTGCGATCTCGGTGTCCGGGCCGATCGACCGAATGGGCCGGCGGCCGGGCGCCCGGTGGGCTGCCGATCTGTTGGCCGCTGCCGAGGCGCTGACCCGCCGCCTATGAGAAGGATGAGCGCATATCGCGCTCCGCGGAATTTGTACCCCCGATGGGATTCGAACCCACGCTACCGCCGTGAGAGGGCGGCGTCCTAGGCCGCTAGACGACGGGGGCTAGAACTGGTTTCCGGATGGCCAGCATATCTCAGCGAGATTTGTCGGCCTAATCACGGTCATTGGCTGGGGTACCAGGACTCGAACCTAGAATGGCTGAACCAGAATCAGCTGTGTTGCCAATTACACCATACCCCAAAGGCTTCCCGTAACCGCAGGTCACGGACCCTTTCCGGTCCCCTCGCTCGGCGGGCGGAACCCGTCGCGCGTAGTACCGGACCGACGTGCAGACTACCAAAGATTTTCGGCCGCTTTTTCACGCCTCGGCTTGCGCCGCCGCGTGCTCGCGCCCGGCGCGCAATCGGGCCAGGCTGCGTTCGCGGCCCAGCAGGTCAAGCGATTCGAAGAGCGGCGGGCTGACCGACGCGCCCGTGGCGGCGACCCGGATCGGGCCGAACGCCTTACGCGGCTTGAGCCCCAGGCCGTCGAGCAGCGCCTCCTTCAGCGCCGCCTCGATCGCCTCGGTGGTCCAGTCTCCACTGCCCTCCAGCGCGACCAATGCGGCGTCGAGCACGGGCACGGCCTCCGCGCGCAGCTCCTTGGCCGCCGACTTCTCGTCGAGTGCGAAGTCCGCGTCGTTGAGGAACTTCAGCAGATCCCACGCGTCGCCCAGCACCACGATGCGGGTCTGTACCAGCGCGGCGGCCTCGGCGAAGCGTTTGTCGTCGAGGCCCGTGTCGTGACCGTGTTCGGTGAAGTACGCGCGCAGCCGGGCGGTGAAATCCTCCTCGGTCAGCATCCGGATGTGTTCGGCGTTCAGTGCGTCGGCCTTCTTCTGGTCGAACCGCGCCGGATTCGAGTTGACGTCGGCGACGTCGAACGCCGCCACCATCTCGTCGAGGCTGAACACGTCCCGATCTTCTGCGATGCCCCAGCCGAGCAGGGCCAGATAGTTCAGCAACCCCTCGGGGATGAAGCCCCGCTCGCGATGCAGGAACAGGTTCGACTGGGGATCGCGTTTGGACAGCTTCTTGTTTCCGTCACCCAAAACGCTTGGCAGGTGGGCGAACTCGGGAATCCGTTCGGCCACGCCGATCCGCATCAGCGCCTGATAGAGCGCTATCTGGCGCGGCGTCGACGACAGCAGGTCCTCGCCGCGTAGCACGTGGGTGATCTTCATCAGCGCGTCGTCGACCGGATTCACCAAGGTGTACAACGGTTCCCCGTTACCGCGGGTGAGTGCGAAATCGGGTACCGACCCGGCGGGAAACGTCGTTTCCCCCCGAACGAGGTCACGCCAGCCGATGTCGCCGTCCGGCATCTTCAGCCGCACCACTGCGCCCCTGCCCTCGGCGCGGAACGCCGCACGCTGCTCCTCGGTCAGGTCGCGGTCGAAATTGTCGTAGCCGAGTTTGGGATTGCGACCGGCGGCCAGGTGACGCGCTTCGACTTCCTCGGGCGTGGAGAACGACTCGTACGCGTCACCGGACTCGAGCAGCCGGGCGATCACGTCGCGGTACAGGCCGAGCCGCTGCGACTGGCGGTACGGCTCGAAAGGACCACCGACTTCGGGACCCTCGTCCCAGTCCAGACCCAGCCACCGCAGCGCATCGAGGATGGCGCGGTAGCTCTCCTCGGAATCGCGCGCCGAGTCGGTGTCTTCGATCCGGAACACGAAGGTGCCGCCGGTGTGGCGGGCGTAGGCCCAGTTGAACAACGCGGTCCGGATGAGCCCGACGTGCGGCGTACCCGTCGGAGATGGGCAGAACCGCACGCGGACGGAGTTCTCGCTGGTCATGACTTCCCCTTGCGCACAACAGGATTCGTCAACGTTCCGATGCCTTCGATGGTGATGCTGACGGTGTCGGAATCCTCGATCGGTCCGACACCCTCCGGTGTTCCGGTGAGGATCAGGTCGCCGGGCAGCAGCGTCATCACCCGGGAGATCCACTCCACGATCGCACCGACGTCGTGAATCATCATCGACGTCCGGCTGTTCTGCTTGACCACACCGTTGACCTCCGTACGGATCTCGAGGTCCGACGGGTCGACGTCGGTGACGATCCACGGTCCGATCGGGCAGAACGTGTCATGACCCTTCGCGCGGGTCCACTGGCCGTCCTTCTGCTGCTGATCACGGGCCGAGACGTCGTTGGCGATCGTGTAGCCCAGGATGTTCTCCGCAGCGCGCGCGGCAGGCACGTCCTTGCACGGCCTGCCGATGACCGCTGCCAGCTCGCCTTCGAAATGCACCGGGTTCGCGTCGGCCGGCAGCTGGATCGGCACGTTCGGGCCGATGATCGCGGTATTCGGTTTCATGAAGATGATCGGGTCGTCGAACGTGCGGGGGTCGGGACTCGCGCCGCCATCGCTTTTCGCTGCGGCGGCCATCTCCTCGATGTGCGCGGCGTAATTCTTGCCGACGCATACCACCTTTGTCGCCAGGATCGGGGCGAGCAGGCGCACGTCGGCCAGCGGCCACTGCCTGCCCGTGAACTGTGGATTGCCGAACGGGTGCTCGGCGATCTCCCTCGCGATCGCCTGCGCGGGGTCATCGGGGGGACCCTCGACGCTGACGAAGGCGACCCCGTCGGGACTGGCGATTCGGCCTAGACGCATGGCGTTCAGCCTAGTGTGCGTGGTCATCCTGGTCGCCGACCGCCTGTCTCTCATATTATGAGATACAAATTCAGCATCGTGGGACGGCTGTGCCACCATGGACGGATGTCCGTCGAGTCGCTCAGCACTGCACGGCGGTGGTCGATGCTGGCCGTTGCGCTGGCGGCGACGACGAGCGCCAACGTCTTCATCAACGGCGCGGCGTTTCTCATTCCGACGCTGCACACCGAACGCGGGCTCGACCTCGCTGCGGCCGGCCTGCTTTCGGGCATGCCGAGCCTCGGCCTGGTCATCACGCTGATCGCTTGGGGCTATGTCGTCGACCGCGTCGGCGAGCGCATCGTGTTGACGGTCGGTTCGGTGTTGATCTCCGCGGCCGCGTTCGCCGCCGCCTTCTCGGAATCGCTGGTCGCCGTGGGGGCCTTCCTTCTTCTCGGCGGCATGGCGGCCGCAAGCAGCAATTCGGCGAGCGGCCGATTGGTCGTCGGCTGGTTTCCGGTCGAACAACGCGGCCTGGCCATGGGGATCCGGCAGACGGCCACCCCGCTGGGAGTCGGGTTGGGGGCGCTGGTGATTCCGCGACTCGCGCAGAGCCATGGCGTGTCAGGGGCGCTGCTCTTCCCCGCGGTCGTGTGCGCGGTGTCGGCGTTGGTGTGCCTGGTGGCGGTGATCGACCCGCCACGGCCACCACGATCGGAAGCGCCGGTCGAACACCTCGCGAATCCCTACCGGGGGTCCTCGGTGCTGTGGCGGATCCACGCCGTCTCGGTGCTGCTCGTCGTGCCGCAGGCCGTCGTATGGACGTTCACGCTGGTGTGGTTGATGACCGAACGCGGTTGGTCGGCCGGCTCGGCGGGCGTCATCGTCATGGTGGCCCAATTGCTCGGCGCGGGCGGACGGATCGCGGCCGGGCACTGGTCGGATCGACTGGGGCAGCGGCTGCGCCCGATCCGCACGATCGCAGCCGCCGCGGCGTTCAGCATGGGCGCCCTGGCGTTGTTGGACTTTCTCGAATCCCCTGTCGCCGTGGCCGCGATGGTGATTGCGTCGGTGATCACGGTGTCCGACAACGGTTTGGCGTTCACCGCCATCGCCGAGATCGCGGGCCCATTCTGGAGCGGTCGGGCCCTGGGCACGCAGAACACCAGCCAGCATCTCGCGTCGGCGGCGGCCGCCCCGTTGTTCGGCGGGTTGATCGGGGTGGCCGGATACCCGGCGGCATTCGCGGTGAGCGCGTTGCTGCCGCTCCTGGCGATCCCGGTCGTCCCCAACGACACCGAGCACACGGCGACTTCCGCACCAGGGCTGTGATTTTGCCGCGGCTACGACCCTGGGGCAGAACTCGCCGACGGCCGCTCGCGCGGTAGCACCAAGAGCGCGGCCGCGAGGAAACACAGCGCACCGACGAACGTGCCCACGTTGGCGAGCTTCGCGTCCTCGGTGACTCCGCTTCCGCTCACGTAGGCGCCCGCGGCCGACACCCCGAACGCCAGGCAGCCCACGAGGTTGATCCACTCCGCCTGCCAGTCACGCGACTTCAGTTCGGCCACGCCGACGGCGACGGTCACCGCGACGACGCCGAGCACGCCGCTGATCAGAAACGCCGTCGAGCCAATCGCGTCCGGCGCCCACACCAGGCGCCGCTCCGGCTCGACCGCATGCGCCCACAACGCGGCTCCGGTGCTGATGTTGAACAGGACGGTGCCCGCGGACTGCGTGGCCGCAGAAAGCCATCCGACGCCCAACACCGGCCTGGCCAACACCAACTGCATCCAGCCGGCGGTCGTGAAAAACCACGATCCGATGAAACACAACAGGTTGGAAAGACCCGCGCCGGCGAGCGCCGACACTCCCGGGGCGGTCGCGATCGCGAAGAACGCAGAGCCGATCGCGAACAGCCAGCACTGGCGTCGAAGTGTCGCCATGCCTTCTCGTCTACGCGATTGCGATCTACAGGTAGGACGCGATCCGGTCGCCGACCTGTGTCGTCGAGAGCTTCTCGTCACCGCGCGTGGCCAGATGCTGTTCGACGGCCTTGTCGACGCGGGCGGCCGCGTCGTGCTTCCCGACATGCGCCAACAGCAGCGCGACCGACATGATCGCCGCCGTCGGATCCGCGATGTTTTGGCCCGCGATATCGGGGGCGCTGCCGTGGACGGGTTCGAACATCGACGGGTTGGTCCGCGTGGCGTCGATGTTGCCGCTGGCGGCCAGGCCGATACCGCCACACACCGCCGCGGCGAGATCGGTGACGATGTCGCCGAACAGGTTGTCGGTGACGATCACATCGAAACGGCCCGGGTCGGTGACGAGGTGAATGGTCGCGGCGTCGACGTGTTGGTAGGCGACCTCGACGTCTCCGAAGTCTGCGCCGACTTCCTGAACCGTGCGCCACCACAACGCGCCGGCGTAGGTCAGCACGTTGTTCTTGTGCACCAGCGTCAGATGCTTGCGGCGCTGCTGTGCGCGCACGAACGCGTCGGTCACCACGCGCCGCACGCCGAAGGCGGTGTTGACGCTGACCTCGGTGGCGATCTCGTGCGGTGTGCCGACGCGGATCGCGCCGCCGGTTCCGGTGTAGGGACCCTCGGTGCCTTCGCGCACGACGACGAAGTCGATCTCGGGATCACCCGCCAGCGGGCTGCTCACGCCGGGGTACAGACGGCCGGGCCGCAGGTTGATGTGATGGTCGAGTTCGAACCGGATGCGCAGCAGTAGACCGCGTTCGAGCACACCGCTGGGCACGGACGGATCGCCGATCGCGCCGAGCAGGATCGCGTCGTGCCCGCGCAGTTCGTCGAGCACCGAATCGGGCAGCACCTCGCCGGTGGCGTGGTAGCGGCGCGCGCCGAGGTCGTACGGCGTCTTGTCCACACCGGGTAACACCGCGTCGAGAACCTTGACGGCCTCGCCGACGACCTCCGGGCCGATGCCGTCGCCGGCGATGACCGCCAGTTTCATGCCGGAACTCACGACAGATCAACCACTTTCAGCAGCTTCGCGCCGACCTCCTCGGCGATCGTCGACCGCACATCGTCGGGGACGTCACGGTCGATGCGCAGCAGGATCGTGGCGCCCGGTCCTTCGGCGTCTTCGCTCAACTGGGCGGCGTGGATGTTGATGTCCGCCGATCCGAGGATCGTGCCGATCTTGCCCAGCGTGCCCGGGCGGTCGACGTAACTGACGATCAGGTACACACCTTCGGCACGCAGATCGAAGTTGCGCCCGTTGATCTGGACGATCTTCTCCACCAACTGCGGCTCCGTCAGCGTGCCCGCGACGTTGGCGGTCGTCCCGTCGGCATACACCGCGCGCACGTCCACCACACTGCGGTGGCTGGGACTCTCGCTCGCCGTGCTGATCTCGGCCTCCACCCCCCGCTCGGCGGCCAGCGCGGGCGCGTTGACGAACGTCACGGGATCCTCGATCACGGCCGAGAACAGTCCTCGCAGCGCCGAAAGACGCAGTACCTCAACGTCTTCGGCGGCGAGCTCACCCTTGACCTGCACCGCCAGCGAGACCGGCAGCTCGTCACACAACACTCCGACCAGCAGGCCGAGCTTGCGAACCAGGTCCAGCCAGGGCGCGACCTCTTCGCCGACGACTCCCCCGCCGACGTTGACCGCGTCGGGGACGAACTCGCCCGCCAGGGCCAGCTTGACGCTGGCCGCGACGTCGGTCCCCGCCCGGTCCTGGGCCTCGGCGGTCGATGCCCCCAGGTGCGGGGTCACCACCACTTGCGGCAGGTCGAACAGCGGGCTCTCGGTCGTCGGCTCCTTGGCGAACACGTCGAGGCCCGCACCCCGCACGTGCCCCGAGCGCACCGCATCGGCCAGCGCCTCTTCGTCGATGAGGCCGCCGCGTGCGGCGTTGACGATGATCACACCGGGCTTCGTCTTCGCCAGCGCCTCCTTGCCGATCAGGCCCGCGGTCTCGGGTGTCTTCGGCAGGTGCACGGAGATGAAGTCCGCCCGCGCCAAGAGGTCGTCGAGGCTCAGCAACTCGATCCCGAGCTGCGCGGCGCGCGCGGCCGACACATAGGGGTCGTAGGCCACGATGTGGGTGCCGAAGGCCGCCAGCCGCTGGGCCACCAACTGCCCGATGCGGCCCAGGCCCACCACGCCCACGGTCTTGCCGTAGATCTCGGTGCCCGAGAACGACGAACGTTTCCAGGTGTGCGCGCGCAGCGACGCATCGGCGGCCGGGATCTCGCGCGCCGCAGCCAGCAGCAGAGCCAGGGCGTGCTCGGCGGCGCTGTGGATGTTCGAGGTCGGAGCGTTGACCACCAGCACACCGCGGGCGGTGGCGGCGTCGACGTCGACGTTGTCGAGGCCCACCCCGGCGCGGGCGACGATCTTGAGCTTCGGCGCGGCCGCGAGCACCTCGGCGTCGACTGTCGTCGCGGAGCGCACCAGCAGGGCGTCGGCCTCGGGCACGGCGGCCAGCAGCTTCGGCCGGTCCGGACCGTCGACCCAGCGGACTTCCACCTGGTCACCGAGGGCGGCAACCGTCGATTCGGCCAATTTGTCGGCGATCAATACAACGGGCAGACTCACGCGGTCAGCCTAATGGGCTTGAATGTTCGGGTGGTGGGCGGGAGAAACGCAGCGGCGCCGGGAGCGGGAACCTCCGGCGTGGACGTCACCGTCGTCGGCAGCGGACCCAACGGTTTGGCGGCGGCCGTCATCTGCGCCAGGGCCGGGTTGTCGGTGCAGGTGCTCGAGGCGCAACCGACCCTCGGCGGCGGCGCACGCACCCTCGCCGACCCCGAGTTTCCCGGCGTCTCCCACGACATCTGCTCGGCCGTGCACCCGCTCGCGCTGGCGTCGCCGTTCCTGGCCGAATTCGACCTGCCCGCCCGCGGCGTGACCCTGCGGGTGCCCGAGGTCTCCTACGCCAATCCGCTCCCGGGTGCGCGCTCGGCGGTCGGATACCAGAACCTCGACCGCACCGTCGCCGAGCTCGAGGACGGGCGTTCGTGGCGTCGGCTGTTCGGCCCCATGGTCGAGCGCGACGACGCGGTGCTCGACCTGCTGCTGGGCGACAAGCGCTCGATCCCGACCAACCCGATCGCGGCCGTGCAGGTGGCGAGCCGGCTGCTCGAACAAGGCACACCCGCCTGGAACGCACTGTCCGGCGAAGATGCGCGCGCCTTGTTCAGCGGCGTTGCGGCACACGTGATCTCGCGTATGCCGTCGTTGGTGTCGGCGGGTGGCGGCCTCATGCTGGCCACGCTCGCGCACACGGTCGGCTGGCCCATCCCGGTCGGCGGGAGCCAAGCCATCGCCGATGCCCTGATCGACGATCTGCGGGCCCACGGCGGCGTAATCACCTCCGGCCACGAGGTCACCGAACCGCCCGGCGGTGTGACGCTTTACGACACCGCGCCCACCGCGCTGGGCGACATCTACGGCGACAAGCTGCCCGGCCGCTACGCGAAAGCCCTTCAGCGATACCGGTTCGGCCCCGGCGTGGCCAAGGTCGACTTCGTGCTCTCCGAAGACGTGCCGTTCACTGACGAACGCCTGCGCCGAGCGCCCACGCTGCATATGGGCGGCACCCGGGAGCAGATGGCGCACGCCGAGCGGGAGGCCGCCGCGGGCCGGCACCCCGAGTGGCCGATGGTGCTCGCCGCGTTGCCGCACCTGGAGGATCCGGGGCGCATCGACGCCGACGGCCGACGCCCGCTGTGGACCTACGCGCACGTGCCGAGCGGGTCGACCGTCGACCAGACCGAACGGGTCACCGAGATCTTCGAGCGCTTCGCGCCCGGCTTCCGCGACATCGTCGTCGCCGTCCGGTCCATCCCCGCCGCACGGCTGTCCGAGCACAACGCCAACCTCGTCGGCGGCGACATCGGCGTCGGCGGCAACACGTTGATCCATGCGCTGGCCGGTCCGACCCCTCGGCTCAACCCGTGGAGCACCCCGATCCCGGGCGCTTACCTGTGCTCGTCGGCGACCCCTCCAGGCGGCGGGGTACACGGGATGTCCGGCTACTTCGCCGCGCGCACGGTGCTGCGCCGCGAGTTCGGCATCAAGAAGATGCCCACGCTGTCGCCCTGAGCTTCGGCGCGAACTCCTTCGGCAATCGATGCAAGTTCGATGCGTAGGGGTGGACAGAAGGGGTACCCCGGTTGAGTTCGGCCGTTTCGGGTACTTGTCATCGCATCGAGTGAAGGGGACGCTGCTTGAGCGGTATCAACGGAAATACGCGGACCCCCCTCCTGTCGATGTCACACCCCACCGCTCCGCCCCGAGGGCTGATGACCACGGCCTTCCCGGTATGGCGCGACGCCATCCGGCGAGAAGTGCTGCGGTCGCTGAGCGAATTCGTCGAAAGGCGGTGCGTCGACGATCTCCGTGCGGCGGGAGTCGACGTCGCCGCCGACGTCCTGCGGGATTTCGTCGACGGTGGCAAGTGTGTGCGCTCGACGTTCGTCTACCTCGGCTGGTTGTGCAACGCCGACGACGACGCGGGCGCGCTGCGGGCCGCGGCGAGCTTCGAGTTGCTGCATGCGTTCGCCCTGTTGCAGGACGACGTGATGGACGACTCCACGTTGCGGCGCGGACGGCCGGCGGCCCACATCCGGTTTGCGCAGTGGCACTGCGACCGAGCGATGTCGGGGTCACCGGAACGCTTTGGTGAAGCCGCCGCCGTGCTCCTCGGCGACCTGTGCCTGGTCTGGGCGCAGCAGATGCTGCGCGAGAGCGGAATCGACGCGGACGCGTTGGCGCGCGGATGGCACCGGTACGACGCGATGCGCACCGAACTCGCCGTCGGGCAGTTCGCCGACCTGGTCAACGACGCCGCCGAATTCCCGGAGTGGGAGCGGGTTCTCGACGTGCTGCGGCGCAAGTCCGGCAATTACACCGTGCGCAGACCGCTCGAGATCGGCGCCGCCATGGCCGGATGCTCGCAGGGCGTGCTGATGCTGCTCGGCGAATACGGCGAAGCCGTCGGCGAGGCCTTTCAATTGCGCGACGACGTCCTCGGGATCTTCGGCTCTCCGGAGATCACCGGGAAGCCGGCGGGCAGCGATCTTCTCGAGCACAAGGCGACCAGCGTCGTGGTGGCCGCCTACCGGCTCGCCGACGCGTCCCTGCGGCGCGACCTCACCGAGTTGATGAGCACCTCCCGCCTGGACGACGCCGACATCCGGCAGTGGCGCAAGCTGATCGTCGCGACCGGCGCCCTGGAATGGATTGAGCAACTCATCGATTCGCGGCTCACGCATGCGCTCGAGCTGCTCGACAACGGTCAGTTGGATCCGATGGTCCGCACCGCGCTGGCCGACATGGCCGCCGCCTGCACCGAGCGGGCCGCGTGATGCGCACCGTCGCGGGCCGCACCGACCACGCCGTGGTCGTCGGCGCCGGGCTGGCCGGGCTGTCGGCGGCACTGCAACTCTCGGGGCGCGGTCGCCGGGTGACGGTCCTGGAACGCGGACAGCATCCGGGCGGACGCGTCGGACGCGTCGACGTCGACGGTTACCGCCTCGACACCGGGCCGACCGTGCTGACGATGCCCGACATCATCGACGACGCATTCGCCGCCGTCGGAGAGACCACGGCCGACCGACTCGACCTGCTCACCGTCGACCCCGCCTACCGCGCGTCGTTCGCTGACGGCAGCTCGCTGCACGTGCGCAGCGACGCCGACGCGATGGCCGCCGAGATCGAGCGCTTCGCCGGTCGTGAACAGGCGGACGGCTATGTGCGGCTTCGCGATTGGCTGACCAAGTTGTACCGCGTGGAGTTCGACGGTTTCATCGCCGCGAATTTCGACTCGCCCCTGTCGCTGCTGACTCCACAACTGGCCCGACTGACCGCGATCGGCGGATTCCGTCGCTGGGATCGCATGGTACGCAAGTTCATCAGCGACGAACGACTGCAACGGGTGTTCACCTTCCAGGCGTTGTACGCCGGGGTACCCCCGCATCGGGCGTTGGCGGTGTATGCCGTGATCGCCTACATGGACACCATCTCCGGGGTGTACTTCCCCCGCGGCGGTGTGCGCGCCCTGCCCGACGCCCTCGCCGCGGCCGCGGCGGACGCCGGTGTCGAGTTCCGTTACGGCTCCGCGGTTTCGGCTCTCGAGCGGACCGGCGACCGGGTGGTCGCGGTTCGCACCGAGGACGGCGACCGGATCGCCGCCGACGTGGTCGTGCTGACCACCGAGCTGCCCGACACCTACCGGCTGCTCGGCCGCACGCCGCGCCGCCCGCTGCGGTTGCGGCCGGCACCGTCGGCCGTGGTCGCCCACGTCGGGTGCCGCGCGGTCGGCCAGGACGGCGACCACCACACCATCGTCTTCGGCCACGAGTGGGAGAAGACGTTCACCGACATCATCGACGACGGACGCGTGATGTCCGATCCGTCGCTGTTGGTGACCCGCCCCACCGCAGGCGACCCGTCGCTGGCCCCCGATGGCCGAGACCTGCTATACGTCCTCGCACCCGCCCCCAACCTCGATGTGGGGCAGGTGGATTGGGCGTCGGCCCGCGACGACTACGTGCGTCAGATGATGGATGTGGTGAGCACCCGGCTCCCCCATCTCGGGGTCGACGCTGAGGTGCTGCATGTGGTGGATCCCGCCGACTGGGCGCGTCAGGGGATGGCCGCGGGCACCCCGTTCGCGCTGGCACACACGTTCGGCCAGACCGGCCCCTTCCGTCCCGCCAACACGGTGCGCGGTGTCGCCAACGTGGTACTGGCGGGGTCGTCGACCGTCCCGGGGGTCGGCGTGCCGACCGCGATGCTGTCCGGGCGGTTGGCGGCTGACCGAATCACCGGCCTTCCCGTCGGGCGGGCCCATAGCCAGGTGGTGCAAGCATGATCGGTTCCGAACTCGACGCCGCGGGCGTACGCGACCCGGCACTGCGTGAGGCTTATCGCCGTTGCCGCACAATCAATGCCGAGCACGGCCGCACGTTCTTCCTGGCCACCCGGCTGCTCGCGCCCGAACAGCGCCCCGCCGTGCACGCGCTGTACGGGTTCGCCCGCCGCGCCGACGACATCCTCGACGACTTCGACCCCGTCATCCCGATGAGCGAACGGGCCGACCAACTCCAGCTGCTGGCGACCCAGCTGTTCAACCGTCTCGCACAGGGTAGCTGCGACGACGGCGACCCAGCGCTGGCCGCCGTGGTGCACTGCGCCCGCCGGTACGGGATCCCGTGGGAGCTGTTCGACGACTTCCTCGGGTCGATGCGCATGGATCTCACCGTCACCGACTATCCCGACCGGGCCGCACTCGATCGGTACATGTACGGCTCGGCCGAAGTCATCGGCCTGCAGCTGCTGCCGGTCCTCGGCACCGTCGGTCCTCGCGAGGAGGCCGCCCCGTACGCGGCCGCGCTCGGAAAGGCGTTCCAGCTCACGAACTTCCTGCGCGACATCGACGAGGACCTCGAGCGGGGCCGGGTGTACCTGCCCGCCGACGAACTCGCCGCGTACGGCGTCGATCGCGACGTGCTGACGTGGTGCCACGAGAACCGCCGCACCGACGCGAAGGTGCGCCGGGCCCTGGTGGAGCAGCACGCCATCAATCGGCGCGTGTACGACTTCGCGCGGCGCGGTATCGCCCACCTCAGCCCGCGGTCGCGCCCCTGCGTCGCGGTCGCGCTGACCCTGTATTCCGAAATCCTGGACCGCATCGAGGAAGTCGACTTCGCCGTCTTCAGCCAGCGCGCGACCGTCGGTACCGGACGCCGCATCCGCGTGGGGTGCGCCGGTCTGCTCAAGGCGTGGCGGGCGCGACACCGGGACCGCAAGGCGTGACGATGGACAAGTGGCAATACCTGTTGGTACTGGCCGCCTGTCTTCTGATCACGGCGCCGTTGGAGTTCTTCGGCGAGGGCGTGTACCGACAGGCGCGCCGGGCGGCAGCCGCGGTGCTGCCCGTGGCCGCCGTGTTCGTCGTCTGGGATGTGATCGCGATCTTCGCCGACATCTGGACGTACAACTCCAAGTACGTGACGGGCATCGACATACCGGGCGTGATGCCCATCGAAGAACTGCTGTTCTTCATCGTGATCCCGCTGTGCGGGTTGCTGACCTACAACGCCGTCACCGCGATCCTGTCGCGGGTGCACCGGACGCGCGACCACGCGGAGAACGTCAAGTGAACGGACTCGGATACACGGTGCCCGCCGTGCTGGCCGTACTCGCCGTCTGCGCTCTCGAGTTGGGTGTGCTTCGCACCGGGTTGTTCCGCAAGCCCGCGTACTGGATCTCGATGGTGATCGTGCTCGGTTTCCAGATACCGGTCGACGGTTGGCTCACCAAGCTCAGCGCACCGATCGTCATCTACGACGATCAGCACACCAGCGGGATTCGGTTCCCGTTCGACATCCCGGTGGAAGATTTCCTCTTCGGCTGGGCGATGGTCACCGCGGTGCTTCTGCTGTGGGAACGGCAGCGGCTCCGCGCACAGAGAAGGGATGCTTCGTGAAGGTCAGCGCGGGTCGAGAGGCCGATGACCCCTCGGATGTTCCGGCCGCGTTCGACGACGGTGCATCGTCTTACGACACGCTCGTCAACTCGAATCCGGGATACCATGAGCACCTTCGGATCTCCGCGCAGCGGATGCGGCTGCCCGACGAGGGTCGCGGGCTGCGCCTGCTCGACGCGGGATGCGGAACCGGCGCATCGACCGCCGCCCTGTTGGCGGTGGCACCTCATGCGGAGATCGTCGGTGTCGACGGTTCGGACGGCATGCTGGCCGAGGCGAGGGCCAAACAATGGCCGTCGTCGGTGCGTTTTGTCCACAGCCGGATCGAAAACCTCGCCGACGCCGGCGTTACCGGACCCTTCGACGGCATCTTCGCCGCCTACCTCATCCGCAACCTCCCGGATCCCGATGCGCAACTGCGAGAGTTCCTCGCATTGCTGCGGCCGGGAGCGACGCTGGCGGTCCACGAGTACTCGGTGCGGGATTCGCGCATCGCCACCGCGGTGTGGAACGCCGTCTGTGCCGCGATCATCATCCCGAGCGGCCGACTGCGCAGTGGCGACGCATCGCTGTACCGGTACCTGCGGCGCAGCGTGAACCGCTTCGACGGCGCCGCCGACTTCCGTGCCCGGTTGCGCCGCAACGGTTTCACCGCAGTGCACAGCGAGACGATGGCGGGCTGGCAGCGCAACATCGTGCACACCTTCCTCGCCGAGGCGCCACGATGACCGATCCGCGCCGGATCACGCACTCCGCACCGCAGCCCGATGCGAACCGCCTTCAGGACAAACCGCACGTGGTCGTCGTCGGCGGCGGCATCGCTGGGCTGACCGCGGCCACCGGGTTGGCCGAACGCGGCGTGAGCGTTGACCTCGTCGAACGCGAAACCTACCTCGGTGGTCGCGTCGGCGGATGGACCGAGTCGTTCGACGACGGCACCGCTGTGGCCATGAATCGCGGCTTCCACGCGTTCTTCCGTCAGTACTACAACCTGCGGAACCTGTTGCGGCGCATCGACCCCGCGCTGGGCATGCTCACCCCGGTCTCTGACTATCCGCTCGTCGACGCGTACGGCCGACGCGACACGTTCCGCGGCCTGCCCCAGACGCCGCCGTGGAATGCTGTGGCGTTCGCGCTGCGCAGCCCCACGTTCCGGCTGCGCGATCTGGTGCGGCTCAATGCGCGCGCCGCGGCGCCGTTGGCCGCGGTCTCGGTGCCCGGAATCTATGACCGGCTCGACCACATCGACGCCGAGACGTTTCTGCGCGACATCAACTTTCCCGAACCAGCCCGCCATCTGGCCTTCGAGGTCTTCTCACGCAGCTTCTTCGCCGAGCCGACCAACCTCTCGGCCGCCGAGTTGGCGACGATGTTCCACATCTACTTCCTGGGGTCCAGCGAGGGCCTGGTGTTCGATGTCGTGAACGCGAACTTCGACACCGCGCTGTGGGATCCGCTGCGCGCCTACCTGCAGTCGCTGGACGTGCGGGTGCACACCGGCATATCGGTCACCGAGATCCGCCGCGGCGATCGCTTCTCGGTACATGTCGACGGCGCTGACCGTATCGACGCCGACGGCGTCGTGCTGGCCACCGATGTCGCGGGTCTACAGAAGATCGTCGGCGATTCGGCGTCCCTGGGCGACGAGCGGTGGCGTTCCGACATCGCCGCGATGCGCACGGCCGCACCGTTCGTCGTACAGCGGCTGTGGCTGGACCGGCCCGTGAACCCGGACCGTCCGGCATTTCTCGGGACGGGCGGGCGTCCGCCGCTGGACAATGTGAGCGTGCTGGAGCGATACGAGCGGGAAGCGGCGGACTGGTCGCGCCGCACCGGCGGTTCGGTGGTCGAGTTGCACTCGTACGCGGCGACCGACGGCACGGACGACGTGGTGAAACGATTGCCGATCCGGATGCGGGAACTGTATCCGGAGACCGCCTCAGCGAACGTCGCCGGTGAACGGGTGCTGACCCGTCAGGACTGCCCTCGCTTTGCGCCCGGCGACTTCGCACGCCGCCCGACTGTGGCGACGCCGCAGCCCGGCCTGGCCTTGGCGGGTGACGGCATCCGCATCGACCTGCCGGTCGCGTTGATGGAGCGCGCCGCGACCACCGGGTGGTCGGCGGCCAACCTGCTGCTCAAGGGCTTCGGCCTCACCGGGCACGACATCCAGACGGTGCCCACCCAGGGGCGCTTCGCACCGTTACGACGGCTGGCCGAAAGGCAGCTCGCATGAGCGTGCTCGCCGAACTCAAAGCGCGGCTGGCGAAAACCACGCCGTTCCAAGTGGTTCCGCGCACAGCCTGGTCCGGCCAGCGGCCGACGTACGACGACGCCCAGCCGTCGCTGATCAACTCCGCGCTGCGGCGTTCGCAGGGCAGGCCGAGCGGAAACTGGTATGCGTTCGCGGCCAGCGACACCATCGGCAAGCGACCGATCAGCGCCACGGTCGGCGGCGTCGAACTGGTCGCCTGGCGCGCCGAGGGCGGGGCACTCGCGGTCGGGCCGGCGGCCTGCCCGCACCTCGGCGCCGATCTGTCGACCGGGACCGTGGCCTGCGGAACGCTGATCTGCCCGTGGCACGGCCTGCGCTTCGACGGCGGCCGCACCTGGAGCTGGCGCCCCTTCCCCGCTCACGACGACGGTGTGCTTGCCTGGGTGCGGCTGGATGCGGTCGGCGGCGAAACCCCCACGGAGACACCGATATTGCCGGTGCGACCGGACGAGCCGCGGCTCTCGGCGGTGACGCGGCTGGTCGGCACCTGCGAACCAGCGGACGTGATCGCCAACCGACTCGACCCGTGGCACGGGGCGTGGTTCCACCCGTATTCGTTCACCCGCCTCGAGGTGCTTTCGGCGCCGACCGCCGACGACGGCCTTCGCGAGGACGCCGACCGCTTCCTCGTCGCGGTCACCTTCCGGATCGGCCGACTCGGCGTTCCGGTGATCGCGGAGTTCACCGCACCGGAGAAACGCACCATCGTCATGCGCATCATCGACGGCGAAGGAGCGGGAAGCGTGGTCGAGACGCACGCCACCCCGCTCGGACCGGGCACCGACGGCGCGCCCCGCACCGCGGTCATCGAGGCGGTGATCGCCCACTCCGACCGCCCCGGCTTCGCCCATGCGCTCCGCGGCGCGCCGCTGATCACCCCGTTCATGCGGCACGCGGCCACTCGGCTGTGGCGCGACGATCTCGCCTACGCCGAGCGTCTCTATCGGCAGCGTTCGCGCGGCTGATCCCGTTTTGCGCCGGGTCGCCCGGGTATACCGCCGGGATGAGCAAGGACATCCACAAGGGCGACAAAGTGCAGTGGAAAAGCCACGGCACCACCGTGACCGGCACCGTCGAGGAGAAGATCACCTCTGACACGGAAGCGGCCGGCCGCACCGTGCGCGCTGACTCCGACAACCCGCAGTACCGGGTGCGCAGCGACAAGAGCGCCCGCGACGCGGTGCACAAGCCGGAATCGCTAAAGAAGAAGTAGCGCCGTGGCCGACGATCACGCCACGACCTATACCGAGTTCACCGACACCGTCAACATGACGGCCTCCGAACTCGAAAAGTGGCTCCAGACAACCGAATCCAAGGACGTCGGGCAGAAGTCGGGCGGTGGCGAGTCGACCGGGCACGAAAGCGGCCGACGCATCGTCGAACTGCTACGTAAGAAGAAGTCGGAGTTGGACGACGACGACTACGCCCACATGCGCAAGGTCGTTGGCTACGCACACCGCCACCTGGCCCAGCGGCCGAGCGGCGACGTCGAGGAGTCCGCGTGGCGCTACTCGCTGATGAACTGGGGCCACGATCCCTGCAAGTAGGGCTCGTCGAGTAGCGGTATCTGTTCCATGGCCCACGGGCTGATCGACCACGGCAGCCCGACTGCCGAGCGGAGCTGCTCCCACGACACCCACATCCACTCCATGACCTCGCTGGGGTCCGGTCGCAACCGGGCGTCGCAGCGGGCGAAGAAGACCGGGCAGATCTCGTTCTCGACGGTGCCGTCGGCCGCGACGGCGCGATAACGGAAGTCCGGCAGCACGCAGACCACCGATTCGATGGACACGCCCAGCTCCTGCTCGGCGCGGCGGCGTACCGCGTCCTCCACCTGCTCCCCCGGCGCCGGGTGCCCACAGAACGAGTTGGACCACACCCCCGGCCATGTTGTCTTGTTCAATGCGCGGCGGGTCAACAAGACACTGCCGTCCGCGTCGAACAGATAGCAGGAAAAGCCCAGGTGCAGCGGCGTCGCGGCATGATGAACAGTGGTCTTGGCGGCACTGCCGATTTGTCGGCCCTGTTCGTCGAGAAGCACGACGGACTCATCCGTGGTCTCCGTCGTCGCGGTGGTCATTGCAGACACCTCATGTATGTACCCAAATCCGCGGGACTAACCGATGCATAGACGATGCGCCTCGGTCACGGGGCGGACGTACACATCTCGACGGCCTCGCCCAGGCTGTGCACGCGGGTGGCCGAGCCGGCGGCGCCATCGTCCCAGCCGGAGCCTCCGAGCAGGATTTCGGCGCCGGTGGCGGCGGCGCGGACCATATCCATGTCGGCAGTATCGGCGGTCTGTGACCACAGCACCACCCGGACGGGCGTGCTCACGCGTGCGATCGCGTCGGTCAAAGCCGGCACCGGCACGGTGGCGCCCAGGATCAGCGCACCGCGCCCGCGCTCGGCGAGGGCGGCGCGCAGCGCCTCGAGCGCCAACACATGCGTCTCGCGCGGGGTGCACGCCAGGATGACCGGCGTCGCCGCGCCGAGGCTAACGAGCGGCGTGTGGTGCATCGAACGCGACACCGCCCACGACAGGGCGTGCTCGACGTCGATGCATCCGCCGTCCTCGTCCTGCCTGGTCACAACGGCCGCGAACGCGGGCTGTACCAACAGGTCCCACGTGTCGATCACGCCGAAATGACGGACGTGGGTCTCCAGCAGCGCGCTGAGCGCGGCGAGGTCGAGGGCGAATGCGGCCGCCAACAGCGATGCGACGTCACCGCGCGGCGGCACGACGGCCTCGGTCGCCAGTTGGGCCGCGCTGCGCGCGCTGGTCCCCTGCCCGATGAGGTCGTGCATGTGCCGCACGGCCGCGATGTCGTTGTCGCTGTAGAGCCGGTGCCGACCCGGTCGGTGATGCGACGGCCCGACGCCGTAGCGCTGGCTCCAACTGCGCAGCGTCGCGGTGGGCACGCCGACGCGCGCGGCCACCACGCGCACGGTGTACCGCGGTTTGTCAGCGTCGTCCATGGGGCCTGCTCATCGGGGTGTGGGCCCAGCGAGGATTCACCGATACCGCGGTGGGCAAACTCGTCGATGCGAAACCGATGCAACCGTTCGCTGTGTGGACATACCGGCGGCGAGATGCGGGTACCTGTACGCCCATGACCGATCAGCAGACAGACGAACAACACAGCCGCCCCGAGGGGCTCGACGACGCGACCGTCGAGGCGGTCGGAAAGGTATCGGAGGCGTTGGAGTGGGTGGAACGGGCACGCGGGCATCTGTATTCGTTCCACCAGCTGATGGGTCGGGGCGACCTGCTGCTTGGTGAGGCGTGCGACAAGCTGCGCGACGCCGGTCATGACGCCGTCGCCGAGCGATTGGAGGCCGAGGTCGTTGGCCGCAATGTGCTGTACGGCCGCTGGACCTTCCAGATCGTCGAGGATTTCGACGACAACTACTGGTCGGTGTTCCGTGACCACGAGCGCCGGGTGCGCGACGAACTCCAGCAGGGCCGCAAGCACGTGTTCGAGTCGGAAATGAAGGAGCGGCGCCGCACCCAGGGTCGCCCCGGGCACGAACACCGCCCCTGATCCGTGTGATTTCGGTGCGCTACCGATCGACCAGCGATAGGCAGCGCACCGAAACCTCTACTTACGCCGTCTCGGTGATGGGCCGGTCGACCCAGCTCATCAGGTCGCGCAGCTTCTTGCCGGTGACCTCGATCGGGTGCTCGGCGTTCTGCTTGCGCAGGCCCTCGAGCTCCTTGTTGCCGCCCTCGACGTTGGCGACCAAGCGCTTGACGAACGTGCCGTCCTGGATGTCCTTGAGGATGTCCTGCATCCGCTTCTTGGTGTCGGCGTCGATCACCCGCGGGCCGGACAGGTAGCCGCCGAACTCCGCGGTGTCGGACACCGAGTAGTTCATGCGCGCGATGCCACCCTCGTACATGAGGTCGACGATGAGCTTCAGCTCGTGCAGCACCTCGAAGTACGCCAGCTCGGGCGCATATCCGGCCTCGACCATCACGTCGAAGCCGGTCTTGACGAGTTCCTCTGTGCCGCCGCACAACACGGCCTGCTCACCGAACAGGTCGGTCTCGGTCTCGTCCTTGAAGGTGGTCTTGATGACGCCGGCGCGGGTGCCGCCGATGCCCTTGGCGTACGAAAGTGCGAGCGCTTGGCCCTCACCCTTGGGGTCCTGGTCGATCGCGATCAGGCAGGGCACGCCCTTGCCGTCGACGAACTGCCGGCGCACCAGGTGGCCCGGCCCCTTCGGGGCGACCATGCCGATCGTCACGTTGGACGGCGGCTTGATCAGGTCGAAGTGGATGTTGAGGCCGTGCCCGAAGAACAGCGCGTTGCCGTCCTCGAGGTTGGGCTCGATGTCGTTTTTGAAGATCTCCGCCTGCGCGGTGTCGGGCGCGAGCAACATGATGACGTCGGCCCACTTGGCGACCTCGGCGGGGGTGTCGACATCCAGTCCCTGCTCGGCGACCTTGTCGCGGGACTTCGAGCCTTCCTTCAGGCCGACCTTCACCTCGACTCCGGAGTCGCGCAGGCTCAGCGAGTGCGCGTGCCCCTGGCTGCCGTAGCCGATGACGCCGACCTTGCGTCCCTGGATGATCGACAGGTCCGCGTCGTCGTCATAGAACATCTCTACTGCCACTGAATTTCCTTATCTCTCAACTGATTTAGGGTTTACTTGCTGGTGCCGATGCTGCGGGGACCGCGGGACAGCGACACCACACCGGACTGCACGATCTCGCGAATCCCGAAGGGCTCGAGCACCCGCAGCAGCGCCTCGAGCTTCTCGGGCGTGCCGGTCGCCTCGACCGTCAACGACTCGGTCGACACGTCGACGACCTTGGCGCGGAACAGGTTCACCGCCTCGATGACCTGGCCGCGGGTCGACGCGTCGGTGCGCACCTTGATCAGCGCGAGCTCACGCGAGACCGAGTTCTCTTCCTCCTGCTCGACGATCTTGATCACATTCACCAGCTTGTTGAGCTGTTTGGTGATCTGCTCGAGCGGCGCCTCGTCCACGCTGACGACGATCGTCATGCGCGACATGTTCTTCTGCTCGGTCGCACCGACAGCCAGGGACTGGATGTTGAAGCCGCGCCGCGAGAACAGCGATGCGACACGTGCCAGGACGCCCGGTTTGTCCTCGACAAGCACCGACAACGTTTGGGTGGCGGGGGTACTCATCAGGCGTGCCCTTCTTCCGGATCGTCGAACAGCGGTCGGATGCCGCGGGCGGCCTGGATCTCGTCGTTGCTGGTGCCGGCGGCGACCATCGGCCACACCTGTGCGTCCGCACCGACGATGAAGTCGATCACCACGGGGCGGTCGTTGATCTCGCGCGCCTGGCGGATCACGTCCTCGACGTCTTCGGCTCGCTCACAACGCAATCCGACGCAGCCGAGCGCGTCGGCAAGCTTCACGAAATCGGGGATGCGACGCGAGTGCGTGGCGAGATCCGTTTGGCTGTACCGCTCTTCATAGAACAGGGTCTGCCACTGGCGCACCATGCCGAGGTTGCCGTTGTTGATCAGCGCCACCTTGATCGGCGCACCCTCGACCGCACAGGTGGCCAACTCCTGGTTGGTCATCTGAAAACAGCCGTCGCCGTCGATGGCCCACACCTCGGCCTCCGGGCGGCCGAACTTGGCGCCCATCGCCGCGGGCACGGCATACCCCATGGTGCCAAGGCCGCCGGAGTTCAACCACGTCTTCGGGTTCTCGTAAGAGATGAACTGCGCGGCCCACATCTGGTGCTGTCCGACACCCGCGACGTACACCGCTTCGGGTCCGGCCATCTTGCCCAGCGTCTCGATCACGTACTCCGGCGAGAGGCTGCCGTCGCTCTGCGGCCCGTAGCTCAACGGGTAGGTCGCCTGCACCCCGCGCAGGTACTCCATCCAGTTGTCGATCTTGATCGAGTTCGCGGCACCGTCACGCTGCAGCGCCACGATCAAATCGGCGATGACGGCCTTGACGTCACCCACGATCGGCACGTCGGCGTGCCGGTTCTTGCCGATCTCGGCCGGGTCGATGTCGGCGTGGATGACCTTGGCCTCCGGGGCGAAGGAATCCAGCCGACCGGTCACCCGGTCGTCGAAGCGGGTGCCCAGTGCGATCAGCAGGTCGCTGCGCTGCAGGGCGGCCACCGCGGACACCGTGCCGTGCATTCCGGGCATGCCCATGTTCTGCGGATGGCTGTCGGGAAACGCACCGCGCGCCATCAGCGTGGTGACGACGGGGATCCCGGTCAGCTCGGCCAACTCCAGCAGACCCTCGGTGGCCTCGCCGCGGATCACGCCGCCGCCGACGTAGAGCACCGGCTTGCGGGCTGCGGCGATCAGCTTCGCTGCCTCCCGGATCTGGCGGTTGTGCGGTTTGGTGTTCGGCTTGTAACCGGGCAGATCCATCCGCGGCGGCCAGCTGAAGGTGCACTGACCCTGCAGCACGTCCTTGGGGATGTCGACAAGCACCGGACCGGGACGGCCCGAGGACGCGATGTGGAACGCCTCCGCGATCGCCTTGGGGATCTCGTCGCCACTGCGCACCAGGAAGTTGTGCTTGGTGATCGGCATCGTGATGCCGGAGATGTCGGCTTCCTGGAACGCGTCGGTGCCTATCAGCCCGCGGCCGACCTGTCCGGTGATCGCGACCACCGGGATCGAGTCCATGTGGGCGTCGGCCAGCGGCGTGACGAGGTTTGTCGCACCGGGGCCCGAGGTGGCCATCATCACGCCGACCTTGCCGGTCGCGTGGGCGTAACCACTGGCCGCATGTCCGGCGCCCTGCTCGTGGCGGACCAGTACGTGGCGCAGCTTCTTGGAGTCGAACAGCGGGTCGTACACCGGCAGCACCGCGCCGCCGGGGATGCCGAAGATCGTGTCGACGTCGAGTTCCTCCAGCGACCTGATCACTGCCTGCGCGCCGGTCATCTGTTGCGGCGCAACGCGTTGCGTCGACGCCGGCGCAGATTTCACCGCCGGTTTCTTGGCATGTCCGTCGTCGGGCACGGTTGCCGCCACCTGCTCCAGCGGTCGGGTTGTCGGTGCGCTCACGGTGTTCGTTCTCCTAAATCCTTCTGCGGATCTGTCTCTAGGGTCTCAAATTCGGTGGTCGGGCAAGAAAAAACCCCCGTCAGCTGGGCAGCTGTACGAGGGTCGCGCGTCGGTGCCGGAGTTATGCCCGAGTAAGGGCAGGCGCGGCATCGACGCGCTTCCCGATTACTACGAGCAACCCCAGGCCCTGCATAACCGTCGACGGTAGCCTCCGCACTGGTCACAGGTCAAATTGCGGCACGGTGCGAAGATGGCCGGGTGAGTCCCGAGGCCGAACCCGCACCCGTCGTCATCCGCATCTCGCCCATGGCGCATTTCGCCGTCGCGTTCCTGGCGTTCAGCATGCTTTCGCTGGTTCTCGCGGGGCTGACCTGGGTGGCGGCCCTACTCATCATTCCGATCGTGTTGTCGGTGTTCGTCGCCCGCTATCGCACGGTCGCCGACCGCGACCACGTGACCGCACGCACGTTGTTCGGCAGCGAGACGGTCCAGTGGGACGACATCGACGGTCTGCGGTTCGGCAAGGGGCCGGCGGCCTACGCCCACCTGAAGGACGGCAGGGACCTGCGGCTACCGGCGGTGACGTTCGCGACGTTACCGCGGCTCACCGAGGCCAGCGGCGGTCGCGTGCCGAATCCGTATTCGACGGATTAGGCAAGCGGGTTGCCGCCGTTGAGCAGCACCCAGATCGCGACACCGGCGCCCGCGCCGAGCACCAGCGCACCGAGCGAGCCGAGGAACGGCCGCCGTGCCCACCCGCGTCCGGCGTCGAACCCGTAGCGGCCGGGGCCGGTCAGCACCAGCGCGGCCACCGCGCACAAGAGGAACACCTTGTACTCGTGCCCGTCGGTCAGGAAGTCCGACAGCCGCGCTTCTTCGTGGGCGACCATCGCGTCGGCCAGCACCCCGGTCACCAGGTATGCCAGCGCGCCGGCGGCGGCCACGGGCGTGAAGAGACCGAGGATGAGCAGAACCCCGGCGGCGATCTGACCGGCGGCGCCGACGTAGGTCAGGATGTCTGCGTAGCGGAACCCCATGTCGGACAGTTCCGCTTCCCAGCCGTTGAGTCCGGGACCGCCCCACAGCCCGAAGGCCTTCTGCAGGCCGTGACCGATGAACAGGGCACCCACGGCGAGGCGCAGCAGAAGAAGCCCGAGGTCGAGCGTGCCGCGACGGTCGGGGCCAGCCCGGAACGGATCGGGACCGATCTCCGAGGGCTCGGCGGAGTAGTCGGTCAGCGCGTGCCGGCCGCTTGGCTGCACATACGGCAGTGGCTCGGGGTCGTTGAGCAGTCCGAACCCGGTCGAGACCGGTGCACCACTGTTCGAGTCGTAGTGCGGGATCGCGGTGGTTTCGAAATCGCCTGCGTAGTTGGAGGTGGGCAGATCGTCTTCGGGGTCGACCAGGCTCGCCGACACGGGCCGCCCGGCCGCGTCGTCGGGCCGCTGCCAGGCGCGTGGGTCATTGGTATGACTGGTCACTCTGCCAGCGTAAGTGCTTGTCACCCGGTAGTCGGGTATTGGCGCGGTGCTTTCGGGGCCCTAATTCGCGGACGTCTCGCGGCGCCGTCGCGCGGGTGTGCGTGGCGCGCACGTCCGAATGATCCGTAACCTGGCTCGCATGAAACTGCGCCGGCCGATGCGGGGCGTGCTCGCCGTGTTGTGCGCGGCGTTGCTCGCGGGGTCGGGGTGTGCGCGATTCGACGACCTGCAGTCGCAGCCGTTCACCACCGAACCCGAGCTCGCACCGGGCCCCACGTCGACGCCGCCGCCACCGCCGCCGCTGCCACCGACGCCGTTTCCGAAGGAGTGCCCGGCACCGGGCGTCATGCAGGGCTGCCTGGAAAGCACCAGCGGGCTGATCATGCTTCCCGACAGCCAGTCGGCGCTGGTCGCCGAGCGCACCACCGGTGTGGTCAAAGAGGTCTCGGTCCGCGCGGAACCGAAAGTGAAGACCACGCTGCCGGTCGACGGTTCGGGCGATGGCGGGTTGATGGACATCGTGCTGTCGCCGACCTACCAGCAGGACCGGCTGATGTACGCCTACGTCAGCACCCCGACGGACAACCGCGTCATCCGCATCGCCGACGGCGACATTCCCAAGCCGATCCTGACCGGCATCCCGAAGGGCGCGACCGGCAACGCGGGCTCGCTGATCTTCACCAGCCCGACGACCCTGCTCGTACAGACGGGCGATGCGGGAAATCCCGCCGACGCGGCGAACCCGGGGTCGTTGGCAGGCAAGGTGCTGCGGATTGAACAGCCCACCACGGTCGATCAGGCGCCGACGACGACCGCGCTGTCGGGGCTGGGCGCCGCGGGCGGCATGTGCATCGACTACTCGGACGGGTCGCTGTACATCACCGACCGCGCCGCCTCCGGCGACCGGTTGCAGCGCATCACCAAGGACTCCAAGACCTCGACGGTGTGGACCTGGCCCGACCGGCCCGGCGTCGCGGGTTGCGCCGCGCTGGACGGATCTGTTCTGGTCAATCTCGTCAACACCAAGCAGACCGTCGCAGTGCGTCTCGCTCCCGAAACCGGTGCGGTTACCGGCGATCCCGAGGTGGTGCGCCAGGACCAGCACGGCCACGCCTGGGCGCTGGCGATGTCGCCCGACGGCAACATCTGGGGCGGCACGATCAACAAGACGGCGGGCGATGCCCAGAAGCTCGACGACGTCGTCTTCCCGCTGTTCCCGCAGGGCGGCGGCTTCCCGCGCAGCCCGGCGGACAATACGTAACCGCCTGCCCGCGCTCGAAACTGCGGCCAGGGCTGTGAATGAGCGTCGCCAACGACCCTGTGTGCAGTTTCGGCGCTAGCTGCAGGCCTCCAGCACGAGTTCGCGTACCCGCGCCGCGTCAGCCTGGCCCTTGGTGGCCTTCATTACGGCGCCGACGATCGCGCCCGCGGCCTGAACCTTGCCACCTCGGATCTTCTCGACGATATCGGGATTGGCGGCCAGCGCCTCGTCGACGGCGGTCTGCAGCGCCGAGTCGTCGCGCACGACTTCCAACCCGCGGTCCTTCATCACCTGCTCGGGCTCACCCTCGCCGGCCAGCACACCCTCGACGACTTGGCGCGCGAGCTTGTTCGACAGCTTGCCGTCGTCGACGAGCTTGACCACCGCCGCGACCTGAGCGGGCGTGATCGGCAGGTCGGACACTGCAACCCCATCTTCGTTGGCCTTCTGCACCAAGAAGTTCCCCCACCACGCGCGGGCCGCGTCGCTCGAGGCGCCCTCCGCCACGGTGGCGGCGATCAGGTCGAGCGCCCCGATGTTGACGAGGTCGCGCATCACCTCGTCGGAGATGCCCCAGTCCTGCTGAATTCGCTTTCGCAGCACCCACGGAAGTTCGGGGATGGTCGCCCGCAGCCGCTCGATCCACTCGGCGTCTGGGGCGACGGGTTCCAGGTCGGGCTCGGGGAAATAGCGATAGTCCTCGGCGGTTTCCTTGCTGCGACCCGGCGAGGTGTAACCGTCCTCGTGAAAGTGCCTGGTTTCCTGGGTCACTCGGCCACCGGCATCGAGAACAGCTGCCTGGCGGCGCATCTCGTAGCGGACGGCGACCTCGACGCTCTTGAGCGAGTTGACGTTCTTGGTCTCGGTGCGGGTGCCGAACTCCTTCTGCCCGATCGGTTTGAGCGAGACGTTGGAGTCGCAGCGCATCGATCCCTGGTCCATGCGTACATCAGAGACCCCGAGGCCGCGCAGCAGATCCCGGAGCGCGGTCACGTAGGCGCGGGCGATCTCGGGCGCGCGCTCACCGGTGCCCTCGATGGGTTTGGTGACGATCTCGATCAGCGGCACACCCGAACGGTTGTAGTCGATCAGCGAGGTCGTCGCCCCCTCGATGCGGCCCGTCTCGCTGCCGAGGTGGGTCAGCTTGCCGGTGTCCTCTTCCATGTGCGCGCGCTCGATCTCGACGCGCCAGGTCGTACCGTCGTCGAGCGGCACCTCGAGATATCCGTTGATCGCGATCGGCTCGTCGTACTGCGAGATCTGGTAGTTCTTCGGCATGTCCGGATAGAAGTAGTTCTTCCGCGCGAACCGGCACCACGGCACGATCTCGCAGTTCAGCGCGAGCCCGATGCGGATCGCCGACTCGACGGCCTTCTCGTTGAGCACGGGCAGTGACCCGGGCAGGCCGAGGCAGACGGGACACACCTGGGTGTTGGGCTCGGCGCCAAACCTGTTGGCGCAGCCGCAGAACATCTTGGTGGCGGTGGACAGCTCGACGTGCACCTCCAGCCCCAGCACCGGCTCGTAGCGTGCGACGACGTCGTCGTAGTCGAGCAGATCGGCGGCGGATGCAGTGGTCATGCCGCGAGTTTAGTGGTGCGGGCCTACCCGAGTTTGGGGTGCACTCCGGGTATCAGCCCGGCCGCGGCCGACATCCGCTGCAGGTCGCGCAGCACCGTCTTGCGCTCGGCGGCCGTGAACGGTGCCGTGATCTCGGCCTCCTGCTTGCGACCCTGCTCATCGAGTTTCGGCAGCAGCTCGCGGGCCTTGCCGGTCAGCGTCACCGCGAACGCCCGTCGGTCACCGGGATGGGGCATCCGTTTGACCAGCCCCTGGTTCTCCAGCTTGTCGATGACGGTGACCATCACGTTGCGGTGGATGTTGAGCTGCACCGACAGCTGACGCTGCGTCTGTCCATCCGCCTCGGACAACGCCTTGAGCACCGCGTACGTGCGCGGTTCGACGCCGAACGGCTCCAGCCGGCGCACGAAGTCCTCCGCGAGGTGAACGCCGAGCTGGGAGAGCAGGAACGGAATCCGCTCGTGCAGCTCGGCGATGCCGGTCGAACGCTCGTTCATGCGGCGAGACTAGCACCGCGAGTGATAGTCACCTATCGTGATAATCACTTATCATGATCATTTGGGAGGTACGCCATGAATCGTCGTCTTCGGCGCCAACGGCCAGACCGGCCGGCTGCTGACGCGCTGCGTGCTCGATTCGGGCCACGAGGCGGTGGCCGTGACGCGTCGGCCCGCGGAGTTTCCCTTCGCTCATCCGCGGCTCGAGGTGGCGCGCACCGATGTGCGCGACGCCGCCGCCACGGTTCGCGTCGTCGAGGGGGCCGACGCGGTGCTGTCGACGCTCGGAGTGCCGTTCACCTTGCGGCCCGTCGACATCTATTCGACCGGAGTGCGAAACATCGCCGCCGCCATGCGGCAGTCGGGCGTGCGACGACTCGTGGTGGTGAGTTCGACCGGCGCGCATCACTATTCGGGCCGGGTCGACCCGCCGTTGGCGCTGCGCATCGTCGAACCGGTCATCACCCGGACTATCGGTAGGAGCACCTACGACGACCAGCGGCGGATGGAGGACATCGTGCGCGAGACCGACCTGGACTGGACGATCGTGCGGCCGTCGGGTCTGTTCGACCTGCCGGCCGTGACGAAATACGTTGCCGGAGAGGTGGACCCGGTGGGCGGCTTCACAGCCCGCATCGATCTGGCCGACTATCTGGTCGCGCTGGCGAGCGATTCGACCATCACGGGCAAGACGGTGACCGTCTCCACCACCGAGCAGACGCCCACGATGTGGCAGATGGTCCGGCGAGAAGCGTTCAAGAGGGCCTCATGACGGCGGCGCTGTTGCACTTTCGACCCATCCTGGCCCCCATGGCACGGGTGAACCTACCCGCGTCGTGGTTGAGTTTCCGATAGGGACACTGAAAACCTGTGGGGTGATCGGTCTTGCCGCGGGACTCGCGTTCGCGCCCATCGGTCTCGCAGCCGCGACCGGCTTGGTGCTGATCTTCGTCTGCGCGCTCAATGCGGGCGCGCTGCCCTAACCGAAGAACTCCGCGGCGTCGTCGTAGCGGCTCTGCGGAACCAGCTTCAGCTGACGGACCGCGTCGGCCAGCGGAACCCGGCCGATCTCCTGGCCGCGCAGCGACACCATCATCCCGTACTCCCCCGCGTGCGCGGCGTCGGCGGCGTTGACGCCGAAGCGGGTGGCCAGCACGCGGTCGAAGGGCGTCGGCGTGCCGCCGCGCTGGACGTGCCCGAGCACGGTGACGCGCACCTCTTTGTTGATGCGCTTCTCCACCTCGAGGGCGAGTTGCTGTGCGACGCCGGTGAAGCGCTCGTGGCCGAACTCGTCGATGCCGCCCTGCCGCAGCTGCATCGTCCCCTCGGCCGGCTTCGCCCCTTCTGCCACCACACAGATGAAATGCGAATCGCCGCGCACGAAGCGCTGTTTGATCAGTCGGCAGACCTCTTCGACGTCGAACGGCTGCTCGGGAATGAGCGTCATGTGCGCACCGGACGCCAGCCCGGCGTTCAGCGCGATCCACCCGGCGTGGCGGCCCATCACCTCGACGAGCATCACGCGTTGATGCGACTCAGCCGTGCTGTGCAGCCGGTCGATGGCCTCGCTGGCCACCCCGAGCGCGGTGTCGTGGCCGAATGTGACGTCCGTGCAGTCGATGTCATTGTCGATGGTCTTCGGCACGCCGACGACGGGCACGTTCTCCTCGGAGAGCCAGTGCGCGGCGGTGAGCGTGCCTTCCCCGCCGATCGGGATCAGCACGTCGATGCCGTTGTCGTCGAGCGTCTGCTTGATCTGGTCGAGCCCGGCCCGCAACTTCTCCGGATGCACCCGGGCGGTGCCCAGCATCGTGCCGCCCTTGGCGAGCAGGCGGTCGTTGCGGTCGTCGTTGGCGAGTTGGATGCGGCGGTTCTCCAGCAGGCCGCGCCAGCCGTCCTGGAAGCCGACGACCGACGAGCCGTAGCGAACGTCACACGTTCGGACCACCGCCCGGATGACCGCGTTGAGTCCTGGACAGTCGCCCCCGCCGGTGAGAACTCCGATGCGCATGACCCCATCCTCCCCGAGCGCGCGGTTGTTTGCGCCCTCTGTCGGCGTTTGCGTCCGTCAAACGGGCGTTCAGACCGCCGTCGACAGCGGTCCGCGCGCCGCCTCGTATGCCGCGCCGACGCGGTACAGCCGGTCGTCGGCCAGCGCCGGCGCCATGATCTGCAGACCGACGGGCAGATTGTCGTCGGGCGACAGACCGGACGGCACCGACATTCCGCAGTGTCCGGCCAGATTCAGCGGCAGCGTGCACAGGTCGAACAGGTACATCGCCAGCGGGTCGTCGACCTTCTCCCCCAACGGGAACGCCGTGGTCGGCGTCGCCGGTGAGATCAGCACGTCGACCCGCTGATAGGCCTCGTCGAGGTCGCGCGCGATCAGCGTGCGCACCTTCTGCGCCTGGTTGTAGTAGGCGTCGTAATAACCCGCCGACAACGCGTAGGTGCCGATCATGATGCGACGCTTGACTTCCGGGCCAAACCCCGCGGCGCGGGTCAGCGCCATGACCTCCTCGGCGCTGTGGGCGCCGTCGTCGCCGACGCGCAGCCCGTACCGCATCGCGTCGAACCGCGCGAGATTGCTTGACACCTCCGACGGCAGGATCAGGTAGTAGGCGGGCAGCGAGTAGTCGAAGTGCGGGCAGTCCACCTCGCTGACCTCGGCTCCCAGCGCGGTGAGTTGTTCGACGGCGGCGTTGAACGACTCGAGCACGCCGGGCTGGTAGCCGTCGCCGCGCAGTTGCTTGACCACGCCGATCCGCAGGCCCGCGAGGTCGCCGGACGCGCCCGCGCGTGCGGCGCCGACGACGTCGGGCACCGCCGCGTCGACCGACGTCGAATCCTTGGCATCGTGGCCGGCGATCACCTGGTGCAACAGGGCGGTGTCGAGAACGGTTCGGGCACACGGGCCGCCCTGGTCGAGGGACGAAGCGCAGGCGATGAGCCCGTACCGCGACACGGTTCCGTAGGTCGGTTTCACGCCGACGGTCGCGGTCAGCGCGGCCGGTTGGCGGATCGAGCCGCCGGTGTCGGTGCCGATGGCCAGCGGCGCCTGGAACGCGGCCAGCGCCGCGGCGCTGCCGCCGCCCGACCCGCCGGGGACGCGCTCGACGTCCCACGGATTGCGGGTCGGCCCGTATGCGGAGTTCTCGGTCGAGGACCCCATCGCGAACTCGTCCATGTTTGTCTTGCCGAGGATCGGCAGACCCGCCGCGCGCAACCGCATGGTGACGGTCGCGTCATACGGCGAGGTCCAGCCCTCGAGGATCTTCGACCCGCAGGTCGTCGGCATGTCGGTGGTGGTGAACACGTCCTTGAGCGCGATCGGGACGCCGGCAAGCGGCGAAGGCAGGTTTTCACCGGCGGCGACGGCGGAGTCGACGCGCGCCGCCGCTTCCAGCGCACGCTCCTCGGCGACGTGCAGGAACGCGTGGTAGCGCTCGTCGGTGGCCGCGATCTGGTCCAGGTGCGCCTGGGTGACCTCGGTCGACGACACCTCCTTGGCGGCGATCTTCTCCCCGAGCGCCGCCGCGTCCATCCGAGTGAGGTCGCTCACTGCGCCTCCCCCAGGATCCGCGGCACCGCGAACCGGCCCTCGGCTGTTTTCGGCGCCTGATCGAGCGCCTCCTCCTGCGTCAGGCACGGCTCGACCGCGTCCGGCCGGAACACGTTGACGTCGGTGAGCGGGTTGCCGGTGGGTTTGACGCCCTCGACGTCGACGGACTGGATCTGGCTGACGTGACCGAGGATGGCGTCCAACTGCTCGGCGTAGCTGTCCAGCTCGTCTTCGCTCAGCGCGAGGCGGGCCAGGCGCGCCAGGTGGGCTACCTCGTCTCGGGAGATCTGCGACACGACAAGCAAGCCTAGTCACCGCGGTTGCGGCCGCTGAGGCCGGAATGCCCACCCCGGCGCTCTGTGCAACAGTGTTGCGCGTGCCTACGTACCTGCTGCGGGTCCAGCTCGAGGACCGACCTGGCAGCCTCGGCTCCCTGGCCGTGGCGCTCGGGTCGGTGGGCGCCGACATTCTGTCGCTTGACGTGGTGGAACGGTCAGCCGGTTACGCCGTCGACGATCTGGTCGTCGAGCTGCCCGGGGGTGCGATGCCCGACATGCTGATCACCGCCGCCGAGCAGATCAAGGGCGTCTACGTCGACTCCATTCGTCCACACACCGGCCTGCTCGAGGCGCATCGCGAGCTCGAGCTCATCGACCACATCGCCGCGGCGGACCGCAAGAGCAGGCTGCAGGTGCTCGCCGACGAGGCCCCCAGGGTGCTGCGCGTGGGCTGGACCTCTGTGGTGCGGTTGACCGACAGTGGACCGGAACGTCTCGTCGGCAGCTCCGGCGCCCCCGAGACCCAGGTGGAAGAGACGCCGTGGCTGCCGCTCGACCACGCCGAGGCGCTCGACGGTGACGCCGCGTGGGTGCCGCAGGTGTGGCGCGACATGGCGACCACGCTGGCGGCTGCGCCGCTCGGGGACCCCCGCACGGCTGTCGTGCTGGGCAGGCCGGGCGGACCGCTGTTCCGGCCGTCGGAGGTCGCTCGGCTCGGCTATCTCGCGGGAATCGTCGCGACGATTCTGCGCTGAGGGTTCGCGCCGAAAGCCGTTGCGGCGGAAGCCAATCGGTCAGCCGCCGGCCGGAACCGGCCAGCGGTCGTTGACGTCGGCGTTGGTGTCCTTGCGGGCGCAGTGCGCGCAGCAGAAGATCGCTTCCTCGGTTTCGATGCCGTGCCCGAGGATTCGGCACCCGCAGTGCGCACATTCCGGGGCCAGCTGGACGGCCGCGCACTCGACGCTGTCGAACGTCGCGCTGCGGCCGTCGGGCCACGTCACGGTGAACGCCTTGTCGTAGTCGTTGCCACAGGTATCGCAGATCGCCATCACAACTCCTTGTCGATTCGCCCAGTCGGGTGCCCCGTGGGCGGGCCGGACAAACGCGGAGCGCTCGGGCGAGCGGCGATCTCAGACCCCGTCGGGCCCGTTCTCCAGCAGCCGGGCGAAACCGTCCTCGTCGAGGATCGGCACCCCCAACTCGACGGCCTTGTCGTACTTCGACCCCGGCGAATCACCCGCGACCACGTACGCCGTCTTCTTCGACACGGAACCGGCTGCCTTGCCGCCGCGCGCGACGATCGCCTCCTTGGCCTCGTCGCGGGAGAACCCGGTCAGCGAGCCGGTGACGACGATCGACAGCCCTTCCAGCGTCCGCTCGATGCTGGCGTCGCGTTCGTCGGCCATCCGCACGCCGGCCTCGCGCCACTTGTCGACGATCGCGCGGTGCCAGTCGACGGTGAACCACTCGGTGACCGCGGCCGCGATCGTCGGGCCGACCCCCTCGACGACCGCAAGTTCGTCCTCCGAGGCGGACATGACGGCGTCGAGGCTGCCGTACTCGGTGGCCAGCGCGCGCGCCGCCGTCGGCCCGACGTGACGGATCGACAGTGCGACCAACACCCGCCACAGCGGTTGCGATTTGGCCTTGTCCAGATTGGCCAGTAGCCGTTTGCCGTTGGCCGAGAGCTGACCGTTCTTCGTGGTGAACAGATCCGTGCGCAGCAGGTCGTCTTCGGTCAGCGTGAACAGGTCTCCCTCGTCGGCGATGACACCGGCCTGCAGCAGCGCGGTGCCCGCCTCATAACCCAGACCCTCGATGTCGAACGCGCCGCGGCCCGCGACGTGAAACACGCGCTCGCGCAACTGCGCCGGACAGGATCGGGTGTTCGGGCAGCGGATGTCGGCGTCGCCCTCCTTAGCGGGCGCGAGCTTGGTTCCGCACTCCGGACAGTGCGTCGGCATCACGAACTCGCGTTCGGAGCCGTCGCGCAGATCGACGACCGGGCCGAGCACCTCGGGGATAACGTCACCCGCCTTGCGGATGACCACCGTGTCCCCGATGAGCACGCCCTTGCGCTTGACCTCCGAGGCGTTGTGCAGCGTGGCCTGGCTGACCGTCGAGCCGGCCACCTTCACCGGCTCCATCCAGGCGAACGGCGTGACCCGACCGGTGCGCCCGACGTTGACCTTGATGTCGAGCAGCTTGGTCTGCGCCTCCTCGGGCGGAAACTTGTAGGCGATGGCCCAGCGCGGCGCCCGCGACGTCGATCCGAGCCGGCGCTGCAACGACACATCGTCGACTTTGACCACCACGCCGTCGATTTCGTGTTCGACGTCGTGGCGGTGTTCGCCCCAGTACGCGATGCGCTCGGTGACCGCGTCGATTCCCTTGACCTGCGCGGTGTGCTCGGAGACCGGCAGCCCCCATGCCGCCAGCGCCAGATAGGCGTCGTGCAGGGTTTTGGGCCGGAACCCCTCGGCGTGGCCGACGCCGTGGCAGATCATCCGCAGCTTGCGGCGCGCGGTGACGGCCGGGTTCTTCTGCCGCAGCGAGCCGGCCGCGCTGTTGCGGGGATTGGCGAACGGCGGCTTGCCGTCGGCGACCAGACCGGCGTTGAGTTCCTCGAAATCGGCCACGCGGAAGAACACCTCACCGCGCACCTCGAGAACCTTGGGCTGCGGGAATTCGTCGCTGTGCCTGAGCTTTTCGGGGATGTCGGCGATGGTGCGGGCGTTCAGCGTGACGTCCTCACCGGTGCGGCCGTCGCCTCGGGTGGCCGCCCGCTCCAGCCGGCCGTCGCGGTACACCAGAGACAGGGCGACGCCGTCGATCTTGAGCTCACACAGGAAGTGCGCGTCCTGCAGCACGTTTGGGCCGATCTCACCCTTGAGCCGCCCCGCCCATGCGGCGAGCTCATCGGGTGTGAACGCGTTGTCCAGGCTCAGCATTCGTTCGAGATGCTCGGCCGGGGTGAAATCGGTGGCGAAGCCGGCCCCGCCCACCAACTGGGTCGGCGAGTCCGGGGTGCGCAGTTCGGGGTGGTCCTCCTCGAGGCCCTCCAGTTCGCGCAGCAGTGCGTCGAACTCGGCGTCGGTGATGATCGGGGAGTCGCGCACGTAATAGCGGAACTGATGCTCGCGCACCTCGTCGGCGAGCTTCTGCCAGCGGCGACGCACGTCGGCGTCGGGGCCGTCGTCGGACTGCGCGGCCAGCGCGTCTTCGGCACGCTTGGAGGTCACCTTCGCAGGCTAACCGAGCGGCCCGACAGCACCGCACCGTTACCCTGACCCCATGCCGCACCCGATCATGTTCCGCGACGACGACCCGGTGCTGGCACGGGTACGGACGCTGGCGCTGTCGTTTCCCGAGGCCTACGAGAAGATCTCGCACGGACGGCCCGCATTTTTCGCCGCCAAGATGTTCGCGATGTACAGCGGCAGCGTCAAACCGCCGCGCAAGGGCGACTACATCCAGTACCCGCAGTCGATCCTGGTCAGGGTCGACCAGAGCGAACGGCACGCGCTGCAGGACGACGCCCGGTTCTTCTCCCCCGCCTATCTCGGGCCGTCGGGGTGGCTGGGGCTCGACCTGTCGGCCGGGACCGTCGACTGGGACGAGGTGCGGGAGCTGATCGACGCGTCGTTTCGGTTGACCGCGCCCAGGAAACTCATCAAACAGCTCGACTCAGAAACCTCGACGAGGTCTGAACAAACAGCCGACAGGCCATGAATCGATCGGAGACGCGATGAGTTTCGCGAGCCCCTTTCCCGAGGTCGACATTCCGTCCACCAGCGTCTACGACTACCTGTTCGGCGACATCGCCGAGGCAGACCTCGACCGGATCGCGCTCGTCGACGCGAAGTCCGGCCGCGAGACCACCTACCGCGAAGTGATCGCGCGCATCGAGGCGTTCGCGGGCGCGCTCGCCGGGCGCGGGATCGGCGTCGGTGACGTCGTCGGTCTGCTCTCGCCGAACAGTTCCGGGTTCGCGGTCGCATTTCATGGCATTCTGCGCGCGGGCGCGACCGCGACGACCATCAACGCGCTGTTCACCGCCAAGGACATCGCCAAGCAGCTAACCGACTCCAAGGCCAAGATGCTCGTGACGGTTTCCCCGCTGCTGGCACAGGCCGAGGAGGCGGCCGCGGCGGCGGGCATCGCCGGCGACGCACTCGTCGTGCTCGACGGTGCCGGCCAGGACGCCGACGGACACCCGAACGCCGAGGACCTGATGGGACCCGGCCACCCGGCGCCGGATGTGAGCTTCGCACCGTCGTCGCACCTGGCCGCGCTGCCGTACAGCTCGGGTACAACCGGAAACCCCAAGGGCGTCATGCTCACCCACCGCAACCTGGTGGCCAACGTCGCCCAGATCCGGCCCCTGCACGGCATGGTCGCCGACGACACCGTGCTCGCCGTTCTGCCGTTCTTCCACATCTACGGGATGACCGTGCTGCTCAACGCGGCGCTGCATGCGCGGGCCAAGTTGGTGATCATGCCGAACTTCGATCTCGGCGATTTCCTCGGCAACATCCAGAACCACGCGTGCACGATCGCGTTCATCGCGCCTCCGGTCGCCGTGGCGCTGGCCAAGCATCCGTTGATCGACGAATACGACCTGTCCTCGCTGAACGTCGTGATGTCGGGTGCGGCTCCGCTGGACGCCGATCTCGGCCACGCCGTCGCAGAACGGTTGGGGTGCCGCGTGGTTCAGGGTTACGGCATGAGCGAGCTCAGTCCGGTCAGCCACATCACCCCGTTCGACGGCGGCCAGCACGAGATGAACATGGTGGCGCCACTGAGCTCGGTCGGCTGGACGGTGTCGAACGCCGCGTCGAAGATCGTCGACCCCGAGACCGGTGATGAGATCGACCCGCCCACAGAGGGTTTGAGCGAAACCGGCGAACTGTGGTTCAAGGGCCCGAACGTGATGGCCGGCTACCTCGGCAACGAAGAGGCCACCGGGGAGACGATCGACGACCAGGGCTGGTTGCACACCGGCGACCTAGCGCAGGTCGACGCCGACGGCTGCGTGTACATCGTCGACCGACTCAAGGAGCTGATCAAGTACAAGGGCTACCAGGTCCCGCCGGCCGAACTGGAGGCCGTGCTGCTGAGCCATCCCGACATCGCCGACGCCGCCGTCGTCGGGGTGCCCGACGCCGAGGGCGAAGAGGTGCCGAAGGCGTTCGTGGTCAAGCGATCCGGGGCGGAGCTCACCGAGCAGCAGGTGATCGACTTCGTCGCGGGCGAGGTGGCACCGTACAAGAAGGTCCGCCAGGTCGCGTTCATCGACGCGGTGCCGAAGTCGGCGTCCGGCAAGATCCTCCGCAAGGATCTGCGGAGCTGATCAGGATCGGCCGATCCGCTCGGCCGCCTGGGCCGCCCTCGCCTGTCGGTACCCGAGCGCGGCGCCCGCCACGGGGATCACCAGCAAACCGGCGATGCCCCACAGGGGGTCGGTGGTGCCGGCGCCGGGCGCGACGACGAACTGACGCACCACCGCGGGTGGAGCGGTGTCCCGGCTCAACGGAGTCGGTGCGAGCGGCGGCAGCGACTCCGGGGGCATCGGAGCCGGCAGGGCGGGCGCCGGGACCGCGGGCGCCGGGACCGCGGGCGATTCCCCGCCGGCTTCAGGCGCGGGACCGCGGCTCTGCGGGGTGCGACCGTTGCCGAACGTCACCTGAGGCGGTTCGAACGCGGGCGCGAGCGCACCCGCGGCACCGGATCCGCCCGCCGCGACCGGTCCGGCCACCGACGCGATGCCCACCGGCGCTTCGACGACGGGCGCCACACCTGCTACGGCCGACCGGTTGGCGGACTCCGGACCCGCCGCCACCCGAGCCTCCGGCTGCGGGGTGGACGCCACTCGGGCGGCCGGCTGTGGGCTCGATGCGGCGCGACCGGCCGTCTCGGGGCCCGGCGCGACGGACAACCGGTTGCCCGATGTCGTCTTGAGGTCTTCGCGGCCCGAACCGACCCGCGATTCCGGGGCCGCACCGGGGCGGTTGAGGCCGCCGCCCTGTTTGCTGCCGCCGGGGCGGTTGCCGTCGCGGCGGTCGTTGTCGTGCTTGCCGTTGTTGGACCCGCGGCCGTGGCTGCCACCCCGATCGGAGCTGTGTCCACGGTCGGAGCCGCGCGAGTCACCGGGGTGGGCGTACGCGACCGCCGCACCCGATCCGCTCAGCAGGAAAAATACGGACACCACGCCGGCACCTGCGGCGAGGCGCGGGTTCATCCGAACACCATTCCCTTCTCGGCAAAGGCGAATGACATCGCCTGACAGGCATTCTTGCATGAGAGCACCCCGAAGCGCAGCACCCGATTCGGACGCCGCAAATCGTCCGCGAAGCGGACCTCAGCCCTCCTCGACGTGGGCTCGCAGCCGGTCGATGGCGCGGTCCCACCGCTGCGACAGTCTCTCCAGATACTCCCCGGCGTCGGCGAGGGGTTCGGGCCGCACCCGCCAGATACGCTCGCGACCGCTGCGCTCGCTGCTGACCAGGCCGACCGACTCCAGCAGCAAGAGGTGTTTCGTCGTGGCCTGCCGGCTGACCGCCACCACCTCGGTGACTTCGCTGGTCGAGCAGGGTCCGCCGTCGCACAGCCGGGTGACGATACGCAGGCGGTTCGGATCCCCCAGCGCGTTGAAGAACGACGACAACGGCGCGTCGGCCGTCGTTGTGCTCACACGGCCTCGCTGACCGCGAGGTACTTGCGCACGAGTTCGGTCTGCGCGGCCCAACCCTGGCTGTTGCCCTCGAACGCCGAGGCACGCCGGTGCGCGGGCAGCGCGTCGAAGCCGGACTCGACGATGCGCAGGAGCACGCCCTCGGCGACCTGCTCGAGCGTGAACTCCACCAGCGTCGTCGGTTCTTCGGAGACGTCGACGCCTTCCTCGACCCCGTAGGGATGCCAGCGAAAGGCCAGCCGTCGTGGCGGTTCGACCGCTTCGATGTGCCAGGCGTCGGCCGTGCCGGCATACGGCTCCTGCTGCCGGGCGACGTCGGCGTCGACCGCCGTCGGCGTCATGACACCGGTGATCGAGGTACCGGCGACGAACGGCCCGTCGAAGCGCACCCCGAACCATTGACCGAACTCATCGGCGTCGCTGATCGCCCGCCAGACGCGCTCGAGCGGCGCCTTCAACACCACTTCCTTCTCGATTCGATCCGTACTCATATGCAACTTCCTGGTTGCGCCTGACGGTAGGCGTCGTCGCCACGAAGCGCAACCCTTTGGTTGCACTTTTTCTGAGTGCGCCGAATTCTGCGTCAGGGTCGCTGTTTTCGACGGACCACAGCCCTGGTGCAGAATTCGGCGCGCACTAGATCGCGTCGGGGTCTTCGGCGAAGGCGTCGGCCGCCTTCTGTGCCAATCCGATCGCGGTGCGCGCCCACTCGGCGGTGGCGCCCGCCAGACCGCAGGCCGGCGAGATGCCGATGCGCTCCGTGAGCACGGCGCGCGCGAAGCCGAGTCGGTCGGTCAGCGACACGGCGGCCTTGGCGATCTCTTCCGACGACGGGCGGGCCTCCGGCGCGGTCGAAGGCACGACGCCGAACACCACCGTGCGACCGGAGTCGACGAACTCAGCGACGCGGTCGAGATCGGCGGGCACGAGGACCGACGCATCGACCGATATGGCGTCAACCGTACTGCGCTGCAACACATTCCACGGCACACCTGATGCGCATCCGTGAACGGCGACCGGCGCGCCCACCGCGGCGACACATTCGTCGAGCAAACTGATGGCCACCGATTCGTCGACGGGGTGCACCGGCGTCAGGCTGGTCACCCCGGTCAGCCGGCCCTCCAGTGCCGCGGAGAGCAGCGGTTCGTCGAACTGCACCACCACCGCGGCGTCCAGCCGTCGGGCGACGTGCGCCCGATGCTGCGCGACACCTTCGGCCAGCGAAGTGGTCAGGTCGCGCACCGCACCCAGATCGGTGAGCGCGCGGTGGCCGTTGCCCAGCTCCAACTGTGCCGCCAGTGTGATCGGCCCGGGTGCCTGAACCTTGACGGTGCGGCCCGCACCGCGCAAACCCGCCTTCTCCCAAGCCTCTTCGAGCGCGTCGAGGTCTTCCTCCAGCAGGCTCCTGGCCCGCCGGAGGACCGCGGTGCGGCCCGCGGCGATGCGATAACCGCGGGGGACGGTGTCCATGCTGATGTCGACCAGCAGTGCCCCCGTCCGGCCGATCATGTCGGCGCCGACACCGCGGCCGGGCAGCTCGGCCAGATGCGGCAGAGCGTCCAGTTCGCCGACGATGATCTCGGCCGCATCCCGTGCCGACGTGCCGGGCCAGGATCCGATGCCGGTGGCGGCGGCGAAAGCACTCACTCGTTTGACAGTATTCGATCGGGCTAGTCTCGGTCCGGAAGGGTTGGGAAGGACACACCATGCCCGCAGCGCTACGGTCGGCAGCGGTGTGGTGCGCGGCGGTCGCGATCACGTCGGGGTGCACCCACCTCGTCGACGGTCAAGCGATGCGGGCGTTACCCGGGATCGACGACGAGTCGCTGTCCCCGATCGACGTCGAGACGATCATGCTCGATCAGTCGCAGATGCGCGCGATCACCGGCGCCGGTGAGGATCTCACGATCATCCCGACGATGGACGGCAAGTTCCCGGTCGACATCGATCCGCTCACCGAGACCACTCCCCTGCAGTGCCAATGGATCTTCGCCGAGACTCAGACCTTCGGACCCGACGTCGAGGAGTTCCACAAGACGACGTTCCAGCATCCGCCCGAGGGCAGGTTGATCTCCGAGGGTGCGGCGGCGTATCGCGATGCCGCGACCGCGCGGCGCGCGTTCGACTCCCTAGTCGCCCTCGTCGACGGCTGCAGCGCAACGCCTTTGGGACCCATGTTCGTCGGCGAATGGGCCGTCGGTGCGGACACCTTGCAGACGCGGCCCGCCAGTGCCTGCGGTCGCGATTACCGCGTCAAGTCGGTGGTGCTGGTGGAGGTGACCGCATGCCGGTTCCCCGACTCGGTGCCCGAGATCGTCATCACCAACATCCTGGCCAACGTGCCCGGCTAGCTATCGGGTGATCGTCGCGCTTCCCAGCACCTCGTCGCCCGCGGGGTCGGGGCGGTACAGCACCATCGTCTGACCCGGAGCCACCCCGCGCAGCGGTGTGCGCAGGTCGACCACGAGGCGGCCGTCGCGGAGTTCGGCCACGCCCTCCTCGATCCCGCCGTGTGCGCGCACCTGCACCTGGCATTCGATCGGACCGTCCGGCGCGACACCGGATGTGAATATCGGCCGCTCCCCGGTCAACGTCCACACGTCGAGGTCGTCGGCGGCGCCGACCCGCACCGTCGCGGTGTCCGGATCGATCTCGGTCACGTAGCGCGGCCGGCCGTCCGGGCCGGGCCCGGCGATGCCCAGGCCCTTGCGCTGACCGACGGTGAACGCGTGCACCCCATCGTGTTCGGCAAGCACCGTGCCCGCGGCGTCGACGACCGACCCCCGCCGCACCCCGATCCGCGCGCCGAGGAACGCCTGGGTGTCGCCGGAGGGAATGAAGCAGATGTCGTGGCTGTCGGGCTTGTCGGCGACCGCGAGCCCGCGACGTGCGGCCTCCTCGCGGATCTGCGGCTTCGGCGTGTCACCCACCGGGAACGCCGCGTGCCGCAGCTGTTCTGCGGTCAGCACCGCGAGTACGTACGACTGGTCCTTGGCGGCGTCGACCGCGCGGCGCAGCCGCCCGTCGGACAGCCGCGCATAGTGTCCGGTGGCGACAGCGTCGAAACCCAACGCCAGCGCGCGGGCGGCCAACGCGGAGAACTTGATCCGCTCGTTGCACCGCACGCACGGGTTCGGAGTCTCGCCACGAGCGTACGACGACACGAAGTCATCGATCACGTCTTCTTTGAACCGGTCCGCGAAATCCCATACGTAGAACGGGATGTCGAGGATGTCGGCGACCCGGCGCGCATCGCCGGCGTCCTCCTTCGAACAACAGCCACGCGATCCCGTGCGCAGGGTGCCGGGAGAGGGCGACAGCGCCAGGTGCACACCGACCACGTCATGGCCGGCGTCGACCATCCTGGCGGCGGCGACCGAGGAGTCCACGCCGCCGCTCATGGCAACCAGTACCCGCACTACTCGACCACTCCCGAACTTGCCAGCGCCGCCTGCCGCGCCCGCTCGACCGCGGCCGGCAGCACCGCCAGTGCGGCCTCTACGTCAGCCTCACTGCTGGTGTGCCCCAACGAAAGACGCAGCGACCCGCGCGCACTGGCCGGGTCCGCTCCCATCGCGATCAGCACATGTGAGGGCTGCGCAACGCCGGCCGTACAGGCCGACCCCGTCGAACACTCGATGCCCTTGGCGTCCAAGAGCATCAGCAGCGAGTCGCCCTCGCAGCCGCGAAAAGTGAAGTGGCAGTTGCCGGGCAGCCGCGCGGCGCCCGTCGCCCCATTGACCTCGACGTCGTCGATGACGGCCAACACGCCCTCGATCAGGCGGTCGCGAAGCGCCGACACCCGCGCACCGTTGGCCTCCAGACCGTCGACCGCGACCTTAGCCGCCGCGGCCATCGCGACCGCACCTGCCACATATGGTGTGCCGGAACGGACATCGCGCTCCTGGCCGCCGCCGTGCAGCAGGGGCACACAGGCCGTGTCCCGGCGCAGCAGCAGGGCGCCGATACCGGTGGGCCCGCCGAACTTGTGCGCCGCGACGCTCATCGCCGACAGTCCGCTCGCCGCGAAATCGACCGGGATGTGGCCGACGGCCTGCACGGCGTCGCTGTGCATGGGCACGTCGAACTCCGCGGCGACCGCCGCGAGTTCGGCGATCGGCATGATCGTTCCGACCTCGTTGTTGGCCCACATCACCGACACCACGGCCACGTCGTCGTGGTCCTGCAGCGCGGTCCGCAGCGCCGCCGGCGTCACCGAACCGTCCCGCTCGACGGGCAGCCAGGTCACCTCGGCGCCCTCGTGCTCGACCAGCCATTCGACCGAGTCGAGCACGGCGTGGTGTTCAACCGGCGTGGTGACGATGCGCCTGCGGCGCGGATCGGCGTCGCGGCGGGCCCAGTAGATGCCCTTGACCGCGAGGTTGTCGCTTTCGGTGCCCCCGGCGGTGAAGATCACCTCCGACGGGCGGGCGCCCAGCAGGTGGGCCAGCGTCTCGCGGGACTCCTCCATGCGCCGCCGGGCCGTGCGGCCGGTGCCGTGCAACGACGACGCGTTGCCGACCGTCGCCAGCGCGGCCGTCATCGCCTCGATGGCAGCGGGGTGCATCGGGGTGGTGGCGGCGTGATCGAGGTAGACCGGCTGATCCGAGGTCATAACCAGTCCAGAATAGCCGTCGGGCCGGGGCTCCCCCGATTCGCTCAGGCCACGAGCGCGTGACCGTGCGAGCGTCGCGTCGGATCGCCGCGCACCGCCGCCTCGCAGCGCATCGCCAGATCCCTGCGGTCGGTTCCCGGGAGCTGCAACGACTTCACGTGCACCCGCACGACCGTGCGTTTCGCGCTGATCAGCCGCCGGATCGACGCGAGCAGCGTGTCGTCGCCCACATAAGCGGCGACGGTGGAGGCGGCGCCGTCGGCGTCGAGGTAGCTCAGCCGCAGCGGCTGCACCGGCCTCCCCGCGTCGATGGCCGCTTGGAACATCGCCGGCCGGAAGCGGCCGTACGCCAGCCCGCAGTAGGTGGTGCCCTCGGGAAATGCGACGACGGTGTGCCCGGCCCGTAGTCCACGGCTGACGGCCCCCACCACATCGGGCAGCCGCCGCAGGTTCGCCCGCTCGATCGGGATGACCCTCAGCAGCCGGGCCAACAGTCCCAGTCCGGGCCAGCCGACGAGTTCGGACTTGGCGACGAACCGCCCCGGCAGCACCGAGCCGATCGCGAAAACGTCCACCCAGGAGACATGACCGCTGACCACCAGAACACCGCGCAGGTTGCGGATCGGACCGCCGGACACCCTGGTCCGCACGCCCAGGCAGGCCAGCAACAGCCGGCAGTAGCCGCGTTGCAGTCGAGATCTGCCCGGCGCCGGGACGGCCAGCAGCGGCGCCAGCAACAGGAGCGAGGCGGCCGAGGTGATCCGCAGCGCGGCCCGGCACGCGACGATCACCCGCCGTCCGCCCTGCCGCGCGGTGTTGCTGACGCAGCCTGCGTCGCACTCCCCCCGCGGCACCCAGCTCTCCTGGACCGTCACGACGCGATCCCGGTGGCCGCGTCGACCGCCCTCAGCCTGCTCAGGTAGCGGGTGTCCGCTCGGCGCTTGTCGAGCAGCGCCGGAAAGTCGCCCACCCCGAAGTCGGGGTCGTGTGCGGGTTCGCCGCACACCTGCGCGCCGAGCCGCAGGTAGCCGCGCATCAACGGGGGCACGACGGTCCGATCGGGCGGAGCGATCTCGTCGAGGCCCCTGCCGTCGACGGTCACCGGCCGGTGCGGGTGCACTGTATAGCGGGCCGGGGCGGCATGACGGTGACGGACGAAGTCGCGCACGCCGCGGATCTGTGCGCCCGGTGGCTGACCGTCGGGGCCGCAGACGGGCACCGACACACAGCCGGTCACGTAGTCGTAGCCGCAGCGGTCGAGGTAGGCCAGGATCCCGGCCCACATCAGCAGGACGACGGCCCCGTTGCGGTGGTCGGGCCGCACCACGGCACGACCCATCTCGACCAGGCCCGGCCGCAACGGAGCGAGCGCACGTACGTCGAATTCTGTTGCGCTGTAGAGGCTTCCGGCAGACAGCGCACCCGCCGGCGGCAGCATGCGATAGCAGCCGACGAGCTCGCCGGTGACGTCCTCGCGAACCAGGAGGTGATCGCAGTGCTCGTCGAAGCGGTCGGCGTCCAGACCGTCACTGGTACCGCGCAGTGCGAAGCCGGGTTCGGCGGTGAACGCCTCGTGGCGCAGCCGTTGCGCATCCTCGATGTGCGCGGCATCGGTCGTGAGCAGCAGGGTGTAGCGCGGCGCGGGGGTCGACCCGCCGCGGATTTCGTCGGGGGCGATGAGTACAGAAGCGGTGCTCATGGCTGCACGGTCGCCCAGCCGCATCTCCGGGCGGCATCGGGCGCGTGACGTGTCGGTGAGCGCCAGGTGACGAATTGGACCCGGCCGGCCCGCCTCAGCGGTCGAGGATCGCGACGTTGTCCTCGACGGCGTTGCGCGGCGTGCGCACGCGGTTCGCCGGGAACTCTGGGTCGGCGTATCCGATCGCGATGCCGCACAGCACCTGCAGCTCGTCGGGGATGTCAAGTTGCTCGCGCAGCACGTCCGGGAAGTAGGCAACCGAAACCTGCACGCAGGTGTCGAGGCCGCGTTCGGTCAGCGCGAGGACGAGCGTCTGCAGGAACATCCCGACCGCGAGGCTGTCGGCGTGGCCGAGATCGCGGTGCATACACACCGCGCCGGCCACCGGGGCGCCGAAGAATTCGAAGTTGCGCAGCTGGGCGAGGCGGCGTCCCTCGGCATCGTGGCGGTCCACGCCCATCGCGCCGTACACCAGCGCGCCCAGCTGCTGCCGCAGCGGAGCGAAGCTCTCCGGGATTCCCATCGTCGGCGGAAAGCCACCCGAGGCGCGTTCCGTCAGCGCCTCGGCGAGGCGGTCGCGGGCCGCGCCGGTGGCCAGGAAGAGCCGCCACGGCTGGATGTTGGAGTTCGACGGCGCCCGCATCGCCAACTCCAGTGCCTCGTCGAGGAGTTCACGCGGTACGGGCTTGTCGGGCAGGAACTTTCGCGTACAGTGCCGCTCGCGGACGACCCGCTCGAGGTCGCTCTCCGGCGCGGCGGCGGTCATCGCCGGGCCAGCCAGTCCGTGAAGCGCGTGGCGGCGATGACGGCGTCGTCGCCGGTCACCAGGCTGCCCTCGGCGAGCGGGGTGCCGAAGTAGGTCGCCTCGCGGGTGACCACGACGCGCCGGTCGTCGCCGCGCTTGGCCAGCACCGCGCGGGCGAGGTCGGCGAACGGGATCTTGTCGGGCCCGCCGACGTCGATGTGGCCGTTACGCGGCTTCCCGACCGCCACCTCGGCCACCTCGGCGGCGACCTCCTGGGCCGCAATCGGCTGGATCAGCGCATCGGGTGCGCGGACCTCGCCGTCGACGTTCAGCGAGTCGGTGATCGCCTCGGCGAACTCGTGGAACTGCGTCGCGCGCACGATGCTGTAGGGCAGCCCGGAGTCGCGAATGATCGTCTCCTGCGCGACTTTCGCACGCAGATATCCGCTTTCGGGCAGATCGTCGGCGCCGACGATGGACAGCGCCACGTAATGCCCCACCCCCGCGGCCTTGGCCGCGGTCACCAGGTTCGTCGTCGACGTGGTGAAGAAGTCCATCACCGGCCCGTCCTCGAAAGACGGCGAATTCGTCACGTCGATCACCACGTCAGCGCCGGCGATCGCGTCGGCCACCCCGTCGCCGCTCAGCACGTCCACGCCCGTGGACCGGGCCGCCCCAACCACCGAATGGCCTTCCCCGCCGAGCAGCGACACCAGATTCGAGCCGATAAGGCCGGTCGAGCCGATCACCGTGATCTTCATCTCGGGCACCCTTTCCGAACGCCGAGCGCACGCTTTGTCGCGCTTCTACTCGACATTTACGTACACAAGCGTGCGCCCGGCGGTGCCTCGTGTGCACCCTTGAGAATCCGTAGTCTTACCGCCGCCGAAAAGCACGAAGCCCCGGTGCGCCAGGCACCGGGGCTCCGCGGAAAAGCGACGATCAGCCCTTGCGAGCCTTGACCGCCTCGGTCAGCTGCGGCGCGACCTTGAACAGGTCGCCGACGATGCCGAGGTCGGCGATCTCGAAGATCGGCGCCTCCTCGTCCTTGTTCACCGCGATGATCGTCTTCGACGTCTGCATGCCGGCCCGGTGCTGGATCGCACCGGAGATGCCCAGTGCGATGTACAGCTGCGGCGACACCGTCTTACCGGTCTGGCCCACCTGGAACTGGCCCGGGTAGTAGCCGGAGTCGACGGCGGCACGGGACGCACCGACGGCGCCACCGAGCGAGTCCGCCAGCTCCTCGACCACCGTGAAGTTCTCGGCGCTGCCGACACCGCGGCCACCCGAGACGACCACGGTGGCCTCGGTGAGCTCCGGGCGATCGCCGGCGACGGCGGGTTCGCGCTTGGTGATCTTCGTCGCATTCTCGGCCTGGGCAGGCACCTCGACGTTGACGACCTCGCCCGCACCGTCGGCCGGTTCGGCGTCGACCGAACCCGCGCGCAGGGTGATGACCGGGACGTCACCGGTGGACTCGGCCTCGACGGTGAACGCGCCACCGAAGATCGAGTGCACACCCACCCCACCGTCTTTGACGTCGACGACGTCGGAGAGCACACCGGACCCGATGCGCGCCGCCAGGCGACCGGCGATCTCCTTGCCGTCGGCGTTGGACGACAGCAGGACGCCCGCGGGCGATGCGGACTCCACCAGCGAGGCCAGCACGTCGACCTGCGGGGTGATCAGGTAGTTCTCCGCGTCGTCGGACTCGGCGACGTAGATCTTGGCGGCGCCGGCGGCCTTGAGGCCGTCGACGAGCGGTTCTGCGGTTCCCGGCGCGCCGATGACGACGGCCGAGGGCTCGCCAAGCTTGCGAGCCGCGGTGATCAACTCCGAGGTGACCTTCTTCAGCGCACCTTCGGCGTGCTCAACGAGCACGAGTACTTCAGCCATGAGTTCTTCTCTCGTCTCTTGTTTCGCAGTCTCGGTGTTCGGCCCTAGATGATCTTCTGGGCGACCAGGTACTCAGCGATCTTGGTGCCGCCGTCACCCTCGTCGGTGACCTTCTCGCCGGCGGTCTTCGGCGGCTTCGGCGTCGAGGACAGCACCTTGGAACCGGCGTTGGCGAGACCGACTTCGTCGGCCTCCACACCGATCTCGGCAAGCGTGAGCTTGGTGACTTCCTTCTTCTTGGCGGCCATGATGCCCTTGAAGGACGGGAAGCGCGGCTCGTTGATCTTCTCGTTGACGCTGACCACCGCGGGCAGCGACGCCTCGACGGAGAACACGCCGTCGTCGGTCTCGCGCTCGCCGGTGACCTTGCCGTTCTCGACCGTCACCTTGCGCAGATGCGTCAGCTGCGGCAGGCCCAGGTACTCGGCGATGATCGCCGGAACCGCGCCGCCGGTGCCGTCGGTGGCCTCGTTGCCGGCGATGACGAGCTCAGTGCCCTCGATGGTGCCCAGCGCACGCGCCAGGGCCCAACCGGTTTGGACCATGTCCGAGCCGTGCATGCCCTCGTCGACGAGGTGTACGGCCTTGTCCGCGCCCATCGACAGGGCCTTGCGGATCGCCTCCGTGGCGCGCTCGGGGCCGGCCGTGAGCACCGTCACAGTGCTCTCGCCGCCTTCCTTCTCCTTGATGAGCAGCGCTTCTTCGACGGCACGCTCGTTGATCTCGTCGAGCACCGCGTCCGCGGCCTCGCGGTCGAGGGTGAAGTCGCCGTCGGTGAGCTTGCGCTCCGACCAGGTGTCAGGGACCTGTTTGATCAGGACCACGATGTTCGTCATGAGTGTGGTTCGTCCTCCTCGAAGGGGCCGATGATCGGCCCGCAATATCACGCTCTGAGCAACAACCACCATGTTACTCGCGGGTAACTTGTGGTGGTTCGCAGGAACACCATAGCGGGTCGAAGTTCGTGTTCTAGCAGCACGTAGGCGGTGAACCATTCGTCTGTGGGCCGATTCACGTTAGCCTGCCTTCCAATGAGCGCATTTGTTACTGACGGACCGGACCTCCCCCTCACCGGGGAACGCACGGTTCCGGGGCTCGCGGAGGAGAACTACTGGTTCCGCCGCCATGAGGTCGTCTACGAGCGGATGGCCGACCGCTGCGCGGATCGTGACGTGCTCGAGGCGGGCTGCGGCGAGGGATACGGAGCCAACCTGATCGCCGACGTGGCCCGCCGTGTGATCGGCCTCGATTACGACGAGACGACGGTCGCGCACGTCCGCGCGCGGTATCCGCGGGTGGACATGCGCCACGGAAACCTGGCCGAACTCCCGCTCGCCGACGGCGCGGTCGACGTCGTCGTGAACTTCCAGGTCATCGAACACCTCTGGGATCAAGGACAATTCGTTCGCGAATGCCTGCGCGTGCTGCGCCCGGGTGGCTGCCTGCTGATGTCCACGCCGAACCGCATCACGTTCTCCCCCGGCCGGGATACGCCGATCAACCCGTTCCACACCCGCGAGCTCAACGCCGCCGAGCTGACCGACCTGCTGACGGTGGCCGGCTTTGCGGTCGACAGCGTGCTCGGCGTCTTCCACGGGCCTCGGCTCGCCGAGCTCGACGCCCGTCACGGTGGGTCGATCATCGACGCCCAGATCGCCCGGGCGCTCGCGGGTGCGCCGTGGCCCGAGGATCTGCTCGCCGATGTCGCGTCGGTGCGCAGCGACGACTTCGATCTGGTCGACGCGCGCGAGCGCAACATCGACGACAGCCTGGATCTGGTCGCGATCGCGGTGCGACCGTGACTACCCCGGAATCCGCCGACCCCGTACCGGGGCTGTTCACCCTCGTCCTGCACACGCACCTGCCCTGGCTCGCGCACCACGGCCGCTGGCCCGTCGGTGAGGAATGGCTGTACCAGTCGTGGTCGGCGTCGTATCTGCCGCTCATGCGGGTTCTGCGCACGCTCGCGGCCGAGGGCCGTCGGCATCAGCTGACGCTGGGAATGACGCCCGTGGTGACCGCCCAACTCGACGACCCGTATTGCCTGACGGGAATGCACCACTGGCTGGCGAACTGGCAGCTGCGCGCACTCGAAGCAACAACTCTGTCAGATCCGTTGCGGCAGTTCGGACTTCGTGAGCACGCCGAGGCCGAGCAGGCACTCGAGGATTTCGCCACGCTGTGGGCGCACGGCGGCAGCCCGCTGCTGCGCGAGGTGATCGACGCCGAGACCATCGAACTGCTCGGCGGTCCGCTCGCGCATCCGTTCCAGCCGCTGCTCAACCCCAGGCTGCGGGAGTTCGCCCTGCGTGAGGGGCTTGCCGATGCCCGCTTGCGGTTTGCGCATACGCCGACCGGCATCTGGGCCCCGGAATGCGCCTACGCCCCCGGGATGGAAATCGATTACGCCGCAGCGGGTGTCGGGCACTTCATAGTCGACGGGCCGTCGCTGCACGGAGTTACCGCGCTGGGCCGCCCCGTCGCAGCGTCCGACGTGATCGCGTTCGGCCGCGACCTCCAGGTCAGCTATCGGGTGTGGTCGCCGAAATCCGGCTACCCCGGGCACGCCGCCTACCGCGACTTTCACACCTACGACCACACGACCGGGCTCAAGCCGGCCAGAGTCACCGGCCGCAACGTGCCGTCGGACGCCAAGGCACCGTACGACCCCGAGCGGGCCGACCGGGCGATCGACGCCCACGTCGCCGATTTCGTCGAGGTCGTCCGTCAGCGCCTGCACGACGAGAGCGAGCGCATCGGACGCCCCGCGCACGTCATCGCCGCCTTCGACACCGAATTGTTCGGGCACTGGTGGTACGAGGGACCGGTGTGGCTCGAACGGGTGCTGCGCGCGCTGCCCGAGGCGGGCGTGCGCGTCGGCACGCTGGCCGACGCCAAGGCCGACGGTTTCATCGGCTCACCCGTCGAATTGCCACCCAGCTCTTGGGGTTCCGGTAAGGACTGGCAGGTGTGGGCGGGCGAGCAGGTCGCCGATCTCGTGCAGTTGAACACCGAAGTCGTCGACACCGCGCTGACGACCGTCGACAAGGCGCTCGGCGAGACCGACGCACCCCCGGCCCGCAACTACGTCGCCGACCAGATCCTGCGCGAGACGCTGCTGACCGTGTCGAGCGACTGGCCGTTCATGGTCAGCAAGGATTCCGCGGCGGACTATGCGCGCTACCGCGCGCACCTGCATGCCCACGCGACCCGCGAGATCGCCGATGCCGCTGCCTCTGGTCGCCACGAGCACGCGCAGCGCCTCGCCGCGGGGTGGAACCGCGCCGACGGGCTGTTCGGCGCCCTGGACGCGCGGCGGTTACCGCGATGACGCCCGCACGCCGCTCTGCGTGTGCATTTGCCGGTCACTGGCCCAGGAGTCGGCGACCGTGAAGATCCTCATGGTGTCGTGGGAGTACCCGCCGGTCGTGGTCGGCGGGCTGGGCCGACACGTGCATCACCTGGCCACCGCGCTCGCCGAGGCGGGCCACGAGATCGTCGTCCTCAGCCGCCGACCCTCCAACACGGATCCGAGCACGCATCCGACCACCGACGAGATCGCCGAGGGCGTCCGCGTCGTGGCAGCGGCACACGATCCGCACGAGTTCGACTTCGGTAGCGACATGATGGCGTGGACGTTGGCGATGGGCCACTCGATGGTCCGCACGGGTCTGACGCTGAAGACCCGCCGCGGCCGCCCGTGGCGTCCCGACGTCGTGCACGCACACGACTGGCTGGTCGCGCACCCCGCCATTGCCCTGGCCGAGTTCTTCGACGTGCCATTGGTTTCCACGATCCACGCCACGGAGGCCGGGCGGCACTCCGGATGGGTGTCGGGTCGCATCAGCCGGCAGGTGCACGCGGTGGAGTCCTGGCTGGTGCACGAATCCGATTCGCTGATCACGTGTTCGGCGTCGATGCGCGACGAGGTCGGTGAGCTCTTCGGACCCGGACTGGCCGAGTCGTACGTCATTCGCAACGGAATCGACTGCGGTCGTTGGCCATTCGCACAGCGACGACCCCGGACGGGCCCCGCGCAGCTGCTGTACCTGGGCCGCCTCGAGTACGAGAAGGGCATTCACGACGCGATCGCCGCCCTCCCCCGCATCCGACGCACGCATCCGGGCACCACGCTGACGGTCGCCGGCGAGGGCACGCAACTGGACTGGCTCGTCGAGCAGGCGCGAAAGCACAAGGTGCTCAAGGCGACGTCGTTCGTCGGGCACCTCGACCACGACGCGCTGGTCGACCTGTTGCACACCGCCGACGCGGCCGTGCTGCCCAGCCACTACGAACCGTTCGGCATCGTCGCGCTGGAGGCCGCCGCGACCGGAATCCCGCTGGTGACGTCGAACGTCGGCGGCTTGGGAGAAGCCGTCCTCAACGGCCAGACCGGAGTGTCCTACCCGCCGCGCGATGTCGCCGCGCTGGCCGCGGCGGTGCGCTCGGTGCTCGACGACCCACACGCCGCCCAACAACGCGCCGACGCCGCCCGCGAGCGGCTCACCTCCGAGTTCGAATGGCACGCGATCGCCGACGAGACCGCTCAGGTGTATCTGGCCGCGAAACGGCGGGAGCGCGAACCACACCGGCGCCGTCCCATCGTCGAACACGCCCTACCCGGCCGCTAGAGCGGGCGAAGGTTCGACCGGGGTCGAATCATTTCCGACCTAGCGTGCGGATATGGGCTCGCACGGCATCACCTTCCGCTCGGCACTCACCCTGGTCGCCGCGTATCTGGGCCTCTTCGTCGGCCTCATCGACGCCAACGCGGTCAACCTCGCACTGCCTGCGATCCGCGACGACCTCGGGGGCGGGGTGTCGGGCGCGCAGTGGACGATCGACGCCTACAACATCGCGTTCGCCGCACTGCTGTTGACCGCCGGGTCGTTGGGCGATCGGTTCGGCCGGCGCCGCCTTCTGCGGTTGGGGCTGCTCGTGTTCGTCTCGGCGTCGGTCGCGTGCGCGGTCGCACCGTCGCTGCCGCTGCTGCTCGTCGCCCGCACGCTGCAGGGTGTCGGCGCGGCGGTCATGCTCCCGCAGGGCCTGGCGATCACCGCCGCCGCGTTCCCCGACCCCGTTGAACGCGCCCGCGCGACCGCTGCGTGGGCCATGGCGGCCGCGATGAGCACTGCTGTCGGCCCCATCCTCGGCGGGGTCCTCACCGATACCGCGGGCTGGCGACAGATCTTCTGGCTCAACGCACCCATCGGCGTCCTGGCCCTGGTGATGACGTACGCGTATCTACCGGAGTCACGCGACGATCGTCCCGCCGGAATCGACTGGCGCGGTCAGGTTCTCGCGATCCTGGCGCTCGCATCCGTGACCGTCGCGCTGGTCGAGGGGCACACCATGTCACCGGCGTGGCTGGTGACACTGGCGGTGGCGGCAGCCGCCGTAGTGGCAGCCTTCGTCGGCAGCCAGCAACGGGCACGGCACCCGATGCTGCCCCTCGCGATGTTCCGCAGCCGGCCGCTCGTCACCGCGCTGATCGCGACGTTCACGATGACCCTCGGCATCTACGGGCTTCTGCTCGTCAACAGCTTCGCCTTCCAACAACAGCGCGGGGCGAGCGCCCTGGCCACGGCGTGGTGGTTCATTCCGCTGCCGCTGACGTACCTGGTGCTCATTCCGGTGGTGAACGCGATGACGCGGCGGACGAATCCTCGAACCCCGATGACCGCGGGCCTGCTGTTGATGGCGACGGGCCTGGGTGTCTACGCCTGCGTGGGCCCGCAGGCGAACATCTGCTTGCTCGAGGCGGCGTTCGTCCTCGCGGGTGCCGGGCTAGCCCTCAACACCGCCCCCGCGGTGGGGTTGGCGATGTCGGCCATGCCGATTCGACGCAGTGGGCTGGCCTCGGGCGTGGTGAACCTCGCTCGGCTCGTCGGTATCACCGTCGGCGTAGCGTCATTGGGGAGCATCATGGCCGCGGTCGACGACATCGGCGGCGTACGTGCCGCGCTGGCGCTCGGCGTGGCGGCCCTGCTGGCCGGTGCGCTGATCACCTATCGGTCGCGCCCCGCCGCCTTCGAAAGAGGAAGGGAGGACGTGTCATGCGTGACGTCACCGAGGTCGTGACGGGCGACGTCGACATCGCCTCTCTCGCGTCGTTGCTGTCGGATCCGGCGCGCTGCAAGGTGCTGCTGGCGCTGGACGACGGGCGCGCGCTGCCGGCCAGTGTGCTCGCCGACGAGGCCGGTGTCAGTCGATCGACCGCCAGCAGCCACCTCGCCAAGCTCACCGACGCCGGCCTGCTCTCCGTGGAGACCCACGGCCGAAACCGCTACTACCGGTTGGCCGGACGCGAGGTCGGCGAGCTTCTCGAACACCTCGGGCGGCTGGCGCCGATGCGTCCGGTGCGGTCGCTTCGCGAAGGCACCCGCGCGGCGCGGCTGCGCGCGGCCCGCACCTGCTACGACCACCTCGCGGGCCGCCTCGGGGTCCAGTTGATGGGCAGTCTGCTCGAACGCGAGATCCTCGTCGGCGGCGACGGTCGATACGATCCGCGCCGCGACGCACGTGACGCGCTGAGCAGCCCGGGCTACGACGTCCACTACGAGCTGACCGACGACGGCCGATACCTCCTCTCCAGGATCGGTGTCGAGATACCCGACACCAGAAGGCCTCTGGTCCGTTACTGCATCGACTGGACCGAGCAACGCCACCACGTCGCCGGTGCTCTGGGGCGCGCGCTGCTCGACCGCTTCCTCGCGGCGGGATGGGTGAAGCGAGCGGCCAGGGGCCGAGGCGTCGCCGTGACCGACAGCGGCGGCCGGGCGTTCGCCGAGCACTTCGGCATCCAGTGGCGAGGCTGATCGAAACATACTGGAAGGCAAGCACATCGATGCTGCCCGGGTGACGTGCCGACTGGCGGGGATCGCAGTTTGATCCCCGCCAGTGGCGTTGTGTGCTCGGCTCAGAACAGGCCGGCGTCGACCGTGGTGTCGACATCGACGTCGGTGTTGACCTGACCGGAGTTGTCGGTCGAGTTGTCCTGTCCGGAGTTGTCGACCGAATTGTCGACCGAATTGTCCACCGAGTTGTCTTCGACACTCGTGCCGCCGGAGATCCCGCCCGACACGCTGCCGTCGATATCGCCGACAGTGGTCTGGTTGCCATCGACATTGGTGGTCGTGGTGTCGTTGTCGTTGATCACGATGCCCCCACCCGAACCGCCGGCCCCGCCGGTGGCGTTGCCGCCGTCGTTGCCCACACCGATCAGCCCGCCGCCGCCGTCACCGCCAGAAGCGCTGCCACCGCTGCCCCCACTCATGTCGACGTCGTTGATGACCGGGCCGTCGTTGTCGGAGATGATGTCCCCACCAGCGGTCTGATCACCGCTGTCGTCGATCTCGTTGTCCTCACCAATGTTGACATTGGAGTCCTCGATGTCACCGGTGTTGACGTTCTCGTTGTCATCGCCGACCACGTTGCCGTCGCCCTCGACATTGGTGGCATCGATATCGCCGGCATTGCCGGTGTTGACGACCCCGCCGTCGGTGGCGGTGTTGGTGGTCTTGTCACCGAAGGTGATGTCACCGAACTCCAGATCGAAGTTGCCGATGCCCTGCTGCTGATCGGCGCCGGCATGGTTGACCGTGTTGGTCTCCGGGCTCAGGAACCGGGTGTCGTTGTGGCTGAGCGTGTCGTTGTTGGACAACACCTCGGTCTGACGCTGCGGAGTGAACGCAATCCCATGCGTCTGAGCCACCGCCTGCTGCAAACCCACCACCGGATCCCCACCACCGTGCACCACCGCCGCCGGCGCGACCGCCGCGGCAGCGTGTTGGAGTTGGGCCGCCGAGGCGTTGTGCACGCCGGCGCTGCACATGGCCCGCTCGGGGTCGTCGACGAAGGCCTGGGCCGAGACCTCGTCGCGAAACAGGTTCAGAATCCAGTCGATTACGTTCGTCATCTCCGTGGTCCTTTCGTGTCGCTGAGAGTTGGTCGCCGGGCCGTCCGGCGAACTGATGCGAACGTTATGGATCCGAAGAGCCCCCGCAAACGGGTCGACGCCCCCTTGCCGGGACCCGCGCATGCAGGGTCGACGCAGCACCCCGTTAGGGGGTTAGGGGGTGGCTAGGGAGAGGCGGGCTGCGCTAGCGCGAGGCCTTCTTGCGTTCGATGTCGGCAAGGGCCGCCGCGAGCTCCGCCCGTTGCGCCGCCGATGTCTCCCAGGCGAGTTGGCGGTTCTTGACCACCTTCGCCGGCGCGCCGACCGCGATCGAGTAGTCGGGGATGTCGCCCCGCACCACCGCGTGCGATCCGAGCACGCAACCGCGCCCGATCGTGGTGTTGCGCAACACGGTGACCTTGACGCCGACCCAGGTGTCGGGCCCGATCCTCACCGGCCCCTTGATGATGCCCTGGTCTTTGATCGGCATGTTGATGTCGTCCATGCGATGGTCGAAATCGCAGATGTAGCACCAGTCGGCCATCAACACCGAATCACCCAACTCGATGTCGAGGTAGGTGTTGATGACGTTGTCGCGGCCGAGCACCACCTTGTCGCCGAACCGCAGTGAGCCTTCGTGACAGCGGATGGTGTTCTTGTCGCCGATGTGCACCCAGCGGCCGATCTCCATCGTCGACAGCTCGGGCGTCGCCTCGATCTCGACGCCCTTGCCGAGGAAGACCATGCCGCGCGTGATGATGTGCGGATTGCGCAGCTTGAACTTCAGCAGTCGCCAGTAACGCACCAAGTACCACGGGGTGTAGGCGCGGTTGGCCAGCACCCATTTCAGCGAGGCCAGGGTCAGGAACTTCGCCTGCCTCGGGTCACGCAGCCGCGACCCTCGCCAGCGCTTGTGCAATGGCGCGCCCCACATGGTCGTCATGGCCGGAAAGCCTACGCGAGGGATTGGGTGCGGAACGGTTACCCTCACGTGGACCGACGACGAGGAACGGGAAGGATCGAGTGTTCCGGCGATTGACCGTGCTGGCGTCCGCAGCGCTGATCACGGCCACCTTGGCAGGCTGCCAGGACACCGATTCCTGGGTCGACGCCAAGGCTGCCGACGGCTGGGCCGCCCAGTACCGCGACGCCGCCAACAGCAGCTATCAGACGGTGGCAGGCGCCGACACGCTCCGGCTGGAGTGGACCCGGTGGGTCAAGGGTGAACTCGCCGCCGAGGTCGCGCTCGGCACCGGCAGCTACCTGGCCGCCAACGCCCAGACCCGCGAGGGTTGCTCGTTGATGGTGTGGGAGGCCGACAACAAGGCCCGGCAGCGGTGGTGCACCCGCCTCGTCCAGGGCGGCGGTGCGTCCGGCCCGCTGTTCGACGGCTTCGACAACCTCTACGTCGGCCAACCGGGGGCCATGCTGTCGTTCCCGCCGACGCAGTGGATCCGCTGGCGCCAACCGGTCATCGGGATGCCGACCACGCCGCGGATCCTGAGCCCGGGCCACCTGCTGGTCGTGACGCATCTGGGTCAGGTGCTGGTGTTCGACGCCCACCGCGGCACGGTCGACGGCAGCCCGGTGGACCTGGTCGCCGGCATCGATCCGAAGGACTCCGAACGCGGGCTCGGCGACCAGGTC
>NZ_LZSQ01000132.1 GCF_001665535.1 Mycobacterium sp. 852002-51961_SCH5331710
GACAGGGCTTGGATGGAGACGTCGTGGCCTTCGGCGGCTTTGCGGAGTGCGCCGACGGTGGCTTGTTCGCGGGTGATGTGGGTGAACGGATCCCAGTGATACCAGCGCATCGCGTTCTGGTAGGTCATCTTGTTGATCTCGTCGTCGGGCACATGGTTGGCGGTGAGCACCTCATCGAGCTGCTCGGGGGCGCCGGGCCACATCGAATCGCTGTGCGGGTAGTCGGCCTCCCAGCAGATGTTGTCGATCCCGATCGCGCCGCGGGTGGCCACCCCGACCGGATCAGCGATGAAACAGGTCAAGAAGTGCTCGCGGAACACCTCGCTGGGCAACTTGCCGCCGAAGTCCTGGCCCGTCCACGTCGAATGCATCTCAAAGGTGCGATCCACCCGCTCCAAAAAGTACGGAATCCACCCCGTGCCACCCTCCGAGAGCGCGATCTTCAGCGTCGGATACTCCTTGATCGGACGCGACCACAACAGATCCGCCGCAGCCTGCACGATGTTCATCGGCTGCAACGTGATCATCACATCCATCGGCGCATCCGGAGCCGTGATCGCCAAGCGCCCCGACGAACCGATGTGCACGTTGAGCACCGTCTCGGTGTCGACCAACGCATCCCACATCGGCTTCCAATGCTCAAAATCGTGAAAACTCGGATAACCCATGGCCGCCGGGTTCTCGGTGAACGTCAACGAATGCACACCACGTTCGGCGTTGCGGCGGATCTCCTTGGCGCACTCGATCGGATCCCAGATCACCGGCAACGTCATCGGAATGAACCGCGCCGGATAGGCCCCGCACCACTCCTCAACATGCCAATCGTTGTAAGCCTTCACCAACGCCAGCGAGAACTCCTGATCCTCGGTCGCGAACAACCGGCCCGCGAACCCGGGAAACGACGGAAAACACATCGACCCCAGGATGCCGCCGGCGTTCATGTCCTTGACCCGCTCATCAACCTGCCAACAGCCGGGCCGGATCTCATCGAGGCCCTGCGGCTCCAGGCCGTACTCCTCCTTGGGCCGACCCGCCACCGCGTTGAGCGCCACATTCGG
>NZ_LZSQ01000133.1 GCF_001665535.1 Mycobacterium sp. 852002-51961_SCH5331710
TGCAGCAGCATGACGAACCTCGTCGTGCGTTCCACAAGAGTGCCGATCGCCGAGCCCGACGCCGTGCTGCCCAGGATGAGGTCGCCCTCCCAATGCCCGGGCACGGCGCGGTCGGCGGCTTCAGGCGGTCGCTGGCTGATGTTGACCATGTCGCGCAGCCGCCCACGGCGTTCCTCGGGGCGGCGCCGCGGCTTACGCAGCGCCCGCCCAGTACGCAGGCAGGTATGCAACTCGCGACGCAGATTGCCTTTGCCCTGAACATAAATCGCTTGGTAGATCATCTCGTGGGACACCCGCATCTCGGCATCATCGGCAAAGTCCAGCCGCAACCGACGTGAGATCTGGGCGGGACTGTGCTGCTCATCCAACCGAGCCTGCACCTCATCATGCAACCGCGTGTTGGTGGCCAACTTGCCCGGCGCCGAGCGGCGTGCCCGGTCGTGGGCTCGTACATGGGCGGTATGGGCCCGATATCGCGGCACGCACTCCCAACCACCACGCCACGGCGCCCCGAACCGATGCCGCGCCCGATACCGACCACCACCGACACTGGCATTGCGCTCAATCTCACGCATCACCGTGCTGGGATGGCGGCCCAGCCGACGTGCGATGAAACGAATCGACTCCTGACGAGCCACCCCGTCTTGAATCTCCTCACGCTCTTCAAGCGTCAAACGGGGTCGCGCTCGGCTAGCGGACACATCACTGAATCGTGGCTTCACACCACCAGCGTCAGCAAACCACCCCCACGCAGTGTGCTTCGACACGCCCACCGCTTCCCCGGCGGCAAAAGGCGAAACCCCTTCGGCGATCAACGCCCAGAACCGACGACCCACAAACGGATACCGCGGAACTCTCATACAACCCCTCAACTAGAGGCTGTTGCATCAAGCACTAGAAATCGCCGGCGCAAAGTAGGCAGGTTTGCGTCTGCTCGCGGAGCTAGGTGACGACGCCTTGCTCGGTGAGGTGCTCGATCAACGGCTCCGCACCCGCCGCGAGGTGCTCCGACATCTCGGCGCGGGCCAGGTCCGCGTCGTGCTGCTCCAGGGCGGCCAAGAGTCGGCGGTGGTGATCGTTCGACTTCTCCGGCCAGCCCGGTATGGCCGGATACACCGACTCCGGTGCGTACCGGGTGATCTGCGACATCAGCTGGGCCAGCTTGGGCGAATCCGCGGCCACGTTGATCGCGCGATGGAACTCGTGGTTGAGCCGGACCGCACCCTCGTCGTCGGTGGCCGCGTACGCCGCTTCGAGATCGGTCTGGATCTGCTTGAGGTCGCGCAGTTGCTCGTCGGTGATGTTGGCCGCGGCCCGCGCCGCCAGTTCACCACCGATGTAGGCCTGCACGTTCGACACGTCGGTGAGATCGCGTCCGGTCACCGGCAATACGACGAATCCGCGCCGCGGCTGCTGGGCGAGCAGACCTTCGGCCTTCAACTCGAACAGCGCCTCGCGGACCGGGGTGACGCTGATGCCGAGCTCGGCGGCCAGTTGGTCCAGGCGCACGTACTCACCGGCGGCGTAGGTACCGTCGAAGATCCGCTTACGCACGAAACGGGCGACGTCCTCGGCGAGTTGAGGCCGGAAGGCGAATTCGGGTGCTGTCACCGTCACACCTGATAGTCGGCGAGCAACCGCTTGCTGATGATGTTCTTCTGGATCTCGCTCGTGCCCTCGCCGATCAGCAGGAACGGCGCATCGCGCATCAGGCGTTCGATCTCGTACTCCTTCGAATACCCGTAACCGCCGTGGATCCGGAAGCTCTGCTGGGTGACCTCCGAGCAGAATTCGCTCGCCAGGTACTTCGCCATTCCCGCGGCGACGTCGTTTCGCTCCCCGGAGTCCTTCAACCGCGCGGCGTTCACCATCATCAGGTGCGCCGCCTCGACTTTCGTTGCCATCTCGGCAATCTGGAACGCGATGGCCTGGTGTTCGGAGATCGGCTTCCCGAACGTCTGCCGCTGCTGGGCGTAGCGCACGGCGAGTTCGAATGCGCGGATGCCCACGCCACAGGCCCGCGCCGAGACGTTGACCCGGCCGACCTCGATACCGTCCATCATCTGGAAGAAGCCCTGTCCCGGCGCTTCGCCGAGGATGTCGTCGGCCCGGGCCACGTAGCCGTCGAAGATCAGCTCGGTGGTGTCGATGCCCTTGTAGCCGAGCTTGTCCAGCTTGCCCGGGATCGTCAGCCCCGGCGCGACTTCGCCGTAGCCGACCGGCTTTTCGACCAGGAACGCCGTCAGGTTGCGGTGCGGTTTGTCGGCGCCCTCGTCCGTGCGGACCAGCACGGCGACTAGCGTCGACGTACCGCCGTTGGTCAGCCACATCTTCTGGCCGTCGATCCGGTACGTGCCGTCGTCGTTGCGGGTGGCGCGTGTGCGGATCGCGGCGACGTCGGACCCCAGCTCGGGTTCGGACATCGAGAACGCGCCGCGCGTCTCCCCCGTCGCCATCCGCGGAAGGTAATACTGCTTTTGCGCATCGGTGCCGTGCTGGCGCAGCATGTAGGCGACGATGAAGTGCGTGTTGAGCACGCCCGAGATGCTCATCCACCCGCGCGCCAACTCCTCGACGCACAGTGCGTAGGTCAGCAGCGACTCGCCGAGGCCGCCGTACTCCTCGGGGATCATCAGCCCGAACAGCCCCATCTCCTTCATCGCATCGACGATGGCCTGGGGATAGGTGTCGGTCTTCTCGAACTCCGGCGCGTTCGGGATGATCTCCTTCTCCACGAATTGCCGTACGGTAGCGAGGATTTCGCTCTGCACATCGGTCAGACCGACCGTCTGAGCGAGCTTGGTCATGCGCCCACCCTTTCGAACACCGCAGCCAGCCCCTGGCCACCGCCGATGCACATGGTCTCCAACCCGTAGCGCGCGCCGCGCCTCGTCAGTTCGCGCGCCAGCGTCGCCAGCATGCGCCCGCCCGTCGCGCCGACGGGATGCCCGAGCGAGATGCCGGAGCCGTGCACGTTCGTGCGTTCGGCGTCTGCCTCACCGAACTTCCATTCCCGCATCACCGCGAGTGCCTGCGCCGCGAAAGCCTCGTTCAGCTCGATCAGGTCGATATCGTTCAGCGTCAGTCCCGCCTTGCCCAACGCTGCCTCGGTGGCGGGTACGGGTCCGATGCCCATGACGTTGGGCGCCACACCCGCCGATCCCCACGACACCAGTCGCACCAGCGGGTTCAGACCCAGCTCCTCGGCCTTCTCGCGGGTGGTCACCACGCACATCGACGCCGCGTCGTTCTGACCGCTCGCGTTGCCCGCGGTGACCGTCGCCTCCGGATCCTGCTTTCCAAGAACGGGTTTGAGCTTCGCCAGCGATTCCACGGAGGTGTCCGGCCGCGGGTGTTCGTCGGTGTCGACGGTCTCCTCGCCCTGGCGGGTGCGCACCACGACCGGCACGATCTCCTCGGCCAGGATGCCGTCCTTCTGCGCGGCCACTGCGCGCCGATGCGAGGTCACGGCGAGTTCGTCCTGCTCTTGGCGCGAGATGTTGTACTGCCTGCGCAGGTTTTCCGCGGTCTCGAGCATGCCGCCGGGCACCGGATGGTGTCGGCCGCCGGCGGTCGTGCGTCCGCGCGCCAGCGAGTCGTGCAACATGACGCCGCCCGACTTGGATCCCCACCGGATGTCGGTCGAGTAGAACGTCACGTTGCTCATGCTCTCGGCGCCGCCTGCAACCACGACGTCGTTGTCACCGCTGGCGACCTGCATGCACGCTTGGATGACAGCCTGCAGACCCGAGCCACACCGCCGGTCGACCTGCATACCGGGCACGGTCACCGGCAGGCCGGCGTCGAGCGCCACGACGCGTCCGATCGCGGGCGCCTCGCTGCTGGGATAGCAGTGTCCGAGGATCACGTCTTCGACTGCGGCGGGGTCGATTCCGGTGCGATCGAGAAGTCCCTTGAGCGCAGTGACACCGAGGTCGACGGCGGTCAGCGACTTGAACATGCCGCCGTAGCGGCCGATCGGCGTACGCACCGGTTCGCAGATGACGGCCTCACGCATCAGACGTACCTCCCGCCGGTGACCTCGAGCACCGTGCCGGTCATGTACGACGACAAATCGCTGGCCAGAAACAGCGCGACCTTGGCGACCTCGTCGGGTTCGCCGGCCCGGCCCATCGGCACCTCGGCGAGTTTGGCGTCCCAGATCCGTTGCGGCATGGCCTCCGTCATCGCCGAGCGGATCAACCCGGGCTGAATCGCATTGACTCGCACGCCAAGATGGGCCAGCTCCTTGGCCGCCGCTTTGGTCATGCCGACGATGCCCGCCTTGGCCGCCGAATAGTTGGTCTGCCCGACGAGGCCGACCTTGCCCGAGATCGACGACATGTTGATGATCGCGCCGCGCTTGTTCTCCCGCATGATCGGGGCGGCCGCCTTCAGGCCGTTCCATGTGCCCTTCAAGTGCACGGCGATGACTTGGTCGAACTGCTCCTCGGTCATCTTGCGAAGCGTTGCGTCGCGGGTGATCCCGGCGTTGTTCACCATGATGTCGAGACCGCCGAACCGCTCCACCGCCGCGGCGACCAGGGCGTCGACCTCATCGGTCTTGGTGACGTCGCTGCGCACCGCGATCGCGACGTCCTCACCGCCGAGTCGCTTGGCCGCCTCCTCGGTGGCGGACAGGTCGAGATCGCCCAGCACCACCCGCGCGCCCTCGGCGACGAACCGCTCGGCGATCGCGTATCCCAGGCCTTGTGCACCTCCGGTGACGACCGCCGTCTGTCCGGTCAACAGCGACACTTGATCACGCCCTTCCCCTGGTCAGGCCCGTCCGGGGCCGCGTCAGTCGAACATCATATTTCATATATGATCGCGCGAGTTCGGTGCGCACCACCCCCGGCGGATCTGGCATCGCGGCTGCCGAACGAAGACGGCGAACGAGAAGGAGCAGGATGACGACGTCCGAAGTCAGCGACGAGGACTTCCAGGAAATCCTGGCGCAGACCCGTCACTTCGTACGGACCGCGGTGATCCCCCGGGAGCAGGAGATCCTGGCCGGCGACCGGGTGCCCGACGACCTTCGCGAACAGGCCAAGAAGATGGGGCTGTTCGGGTACGCGATCCCGCAGGACTGGGGCGGTCTGGGTCTGAACCTGTCGCAGGACGTCGAGCTCGCGATGGAGCTCGGGTACACCTCGCTGGCCCTGCGCTCGATGTTCGGCACCAACAACGGCATCGCCGGCCAGGTGCTGGTCGGCTTCGGCACCGACGAGCAGAAGGCGCGCTGGCTCGAACCGATGGCCACCGGAGACGTCGTCGCGTCGTTCGCGCTGACCGAACCCGGCGCAGGATCCAATCCCTCCGGCCTGCGCACCAAAGCCGTTCGGCAAGATGATGATTGGGTGATCACGGGGCAGAAGCGGTTCATCACCAACGCCCCGACCGCCGACCTGTTCGTCGTGTTCGCCCGCAGCCGCCCCGCGGACGCCGACGGTGCCGGCATCGCCGTCTTCCTGGTGCCCGCCGACACCGCAGGAGTCCAGGTCGGCACCAAGGACGCGAAGATGGGACAGGAAGGCGCGTGGACCGCCGACGTCAGCTTCGACGACGTGCGAGTGCCCGCAGAAGCGCTCGTCGGCGGCAGCGAGGACATCGGATACCGCGCCGCGATGATCTCGTTGGCCCGCGGACGTGTCCACATCGCCGCGCTGGCCGTCGGCGCCGCACAGCGCGCGCTCGACGAATCGATCTCCTACGCTGCGACCGCCACCCAGGGCGGTACGCCGATCGGCGACTTCCAGCTGGTGCAGGCGATGCTCGCCGACCAGCAGACCGGCGTCATGGCCGGCCGTGCACTGGTCCGCGACACCGCGCGCCAGTGGGTCACCGGTGAGGACCGTCGGGTGGCGCCGTCGGCGGCGAAGTTGTTCTGCACCGAAATGGCAGGCGAGGTGGCGGATCTCGCGGTCCAGATCCATGGCGGCAGTGGCTACATGCGCGAGGTTCCCGTCGAGCGCATCTATCGAGACGTCCGGCTGTTGCGGCTCTACGAGGGCACCAGCGAAATCCAGCGACTCATCATCGGGTCGAACCTCGTCAAGACCGCGCAGAAGGAGCGTGCATGAGCAAGAGGCTGACCGACAGGGTCGCATTCATCACCGGCGCCGCGCGGGGTCAGGGGCGCGCGCATGCCGTCCGGATGGCCAATGAGGGCGCCGACATCATCGCCGTCGACATCGCCGGAAAGCTGCCCGACTGCGTGCCGTACGACCACGCGACCCCGGAGGACCTCGCCGAGACGGCCCGACTGGTCGAGGCGACCGGCCGCCGCATCCTCACCGCGCAGGCCGACATCCGCGACGCCGAAACCTTGAACGACGTTGTCGCCGACGGCGTCGCCGCGTTCGGCCGCCTCGATGTGATCGTCGCGAACGCGGGCATCTCGCCCCCGCAGGTGTGGAACGAGATCGCCCCTGAGGACTTCCGCGACGTTATGGACATCAACGTCACGGGCACCTTCAACACCGTACGGGCCGGCGCGCAGCACATCATCGACGGCGGCCGGGGCGGGTCGATCATCCTGATCAGCTCGGCCGCAGGAATCAAGTTGCAGCCGTTTATGATTCACTACACAGCCAGTAAGCACGCCGTCACCGGCATGGCCCGCGCTCTCGCCGCCGAACTCGGCAAGCACTCGATCCGCGTTAACAGCCTGCATCCCGGCCCGGTGAACACCGCGATGGGTTCCGGCGACATGATCGCCGCGATCGGCAAGGTGATGGAGACCAATCCCCAGCTCCAGCACATGATGACGCCGTTCCTGCCGACGTGGATCCTCGAGCCCGAGGACGTCGCCGACGTCGTCTGCTGGCTGGCCAGCGATGACTCGAAACACCTGACGGCGACGGCCATCCCGGTGGATCAGGGCTCCACCCAGTACTGACGACAAGACGCAAACTTGCCCATTTTCGCGCGAAAATGGGCAGTTTTGCGTCTGCTCGCGAGAGAAGCCCCTACCGGATGAACCGGACGATCGACTCCGCGACCGCGGCCGGCTTCTCCGAACCCTCGATCTCGATGGTCGTGGTCATGGTCGACTGCACGGCGCCGTCGAGCTGGTCGATCTTGGTCAGTTCGCCCCTCGCGCGGATCTTGGCGCCGACCTTCACCGGCGTGATGAAGCGAACCTTGTTGTAGCCGTAGTTGATCGCCATCGTCACGTTGCCGACGGTGTAGAGCTGATGCGAGAAGTGCGGAAGCAGCGACAGCGTCAACAGGCCGTGAGCGATGGTCCCGCCGAACGGCCCGTTCGCGGCCTTCTCCGGGTCGACGTGGATCCACTGATGGTCCTCGGTCGCGTCGGCGAACAGGTTGACGCGGTCCTGGGTGACTTCGAGCCATTCCGTGGGACCGAGCTGGTCGCCCTCGGCCGCGATGAACTCGTCGAGGTCGCTGAACTTCTTCACTACTTCTCCTTCGTACCGGCTGCGGGACCCGGCTAAAAGACGACGGTCTGGTTGCCGAATCGGATGATGCGATCCTCACAGTGCCACAGCACCGCTCGGGACAGAACAACGCGTTCGACATCCGATCCGAGGCGGATCAGATCCTCCACGCTGTGCCGATGGTCCACCCGCACGACATCCTGTTCGATGATCGGGCCCTCGTCGAGGTCGTCGGTCACGTAGTGCGCCGTCGCGCCGACGAGCTTGACGCCGCGCTCCTTGGCCCGTCGGTACGGTGCCGCGCCGATGAAAGCCGGCAGGAACGAATGGTGGATGTTGATCAACGGGCATCCCAGCTCCTCGATGAACCGCGGCGTCAGGATCTGCATGTAGCGCGCGAGCACGACGAGGTCGACGTTGCCCCTCAGCAACTCGAGCTGGCGCCGCTCGGCCTCGTCGCGGATGTCCCTACTGGCCGGTACGTGAATGAACGGAACGGAGAACGGCCGGACCTGATCCGCGAGGTCGGGATGGTTCGCGATCACCATGGCCACCGACATGTCGAGCTCACCGCGGCGGTTGCGCCACAGCAGGTCGAGGAGGCAGTGATCTTCCTTCGACGCCATGATCGCCACGCGTTTGGGCTTCGCGGCCTCGGTGAGCCGAAAATCCATACCGAAAGGTATTGCCACTCGCTCAGCGAACTCGCGCTCGAGCGAATCGCGCGCGGCGGTCAAGCCGGGCAGGTGAAAGATGGTGCGCTGCATGAACGTGCCGCCCGACTGTTCGGTCGCATGCTGATCGAGCGAGACGATGTTCGCGCCGGCTTCGGCGAGAAACACGCTGACGGCCGCCACCAGCCCCGGACGGTCCACGCAGCGCAGCAGCAACCTGCCCATATCCCTGACGGGTAGGTCGCCGGTGCCCGGACTGGGATACTCCCCGTCCACCCCTAAAGGGTGTCACTCGACGGTCGGCGGCGCATGTGAAACCGCACTTCGGCACCGAATCCGCTGACGTGTATTCCATTCCGGAGCGGTCCGCCAATGCGCGGTTCGCCAATTAGCTGGCAACCGGGCGAGCAGTTCTCGGGCGTATCTTTTTCGCTTCGACAACAGACCTTTTCACAACAAGATCACCGCGCTTCCTGGTAATAAAACAGCTCTCGGCGAGATACTCAGATGGATGTGGGAAATCCCACATGTGATCAGCAGCGACCAGACCGTGGAAACTGCCCGATGAACGGACGACCATGACCGTTGCCCATTTCCAACCCACCCCCGATGTTGCCGCCAGTTTGCGGGAGACTCCAAGTTTCTGGGATCCCGAGACGGACTGCACGATCACATTTGCGCACCCCGCAGTCGAACCCGAGTTGTGGCGAGACTTCGTCGCCGGGGCCACGCGCAGTTACACCAAGCACGGTGTGGCGAAAGCGCTCGACATGGAGGCACTGCATTCCGGCGCGGACACCATCTTGTTCGCGGCCTGCGTCGACCGGTCGGGCAAGGTGGTCGGCGGCCTGCGCGCGAAGGGCCCCTACCAGTCCGCCGACGAGGCCCATGCCTTGCAGGAGTGGAGCGGTCAACCGGGTTTCGACGCGGTGCGGAAGATGATCAGCGACCGTCTACCATTCGGCGTCGTGGAGATGAAAACCGCATGGGTGACCGACGATCCCGATCGCAACCGCCAGCTCACCTACGCGATCTCCAGGACCCCGCTGCACGCGATGGGGCTTCTCGACATTCAATTCATCGTCGCGACTGCGGCGTCCTACGTTCTCAAGCGCTGGCTTTCATCCGGCGGAATTCTGGCGATGAAGATTCCGCCGACGCCCTACCCCGACGAACGTTATGAAACTCGCCTGGCGTGGTGGGATCGTGCGACATTCGCCAAACACGCCGATCCGAAACAGCTTTCGCTGTACTTCGCCGAACAACAAAGGCTTGCGCCGCGCGTCGGGAATACGGCTGGGATATCAGCCGCTACCGGGACGGAGCGGTGATACCGGGAAACGGCGATTCGAATTGGTGCAATGCAATAGTTCTGGCCGACGACGACCACCTCCTCGCCGAACTGCATTCAGAACCGGGCATCGTATTCACCGACGCCGCAGTACAACAGCAACAGGTGCTGCGCGAGATTCGACCGTCACTGCCGGAAGACGTTCTGGCTGAGCCGATTCGCTGGGCTTACTTCCCATGGCGGCGGGCCGCGGTCAGCATCCTCGGGCCCAAGGGCTTTCGTCGCGTGCGGCTCGATCGCAACCGGAACCTCATCACCCCTGCCGAGATGAAAAGGCTGAACGGTTTGAAGGTCGGTGTCGTCGGGTTGAGCGTCGGGCACACCATCGCCTACACACTCGCGGCCCAGGGACTGTGCGGAGGCTTGCGGCTTAGCGACTTCGATGACATGGATCTGACGAACCTGAACCGAGTGCCCGCCACGGTGCTCGACATCGGAGTGAACAAGGCGATCGTGTGCGCCAGGAGAATCGCCGAGCTCGACCCGTATCTGCCCGTGCAGGTCGATGTCTCGGGCGTCACGGAGCAGACCGTGCACGACTTCGTCGACGGCCTGGACGTCGTCATCGAAGAATGCGACTCCCTGGACGCCAAGCTGCTGGTGCGCGAGGTCGCACGCCAACACGGCGTCCCCGTGCTCATGACGACCAGTGACCGCGCGCTGCTCGATGTGGAGCGGTTCGATCTCGAGCCGGGGCGCCCGATCCTGCACGGTCTGGTCGGCGACCTCGACGCCGCGGGGCTGGCGAACCTCAGCAGCGCCGACAAGCTGCCGTATTCGCTGCGCCTGGTCGACGCCAGCCAGGTCTCGGTTCGCATGGCGGCGTCGCTGATCGAAGTGGGGCAGACCTTGTCGACGTGGCCGCAGCTGACGTCCGAGGTGGCTCTGAACGCGAGTGTCGTCGCCGAGGCGGTCCGGCGGATCGGGCTCGGCGAGCGGCTGCCGTCGGGGCGGGCGCGGCTGGACGTCGGCGAGGTCTTCGAGCGCCTCACGACCCCGGTCGCGGCGGTCGGCGAACATCCGGTCGGCGACCTGCCGATGGACACGGCACCGGGAGACGCGACGGACGCCATCGCGGCCGCCGCTCAACGCGCGCCGTCCGGTGGCAACGCCCAACCGTGGCGGATCGAGGTGGCCCCCGGATCGGCGACCGTCCGGCTGGACCCGGAATTCACCACGACGATGGACGTCGGGCTGCGGGGCAGTGCCGTCGCCGTCGGGGCGGCCGCCTTCAACGCGCGCGTGGCCGCCGCCGCACATCACATGAGCACGCGGGTCGACTACGGCGCCGGCGACGAGGCCTCGCCGTTGACCGCGACGGTTCAGCTCACACCGGGTGACGATCCCGATCTCGCGTCGTTGTACGAAGCCATGCTGGCGCGCGAGACCAACCGGCGTCTCGGCAGCGCGGCTCCGATTCCCGTCGACACCATCAAAAACCTGGACGCCGCAGCGGCTGCCGAAGGTGCCCGCCTGCGCATCATGACCGACCGGGACGACCTCGAGTCGGCCGCCGCGATACTCGCCGCCGCCGACCGGATCCGGTACCTGACCCCGCGCCTGCACGCCGAGATGTTCGAGGAGCTGCGGTGGCCCGACGCGCCATCGCTGGATTCCGGCATCGACGTGCGCACCCTCGAACTCGCCCCCGCGGATCTGGTGATGCTCGACGTGTTGTGCCGCGCGGAGGTGATGGACCACCTGAGGGCATGGGAGGGCGGACAGGCTCTCGGCGACGACACGGCGCGACGGATCCGCGACTGCGCGGGCCTGGCGGTCGTCTCGGTGCCGGGGCGCCGGCTCGTCGACTACGCGCGCGCCGGGGCAGCCGTCGAGTCGGTGTGGGTCCGGGCCCAGCAGCACGGCCTTGCCGTCCAACCGGTTTCACCGCCGTTCCTGTACGCGCTCGATGCGCAGGACCGACGGCTGGTCTCCCCCTCTTTCGCCGACGACCTCGGCAAGCTGCAATATGATTTTCAGCAACTCGCAGGCACCGGTCCGGCGGAGTCGCAGGCGCTGATCCTCAGGTTCACCTACGCACCCCGCGCGTCGGTCCGAAGCCGGCGCCGCAATCACCACCGTCATCGCAACACCGACGGTGCAAGGGAGGGTTAGTGCCCAGCAGCCTCGAGAATCTCGTCACCTCGGTCGCCACGCGGCTGATGGGCGTGAACGCGGCCACGTCGGTCGAGGTGAGCCGGCAGGTTCTGGCCGATCTCGTCGCGTACTTCGGCGTGGACGTCAGCTTCCTGCGCCACAACGACCACCGGATTCGCGCCTCGGTGCTGGTCGCGGAGTGGCCGATGCGGCCGGGCATCCCCGATCCGGACCCGTTGGCGGTCGTGTACTTCGCCGATGCGGATCCGGTGTTCGCCCGGTGCGAGCATCAGAAGGAACCGATCGTGTTCCGCCCGGAACCCTCGACCGAGGAGTATCAGCAGACCATCGCCGAGGGCAGGCAGGTGCCGTCGACCTCGATGGCGTGTGTGCCGATGCTCTCGGGCGACGTCACCTCCGGGGTGCTCGGGTTCGTCAAGTTCGGCGACCGCGACTGGACGCCGGAGGAACTCAACGCCCTCAAGGCGATCGCCTCACTGTTCGCCCAGGTTCAAGCCCGGGTCGAGGCCGAGGACCGGCTCCGCTACCTGGCCGAACACGACGACCTGACGGGTCTGTGTAACCGGCGGGCGTTGCTGGCCCACCTCGACGAGCGTCTGCGGGAGGGACAACCGGGACCGGTCTCGGTGTTGTTCTTCGATCTGGACCGGCTCAAGGCCATCAACGATTATCTCGGCCACACCGCGGGTGACTGGTTCATCCGCGTCCTGGCCGAGCGGCTACGCCAGAGCGCCGACAGCGGCACCTTCCTGGCACGACTCGGGGGCGACGAGTTCGTGGTCGTGCCTCCGGGGCCGACGGACGTCGGGGCCGCCGAGGCCCTGGCGTATCGGCTGCAGTCGTCGCTGAACGAGCGGGTGCCGGTCGACGGCGAGAAGCTCACCCGCACCGTCAGCATCGGGGTGGCACTGGGCGATCCCGGCCGCGACAACACGTCGGACCTGCTGCGGCGCGCCGACCAGGCGGTGTTGACGGCCAAGGCCTCCGGCGGCAACGAGGTCGCAATCTTCACAGACCAGATGTCGCTGGACTCCGACTTCCGCAATGACATCGAGCTGCACCTGCACGGTGTCATCGAAGCGGGTGCACTTCTCCTGCACTACCAGCCCGAAGTCAATATGCGCACCGGCGAGATCCTGGCCGCGGAGGCGCTGGTCCGCTGGGAGCATCCGACCCGCGGGCTGCTCGCGCCCGGTTCGTTCATCGGAGTGGCCGAATCCATCAACCTGGCGGGCGAATTGGGACGTTGGGTGATGCGCACAGCGTGCCGCGAGTTCGCGCAGTGGCGCGCGCACGGTGTCGGCCGCGACGCGGTCCTGCGGATCAACGTTTCGCCGGTGCAACTGGTCAGCGACGGCTTTGTGGAGTCGGTCGCGGAAACGATCGAGGAGTTCGGACTCGACGGCGGGTCGGTGTGCCTGGAGATCACCGAGAGCGTGGTGGTGCAGGACATCGAAACCACCCGCAAGACGCTGGCCGGCCTCAAGCAGGTCGGCGTACAAGTCGCCATCGACGATTTCGGTACCGGCTACAGCGTGCTGTCGCACCTGAAGTCGCTACCCGTCGACACGCTGAAGATCGACAAGGGTTTCGTCCGGGAGTTGGGCGTGGACCCCGGCGACCTCGCCATCGTGCGCGCCATCATCGCGCTCGCCGAGGCGTTCGGTTTGCAACTCGTCGCCGAGGGCGTCGAAACCGAGCGCGCCGCCCGCACCCTACTCGAGCACGGATGCCATCGCGCCCAGGGGTTCCTGTTGTCGCGCCCGGTGCCGGGCGCGGAGATGCAAGCGCTATTCGCCCAGGGACGGATACCCGTGCAGTTTGCCGCAACGCCACGAGCCTGAATGACGGTAGGTCTCGCGGAGGTTGGTGTGTAAGCGGCGGCCACGCGCACGGCACGTCGAGCCCGGCAGTGCGAGCGGTTCGGAGGTGAGCACCTCCACCCTGCCGAACCGGCTGGCGCGCTGCCCGACCAGGCAGACCCGCAGGATGTCACCTGACTCCGCGCGTCGATCCGAGTGCGGAAGCTGGGCGGCCCCGCTCGTCACCGTGACGCCGTGCCGGGCCCGGACCGCCACCGGACCGGCGGGTGTCACGAACACGGCGCCCACCGCGACGCCTTCCTCGAACACCAGGCGCTGCAGCGCGTGATCGGCGCGCACCTCGATGCCGCGGGTGGCGACGCCCTCGCTGAGCAAGTCGAACACTGAGCCGGCGAGGTCGGCGGAATCGGCGCTCAGCGCCCCGATCTCGAGAACCTCCAGGATTTCGCCGTCCGACGCCTGTACCGTCGTCGCGCTCCAATCCGGCAGCCGCGTCGAGAGGTAGCCGAACGGCGTCGCCAGGCACTGCGCCGCCCATTCGCGCAGACGCGCTCCGACGAACGGCGCGACAGTGCGACCCGTCTCGGCGGGCCTGTGCGCGGGTACGGTACGGATCGGCACGCCGAGATCGTGCGACTGCCGACGCGGTGAACCCAGATCAGAGGTCATCTCGGCGAAGAAACGCCGGGTGCACGGATCGGCCGAATCCGTTCCGAGCCAATTGGGCTCAGCCATGCCCCAGTCGGCGAGGAACACCTCGCCGCCGAGATCTCCGAGCGCGATCGCATGCGCCAGGCCGGCCGCACCGCCGCCGGCACATACCACGTCGACTTCGTCGTCCCACTCCACCGTTAACTTCTCCAAGGTCGCTTCGACGTGCAGTACGGGGTTATGAAGCCGCGCAATCCGCGTTATAACGCGACGATTCAGCGGCCCACGGAAAGCTGCCATTGCCCGACGACAAGAGCGAGGGGTTTGCCTGTACGGGCAATGGCAACGCGATGGGTAGCAACTCCAGCAAGCTTGCGCAGACGCGGCTGCAGTGGCGGCGGGATGCCTGGGGCGCAGTGAGACCGGCGAGTGGCGACGCGTCTAACCACGAACCGAAAGTCATCACGTCGCGTACTTTACATACTTTTTGGATGTTATGGGGGTCTAACTATGACTTAAAGTTTGACGTGTCGGACACAACAATCCGAAGTGCGGAATTTCAGCGACGTCAGCCGAAAGAATTGCGGAGGAACCACGCGCTCAATAGAACGGTCAGCCGACCGCGTTGACACGCTCAGCTAACTGCACGGAATTCGTCGAACCGGGGTAACGGATGGAACAATCGCAGGGTTGGACAACTCCAGGCAAACGAGGCTCCCGCTGAACAGCGTTCCCCCATCGTCCGAGCACGTCGACCGGCGGTCGGACTCAACGCGACTGCAGATCCTGCGTGCGGCGTCGCGTCTGTTCGCCCGCAGCTCGTACAGCCGGGTGAACCTCGACGACATCCTCGCCGACGCGGCGGTGACCAAGGGGGCGATGTACTTTCACTTCCGCTCCAAGCACGCGTTGGCGTCCGCGATCGTGGAACTTCGTATGGAGGAAGCGCGCTCGTCGGTCGATGAGGTGCTGGCGCGCAGGCTGTCCGGCTTGGAGACGCTGATCGATCTGTCGTTCCGAATCGCGGTCGACGACATCGGAAGCGAAGTGGCCAGGGCTGGACTGAACCTGCTGGAGTCCATCGGGCGTACCGACGGCCTTCAACCGGTGACGCTCACCACGTGGGTCGAGGGCTACGCGAGGGTCATCAGCAGGGCGGTCACCGAGGGGGACATCCGCGATCACGACGACGCCGAGGCGATCGCCCGCCTGCTGGTGTCGATGTACATGGGCCTGCGGCAGACCAGCGATCTCGATGACCCCGAGCGCTTCCTGCGCGACCTGCAGTCCGCCTGGACGCTGCTCCTACCCGGCCTGACGACCGCGGACCGCATCGCGTACCTCGCCGAGTTCATCAAGCGGCGCACGGGCGTCGCCATCAAAACTGCAACTCCCTTGGATTGATCTATGATCCTGCGACCAGGCCGACTCCACCCGGTCGAGGCCGTCGCAGCATCCGGAGGTACCGGCCATGGTGCGCCAAGCACGATCTGAAGCGACACGACGACGAATCATCGACGCCGCGGTGGAGCTGTTCAACGAGATCGGTTATCCCGCGACCAGCCTCGGCGACATCATTGAACGCGCCGAGATGACCAAGGGCGCGCTGTATTACCACTTCGACTCCAAAGAGGCGCTCGCCGCCGCGATCATCGACGAGGGCAGCGCCACCCTGTTCGAGGCCTTCGAGAAGATCAGCCAATCCTCGGCGCCCGCACTCGAACGGATCATCCACGGCTGTTTCGTCGTCGCCGACCTGCTCTCCACCGACAGCACCGCCAGGAGCGCCACCCAGTTGCGTCGCACGTTCGGCGAATTCAGCGAGGCGACCAGCCGCATCTTCGGCCGCTGGCTCGACGAGATAGCGACGACCGTGACGGCGGCGATCGAGGAGGGCGATGTGCGGCCCGACCTCAATCCCCTCGCAGTCGCCGAAACGGTCGTCGGAGCGATGACGGGGGCCGAACTGCTTTCCAGCTCAGCCTCGTCCGGCACCGACGTGTTGGAACGCCTCGGCCGGATATGGGAGGTCTTGCTGCCGGCCATCGCTACCGAGGAGTCGCTGAGCTATTTCCAGCAGTACCTGGCGCGCGAGGCATTGCGCCGGTCGGCACCCGATCCCGGCGACGTCTAGAGTTCGTCCACCCAGAGCTGCTCGGTCAAATCCTGGAAAGTGGCGAGGGCCACCGGATCACTGCCGCGGCGTAAGGCCGATTTGCTCATCCGGGCCCGCACGATCGAGCCGTCCCTGTGCAGGAGCTCGACGACGAGTTCCTCGTGCGCGCGCATTACCGAGACCGCGGACTCGTCGGCGGGCAGGGTGTGGAAGATCTGGTGAAAGTGCAACTCGCTCACGGCATCGGCGGTGTAACCCACCATGGCGGCGAATGCCTCATTGGCGAACACGATCGAACCGTCTTCTGCGATCGCCAGAACCGGTACCGGCAGGCGGTCGAGCACCACGACGGCCGGCAGCTCTTCGAGAACAGCCGTCGGCGATTTGGGAACCTGACCGTCTCGTCGTCGCTCCACGAATTCAATTATGCCGTCGCCGCAGCCTGCCCGTTCCACAATTTCTGCGCGGAGCGGCCGTTCACTTGAGCGCCCCCACACGGGCACATAGTGAACTAGGTTTACTGTGTAGATCGTCAAGAGACAGGGGATCGCCGATGGACCTCAAATGGTCGCCCGCCGACGCGGCGTTTCGTGACGAGGTGCGCAGCTTCCTCGACGAGAAGCTGACGCCGGAGCTGCGCCGCGCCGGACGCCTCATGACCAGCGTGTACGCCGATCACGACGCGAGCATGGAATGGCAGCGGATCCTGCACGAACGGGGTTGGGCCGCGCCGGCCTGGCCGGTCGAGCACGGCGGCTGCGACTGGAGCCTGACCCAGCACTACATCTTCAGCCGGGAATCCACGCTCGCCGGTGCGCCGTCACTGTCGCCGATGGGCATCCGCATGGTCGCCCACGCCCTGATCAAATTCGGCACCGATGCACAGAAGGAATTCTTCCTACCGCGCATCCTCACCGGCGAGGTCTTCTTTTGTCAGGGCTACTCCGAACCCGAGGCAGGATCCGATCTGGCCGCCCTGTCGATGGCGGCCGTCGACGACGGTGACGACCTGGTCTGCACGGGCAGCAAGATCTGGACGACGCACGCCCGCGAAGCCAACTGGATGTTCGCACTGGTGCGCACGTCGAGAACGCAGAAGAAGCAGCAGGGAATCACGTTCGTGCTCATCGACATGTCCTCCCCCGGGATCGAGATTCGGCCGCTGGTGATGACATCCGGAGAAGAGGTTCAAAACCAGGTCTTCTTCGACGAGGTGCGGGTGCCCAAGTCGAACGTCCTGGGAAAGATCGACGACGGGTGGACGGTCGCGAAGTACCTGCTGGAGTTCGAGCGCGGCGGCGGCGCGTCGTCGCCGGGACTACAGGTGATGGCGCAGGAGATCGCGACGGTCGCGGCGAGCCAACCCGGACCCGGCGGGGGCCGACTGATCGACGACCCGGCCTTCGCCCGCAAGCTCGCCGACGCCCGGATCCGCACCGAGGTGCTCGAGATCCTCGAGTACCGGGTGCTGGCGACGGTGGCCGAGGGTAAGAACCCCGGCGCGGCCTCGTCGATGCTCAAGGTGCTGGCGACCGAATTGAGCCAGGCCATCACCGAACTCGCGATGGAAGCGGCCGGCCCGCGCGGCCGGGTGTACCAGCCGCACGCCACCTGTCCCGGCGGCCCGATCGCGGAGTTCGAGCCGCCCTCGGACGGCTATCTCAGCGGTGAGCCCTGGCAGGCCGTCGCACCGTTGCGCTACTTCAACGACCGGGCCGGCTCGATCTACGCCGGCAGCAACGAGATTCAGCGCAACATCCTGGCCAAGGCCGCGCTGGGACTCTGAGGGGTTGGATATGGACTTCAATCTGAGCAAGGAACAAGAACTGCTGCGCGACGGCCTGAACAAGTTCCTGGCGAGCCGCTACGACCTCGAGTCGAGCCGTGCGGCGGCCAAGTCGGGCGCCGGGTGGCAGCCCGACATCTGGTCCGGCTTCGCCAACGAGCTCGGGATCCTCGGCGCCGCGCTGCCGGAGGAGATCGGCGGAATCGGCGGCGGGCCGGTCGAGGTGATGGTCATCGCCGAGGCGCTGGGGCAGGCGTTGGTCGTCGAGCCGTATGTCGACACCGTGGTCGTGTCGGGCGGCCTGCTGCACCGCGCAGGCGGTGAGGCGGCGTCGGCTCTGTTGGAGCAGATCGTGGAAGGCTCGGCCATCGTCGCGCTCGCGGCGTCCGAAGAGGCTTCCGGCCACAACTGGGCGCACGTGACGACGAGCGCCGAACGCGACGGTGACGGGTGGGTCCTTCGCGGATCCAAGATCGTCGTCGCGAGCGCGCCCCTGGCCACCCACCTTCTGGTCAGCGCCCGCACCACCAACGGGATCTCGCTGTTCATCGTCGATCTGGGCTCGGCCGGCGACGCCGTTACGGCTCATCACTACCGCACCGTCGACGACCGCCGGGCATCGGATCTGACCTTCGATGGTCTCCGGCTTCCGGCCGACGCGCTCCTCGGCGAGGAGGGTGCGGCGTGGCCGTCCCTCGAGCAGGCCCGCGACGAAGGTGCGGCCGCGGTGTGCGCGGAAGCGGTCGGGTGCATGCGAAAGGTCGTGGCCGACACCGTCGAGTACGCCAAACAGCGGCATCAGTTCGGCCAGCCGATCGGAACCTTTCAGGCGCTACAGCACCGCATGGTCGACATGTACATGGAGCTCGAGCAGGCGGTGTCCGCCGCATACCTGGCGGTGCTCAATCTCGAGACCGAACCCGATGTGCGGGCACGCGCGGTATCGGCGGCCAAGGCCACCGTGGGCCGGGCCGCGCGCTTCATCGGGCAGCAGTCGGTACAGCTGCACGGCGGCATGGGAATGACCGAGGAGCTCGCGATCGGCCACTACTTCAAGCGGCTGACCGCGCTGCAGTACGAGTTCGGCACCACCGACTTCCATGTGACCCGGTACGCGGAGTTGGCCAGAGCCTGAGGTCCCGCACGCTGCGTAGGAGAAGAGAGGGACCAAAGGCCCTGTCCGCGCCGCGGTTCGCCGATTAGCGTCGGATCCGTAAGCGCAGAGCCGCGAAGGGAGAAGACCATGGCCGCCGGTCCGAGCGGAATTCTTGTTGGTGTCGACGGATCACCGGACTCGGAGGCGGCCATCCGGTGGGCGACCCACGAAGCCGTCCTGCGAGACCAGCCGATCCGGCTGCTCCATGCGATCCCGCCCGTCGTGGTGACCTGGCCGGTGGCGTATCTCGAAGCCAGCTACATCGATTCGATGGAATCGAACGGCCGCGACATCATCGCCCAGGCGCAGAAGACGGTGCAGGCCGCCGCGGGCGACAAGCTACCGGCCATCGAGACCGAGATCGTAAACGCCGCGGCGCCCTCGGCGCTCGTCACCGCATCGCGCGACGCATACATGACCGTGTCCGGCTGCCGCGGCCTCGGTGTCCTCGGCCGGGCCTTCCTCGGTTCGGTCAGCAGTGGCCTGCTGCATCACGGACGCGGGCCGATCGCGATCGTGCGCACCGACGACGCACCCGCCGTCGAGGCCACCGCCCCTGTGCTGGTCGGTGTCGACGGTTCGCCGGCCTCCGAAGAGGCCACCGCGCTGGCGTTCGACGAGGCCTCGAGGCGGGGCGTGCCGCTCGTCGCCCTGCACGCGTGGAGCGACGCGTCGTTCCCCTCGATCGGTAGCGACTGGGAACGCTACGAGGAAGGCGGGCATCGAATCCTCGCCGAGCGCCTTGCGGGTTGGCAGGAACGGTATCCGGACGTACAGGTGCAGCGCCGCATCGTCAGCGACGACCCGGCCACCCGGCTCGTAGAAGCGTCGAAGGACGCTCAGCTGGTTGTGGTGGGCAGCCGGGGCCGGGGCGGTTTCTCCAGCCTGGTTCTGGGCTCGGTCGCGTCGAAGGTGGCTCAGGCCGCCACGTCGCCGGTGATCGTGGTCCGGCCGCGGTGAGCTACCCGGCGGTTTGCAGCTGAAGTTCGACGTACGCCGTGACGACGTCGGTCAACGCCCGTAGCTCACGGCCGACGTCGATCGGTTCCTCGACCGCCATCCGGGCCACCATCGCACCCATCAGCGTGGTCCAGATCAGGTTGCCGACCGCGTCGGCGTGTTTGCGATCGAGACCCTCGGCGACGAACCGGCCGAGCCGGGTCAGCGTGGAGAACAACTCCGCAAGGTGACGTTGCTGCGCGTCCGCGCGACCGGTCCGGGTTGCGATCAGGATCTCAAGCGCCGCAATGGATGTCGGGCTCAGAAAGGCGTCGGCGACGGCGTTGATCACCAGCTCGGTGCGCGCGCGACCGTGATAGTTTCCCGATGTCGACTGCACGCCGTGCAGGCACGCCACCAGCTGGTCGAAGCCCTCGTCGACGACGGCCATCAACAGCCCGTCGCGATCCCCGAAGTGGTACTGGACGACCCCCCACGTCACACCCGCACGTTCGGTGATGTGCTTGGCGCTCGCCGCCGCAAAACCCTCCTCGAGGACACAGCGCACCGTCTCCTCGATGACCATCGCGCGGGTCCGATCCGCGCGGACCTGCTTGCCGTTGGGCGGGCGACGCGGCGCGACGTTGGCGGCCTGCGGCACGGCCCTACCTCTTGAACCGACCGGCGAACCCGCGCAGCGGCAGGTCGGCACTGGTGATCAAGCCGGGCGGCGCGGCCACCACCGACCGGATGGCGTGCAGCGCAGGCATTCCCGTCACTGTCATGCCGATGGATGCGAAGGCCTCGGGATTGGACAGGTCCACGCCGGGTTTCGGAAAAATCATGTGCTTGTTGTACACACACGGATCACCCTTGATCTGGGTGATGTAGCAGCCCTTGATGTCCCAATGCGGATCGGTGTGCGGCGTCATCTGCCATTCCAGATGCGTCTCCACCCGCGGTACGCCGTCGACCATGCCCTGATACTTGATATAGTTGCCGCCCAGCGAGCCCTTCGGCAGCTGGTACCAGCCGAGATCCACATCCTTTGTGCAGGCGCCCAATTCGTAACTGAACTTGACCTCGTCGAGTTCGAGATCGAAGCAATCGGCCATCAGCAGCACGCTGTCGGCGAACACCCGGGTGTACTTCTCCAGCTTGCCGGGGATCGCGGGATCGTCCACCGGCTGGCCATAGCCGACCTCGATCCAGGTGTCCTTCGAGTGATGACACGACACGTCGACCGACTCGATCGTGGTGACGTTCTCGATCTCGGCGACATCGGCCGAACAGACGACGCCGAGGATCTGGTTGAGGCCGGGGTTCATGCCGGTCCCGTAGAACGTCGAATTGCCCTTGCGGCAGGCTTCTTCGAGAAGTTGCGAAACGGGTTTGCCCGAGGGATGCGGGTGGTTGGTGTCGCGGTGCCATCCGGTGATCCAGTCCGCGGTGGTGACGATGTTGATGCCCGCCTCGAGAACCTTGACATAGAGGTCCTCGTCGGGGAACACGCCGTGAAACGTCAGCACATCGGGCTTGGCGGCGATGATCTCCTCGACCGTGCCGGCGGCCGTCACCCCGATCGGGCCGATACCCACGATCTCGCCGGCGTCGCGGCCTACCTTCTCTGGTGTGTAGCAATGCAATCCGACGAGCTCGAGATCCGGATGCTCGCCGATCCGCTTGATCATCTCGGTTCCGAGATTACCGGTGGCGACCTGGAACACACGTGTCGGGCGGGCGGGCTCTGCGATCATCGGGTCGGGCCTTTCTCGGAGGACGTTGTGGCGCGGGAGGATTCGAGGTCAGCGGCACTGCCGCCGCGGCCGTTGGGATAGAACTGAGTGGCCCACTTGCGCAAGGCGGTGAAGCCCTCGTACTCGGCGGTGGCCAGTGCGGGCGGGTCGGAATACCGCTGGTGTGCCCAGATGTGCACGTCCTGAGCGAACTGGCGGATGACCTCGGCGCCGAATTCGGTGGCCTTGGTCTCGGCCCGTTGGTCGTCACGTCCGGGGGTCCGCCCGATGTAGACCATGAAGCGGACATCGGACGTGCGGTCGTCCACCGGCGTGATCGCCGAGATCGTCCGGTTGTCCACCATGCCCCAGCTCTTCGTCACCGCGATGCCGAGCCCACCGTTGATGGCCTCCACACCGCTCTGCACGTCGTCGATCGACTGGTTCTCGTCACCTTCGAATGTGATCGTGAAGTCAACATAGGACCACGGCTCGGCGAAGTCGTGGCGCGTGAACACCGGAACAATCGGCGTCTTGTGCACGAACTTGAAGTGCGCGAAGTCGACGCCGTTCTCCAAGACGTACTGGGGATGCATCTCGAGTCCCTCGCGGAAGAGCGTCATCGGCGGGTAATAGTCGGCAGCGGTGCGGGAGTCACCGAAATCGCCGAAGATGTCGGGCGCGTCGAAATAGGGCGCGCGTCCCTCGACGTCATGCCAGATGTAGATGGAGTCGTTGCGCTCGGTGACGGGGTAACTGCGGATGCGGCGACCGCGGTTCGGGCGGTCCTGGTACGGGATGCAGACGTTGCGGCCCTCGGCGTTCCACTGCCAGCCGTGGAATGGGCACTCGATGACCTCACCCTCCACGTGCCCGCCGTAACCCAGATGGGCTCCGAGGTGCTCGCAGTAGGCATCCATCACCACCGCTTGGCCGGATGTTGTTCGCCACGCGATCATTTCGCGGTCGAAGTACTTCATCCGCCGAACATCACCGGGCGCAAGCTCCGCCGACCACGCGACCTGGAACCATCCGGTCGGCTTCATCGACAGGGGCGGTTTGGCCATCGGCGTCCTCTCGGGCTGCGCTGCCACAGGGGCTCGGTGGAACAAATGATAGAGCACTCAATGTAAATGTGGCCAGGGGTGGTTTCACCGCATTACGCCTGCCCGCAGAATGACCTCGTGGCGAATCGAATCCAGGAACTGCTCGGCGTCGACTTCCCCGTCGTGCAGGCGCCGATGACCTATATCGCGCGCGCCGAACTCGCCGCCGCGGTCTCCGAGGCAGGCGGCCTGGGCATGATCGAGACGCTGACCGAGGAGGGGCGCGCAGACCTGTACCGGGTGCGCGACCTCACCGACAAGCCGGTCGCGGCCAACCTGATGATCCAGGGCTGGAAGGCCGACCCGTCGATCGTCGACACCCTCGCGGCGGCCGGAGTGAGTCACGTTTTCACCTCGGCGGGCGACCCAGCGTTGTTCACCGCGCGACTGCACGACGCCGGCATGACCGTCGTGCACGTCGTGGGATCGCTCAAGGGCGCGCGCAAGGCCGCCGATGCCGGCGTCGACGCGCTGGTGGTCGAGGGCGTCGAGGGCGGTGGGTTCAAATCGCTCCTCGGCGCGTCGACGATGGTGCTGCTACCTCTGGTCGCGGAGAACGTCGACTTGCCGATCATCGCGGCGGGCGGGATGTGCGACGCCCGGTCGGCCGCCGCGGCGCTCGTGCTCGGCGCCGAGGGTGTGCAGATGGGCACCCGGATGCTGGCCAGCATCGAATCTGCCGTGCACGCGAACTTCAAGGACGCGATCGTGATCGCAGACGACGCCGGCACGGTGCTGCTCGACGTCCCCGGCAACCCGACGATGCGCGTCCTGCGGACCGGGCTGGCGTCGCGGGTCGCGGCTCACGAACCGGGCGCGCGGCTACTCGGCAATATCACCGAGCTCGACTTCGGCGGTGATCTGGACGCCAGCGTGGCCAACACCGGTCAGGTGTCGTCGCGCATCCGGGAGTTGCTGCCAGTCGCAGACATCGTGCGGCGCACGTGGACCGAGATCGACGCCGCCTTGACCGACGCCAAGTCGAGGATGTAGCCGGACGGCTAGGCGACGTGTTCGAGGCCGCGCGCTGCGCGCTCGGCTTCCGGACACACCGCACGTTTGGTGCGCGGCCCGCGGGCGCGCTGACGTAGCGCGACCATGGATCCCGAGCGGACGACGCCCAACGGACCAGATCCGGCGAACCGCGCGATACCCGAGGCCCGCAGGGCCAGACCGGCTTTCGCCTGACGGTAGCCGACCCGGACACCCGCTGCGGCGACGACGAGAAGGGCTCCGACGCCCGGCAACGCGATGGCCGCCAAGGCGGTCAGCGATGCCGGAACGAGAACCGCCTCGATGACGTGCTCGAAGATCGACCGTGCGCTGGCCGGGGCGGCGGCAGGCGCCAGCGACGCCGTTCCGGAGACCGACAGCGGTTGGACGGTGCCGGAGGTGGTGACCTTTCCGGGCGCCACCCGCGGGGCCATGGTCCCGAAGAGCGAGCCGTCGGCGGGCGCCACCACGTGCGGAGCTTCGACGGCATGAGGCGCGACGAAGGGGCCGCCGGTCGGTGCGTCCACCTTCCGAACGTCGAGCGTGCCACTTCCTCCAATCAGCGACTGGGGCGGGCCGGACGACACCGGAATGCCGAGCATGGAGTAAAAATCCGACGGAACTCGGGTGACCGCACCCACCACCGTCGTCACCATGGTTTGCAGGGACGTGATGGCATCAAAAACCGGCATCTTCGATGTCGGCAGTGCCGCGAGCGACTCCGACCAGGTCACCACGGCGCCGTTGATCGTGACGAACGCGTTGGTCAGCGGTCCCGGCTTGAGTCCCGGCGCCAGCGGGGCGGAGACGTTCGTCGTCTCGGTCTGCGAAGCAGCCGAGCCGGCCTCGGAGTTCAAGGATGAGTTCGAGGTGTCTTGGGTCCCGGAACCGTCGGCGGGCACCGTTGAGACGGCGCCCTCGGTGCCGCTTTCGGTTTCGGTCGACAGTTCCTGGTTGCCGGCGGTCTGGTCCTCGGTGGGCAGCGTCTGAACGCCGGCCTCCGCGCCCTGCTGCTCGGCGCCGGGCGTGCCCTCGGAATCGCCGGGCACGGTCTCCGTGGCCTTCGACTCCTCGGTCGTGGCGTCCTTCTTCGACTCCCCGGTCGTGGCGTTTGTCTTGGCGTTCCTGTCGACGCCGCCCCTGAAGATGGAGGTCGGCCGGGTGAATCCGCTCTGCTGCCGCGACGGCGAAAGTCGGGAGAAGTCCGGGATACGGAGACGGAAGCGCCGATCGAGCTTCGGCTGGGTGCTGGTCGAACTTCCCGTGGTCACCGAAGAGGTCGTGCCGGAGGACTCGGCACCCGTCGTGGTACCGGAGCTCTGGCTGGTCCCCGTCGAGCCACCACCTGCACCGGAGCCGGTTTCGTCGGCACTGGCGATGGCACCACCGGCGCCGAACAGCAAGCCGGTAGCGAGTACACAGACACCCGCAGAGATGCGCAAAGGTGACGTGGGAATGATCGCCTCCGTCCAAAAGAGAACCCTCGTGGAGAGGGTTTGATAGGAGATTGTTACACAAAAATGGCCCGACAATACAGACCTATTGGCGACGTTCGCGGCCGCCTCAGTGCAAATCTTTGCCCACTGAAGAATCCTCGTGAATGGCGCGACAAGATCAACGCCTCCGGCGCCGCTCGAACGAGCCGGTTCTCAAATGTCGCCTGCCGTCCCGGCGAGCGCACGCCGGCACCGCTGCACCCATCATCGAGGCAGGTCGGCGCCGGTGACCGCGCGGCGATGAGCCCGCACGGACCGACCAGGGACCTCGGCCCCGAAGGTCGGCCGCTCGACTTCGAAACAAAGCCGCGGGTCGCCGATCTTGGTGGCGAATTAGTAGCCGGGATTCGGCGCACCCGAGGCCACCTCGCGTCGTTTTAAGCGGAAGGTCTAAACAGCCCCGGCTCGAGCGGCCGCTGACAGACTGTCCACGAGTCGGTGGCGCGCTGCGTCACCGCTTTCGAATAAGGTCCGGTGAAAGGCGGAACGCGATGACGGTGAGCGCTGACGAAGGTGTGCGGGGCAGCCGGGACAGCGACGCCAAGCAGGACGCAGAGAAGGCGGACGTCCACTACGACCCCTACGATGCCGACCTCAACCGCGACCCATACCCCATATTCGCCCGCATCCGCGAGCACGCGCCGCTGTATTACAACGCCGAACACGATTTCTATGCGCTGAGCCGCTACGACGACGTCGACGCCGCACTGCTCGACCACGAGACATTCAGTTCGGCGCGTGGGGCGGTGCTGGAGATCATCAAGGCCGGCCTCGACATCCCACCGGGCACGCTGATCTTCGAGGATCCACCGATCCACAACATCCACCGCAAGCTGCTGTCGCGGATCTTCACGCCCAGGAAGGTCAACGCGCTCGAACCCAAGATCCGGCAATTCACCGCACAGTGCCTGGACCCTCTGATCGGCGCGGGCCGCTTCGACTTCGTCAAGGACCTCGGCGCACAGATGCCCATGCGGGTGATCGGGATGCTGCTCGGTATCCCGGAAGCGGACCAGGAGCACGTGATCGAGCACGGCGAGTCGACGATCCGCACCGAACGCGGCGGCAAGATGACCGACAATCCCGACGGGCCCATCGCCACCGGCCAGGTGTTCGCCGACTACATCGACTGGCGCGCCCGGCATCCCGGCGACGACATCATGACCGAACTGCTGAACGCCGAATTCACCGACGAGACCGGGACGCTGCGGCGGTTGGGCCGCGAAGAACTCCTGCTCTACCTGCAGGTGATCGCGACCGCGGGCAGCGAGACCACCACCCGGCTGATCGGCTGGGCGGGCAAGCTGCTCTCCGATCACCCCGATCAGCGGCGAGCCCTGGTCGCCGACCGGTCACTGCTGCCTGCGGCCGTCGAGGAGGTCGTGCGCTTCGAACCACCCGCACCCCACGTCAGCCGCTGCGTCACCCGCGACGTGACTTTCTACGGCCAGACGGTCCCGAACGGCAGCGCGATGATGATGCTCGTCGGAGCGGCCAACCGTGACCCGCGGCGGTTCGGGCCCGACAGCGAACGGTTCGATATCCACCGCCCGCCGCGCCAGCACCTCGGTTTCGGGGTGGGCACGCACTTCTGCCTCGGCAATGCGCTTGCACGCCTGGAGGGACGCATCGCCCTGGACGAGATTCTCGACCGGTTCCCCGACTGGCGCGTCGACCTCACCGATGCCCAGCTCAGCCCGACGTCCACCGTGCGTGGATGGGAGTCGATGCCTGCCGTGGTGGACTGAGCGACGAGCCATACGACAAGCACACAGTCTTCGCCCCTGACGCTTCTGCGTCGGAGGCGTTCAGCTGCCCGGCTGCCGGGCCGCGTACTGGAGTAAGACAAATTGGAGGAAGCGACATGCCAGAGTTCGACTACGAAGAAATGAAACGGGAAGCCGAGCAGCACATCCGGTTTGAGAAGGACAGAAAGAACCGGATCGCCTACATCACATTTGCCCGCCCGGAGGCCCAGAACTCGACGACGATGGGCATGCGCCAGCTCTACGCCGACCTGATCCACAAATGCAACGTCGACGACGACGTCAAGGTCGTCGTGATCCGTGGCGAGGGCGAGGATTTCGGCAGTGGCGGCGACCTTCCCGAGCAACGCGGCATGCTGGAGAACCCGGGCATGCCGCTGCTGCACGAACTCGCGATCAACGACGATGACGTCAAGTACCCGCCGGGTGGCTCGTATCGCTACCTCTCGACAGTGACCGACTTCTACGCCAAGGCGCGGGCCGGCAACCGGCCGCTGCAGGAGCTCCGCAAGATCAGCATCATCGAGGCGAAGGGGTACTGCTACGGCTGGCATTTCTATCAGGCCGGTGATGCGGACCTGGTGATCTCCTCCGACGACGCGCTTTTCGGCCACCCGGCGTTCCGTTACGTCGGCTGGGGGCCGCGGCTGTGGTGGTGGGCCGAGACGATGGGGCTGCGCAAGTTCTCCGAGATGTTGTTCACCGGAAGGCCGTTCAGCGCCAAGGAGATGTACGAGTGTGGCTTCCTGAACAGCGTCGTGCCCAGGGACCAGCTGGAAGCCGAGACCGAGAAGTACGCGCAGGCCTGTTCGAAATCCCGCCCGACCGACACCGTCGCGGTGCAGAAGACGTTCCTCGAGCTGTACAAGCAGCACAAGGGCGAGTACTTCGGGAGCCTGCTGACCGGCATGGTCGAAGGAATGCTGCCGATGATCCAGAACGACCAGCAGAACGACGTCGATCTCACGGAGGGCACCTTCGAGAAGGGGCTCAACAACGTGGTCAAGGACAACGACCTGAACTTCCCACCGGAGTGGCGGCTGAGCCGGTCGGGACGCAACAAGCCCTGACACCGTGTCGGCGCTGACCGGCTTCCGGATCATCGAGGTGGCCGAGCGGGTCACCGGCGAGTACTGCGGCAAGCTGCTCGCCGATCTGGGCGCCGACGTCATCAAGGTCGAGCGGCCCGGGTGGGGAAGCCCCACCCGGGCGCTTGCCCCTCTGGTCGGAGACGACGACGGACATGAGCGCAGCGGGCTCTTCGCGTACCTCAACACCAACAAGCGTTCGGTCGAATTCGACACCGCCGCAACGCACGAGCTCATCGCCACCGCCGACGCGGTGATCGACGACCACGGCGCGGCGTGGGCCGTCGAGCAGGGGTTGAGCCCGGAGGAGGTCGCTCGGCGGCATCCCCACGTGGTGTTCTGCACCGTAACGCCGTACGGGCGGGCAGCGCCGCAGGAGTTCGACAACGCCCAGAGCCTCAACGTCTTTCACGCCAGCGGGTGGGGATACCACACCCCCAGCCACGCCGACCCCGACCGGCCGCCACTGAAGGGACCGGGCCGGTTCCTCGCCGATTACGAGGCCGCCCTCGATGCGGCCCTGTGCGTGGCGTCGGCGCTGTTCGACCGGATGCACAGCGGCCGAGGCGAGTACATCGACGTGTCACAGCAGGCGGTGCTGGCTTCGCGAGCCGATTGCATCCTCGGCCGGTTCGTCACCGGTGAGATCGCCCCGCAGGATCGCCGCGACGATTACGACCAGGCGGGACCCGCGTCCTTCTTCGCGAGTCGCGATGGGTTCGTCTATCTCTACATGACCAGTCGCGCCCACTGGCTGGGCCTCAAAGCGCTGATGGGCGCGCCGAGGTGGCTCGACGAATTCGACGACGACTGGCTGGAATTCGGTGTCACGCCGCGGCGCGTCGCCGATTTCCGCCGCGGCTTTGCCGACTGGATGCGGGACAGGCCGGGCGACGCCACCGCGGAAGAGGCGCAGCGACTGGGCGTTCCCCTGGTACCGGTCAACGGTGCGGCCGAACTCATGCGTTCACCTCAGTACCGACACCGTGGGTTCTTTCGGGACGTCACCGACCCTGTGCTCGGCACCGCCGCCTACCCCACCGCCGGCTACCGGTTCAGCGCGTCGCCGACCGAGATAACTCGTCCCGCACCGAGCCTCGGCCAGCACACCGACGAGGTGCGGGCCGAACTCTTCACCCCGCATACGGCTCCCGCGGTCAAGCGCCCGCAACTCAAGGCCCCGAAGGACCCGCGGGGCGGCCCGTTGCAGGGTGTGCGGGTCGTCGAGCTGACCAAGGTGTGGGCCGGACCGTACGCCGGCAAGCTGCTCGCCTTTCTCGGCGCTGAGGTCATCAAGGTCGAGTGCTCGGCGACCCCGGAGGAGATGCGCGCTTACGGTGGAACCGACATCAACCACGCCCCGTACTTCTTGAGCATCAACCCCGAGATCCTCAGCGTCGACATCGACATCAAGACAGCGCGAGGCCGGGATGACCTGCGGGCCCTGATCTCCTGCAGCGATATCGTGCTCAACAACCTGCGACCCGGCGCCATGGAACGGCAGGGCCTCGGCTACCGGGAACTGACCGCGCTCAAAACCGACATCATCTCGGTGTCCATCAAAATGTGGGGCAATGACGGGCCGCTGGGCCACCAGACCGGCTATGCACCGAGTTTCGCCGCGCTGGCGGGCCTCGCGGCGTTGGTCGGCTATCCGGACGGGCCTCCCCTCGGCGCGAGTATGCGATACGGCGACTCCACGGTCGGCGCCGCCGCAGCGTTGGCCGCCGTCGCGGCGCTACTGCACCGGGAACGGACCGGCCAGGGCCAGTTCGTCGACGTCTCCGCCGTCGAGGTGCTCTCGTCTATGGTCGGCGACTGCCTCTTCGAGCAGAACCTGACCGGCTGGCTGCTCGGGCCGGACGGCAACCGCCATCCCGACATGGCGCCACACGGTTGCTACCGGTGTGCGGGCGGCGAATGGATCGCGATCGCCGTGGCGAACGACGATGCCTGGCAGCGCATGTGCGAGGAATTCGGTGCGGAGGGCCTCGCTGCCCGATATCCGACGAGGGACGCGCGCCGCCGCGATGCCGCAGCCCTCGATGCCGAACTGAACACCTTGACCCGCCATCACGACGCTTTCGGCCTCGCGCACCGATTGCGGTCGGTCGGCGTCGGCGCGGCCAAGAGTGCGACCGCCACCGACGTGATCGGCGATGAAATGCTCTGGGAACGCGGCACGTATCGTTTCGTGTCGGACCGCCTCGAGGGACAGCGACCGGTGCTGGGGCCGTCGTGGTCGATGACACGGGCCGCCCGGATCGAGCGCGGCGCACCGGACCTCGGAGAACACAACGACTATGTGCTCGGTGACATCCTCGGGCAGACGGGAGTGAGGAACACATGAGCGTGTTGTCCGGGACGGTGGCGCTGGTGACCGGCGCCAGCAGCGGGATCGGCGCAGCCACCGCCCGAGCGCTGGCCGCCGAGGGCGCGTCGATTGCGTTGGTGGCGCGGCGTCGCGACCGGTTGATCGAACTGGCCGACGAGATCGCGGCGGCCGGCGGCAGGGCGTTGGCCGTGCCCGCCGATGTCACCGACGCCGAACAGGTGGCGGCCGCGGTGGCCACGACCGTCGGCGAGTGGGGCCGCATCGACACGCTGGTCAACAACGCAGGCCTGTTGCGGATGGGGGACGCCGCCGAAGCGCCCCTGTCCGACTGGGAGGCTCTGGTGTCCGTCAACATTCACGGCGTGCTCTACGCGACGCGTACGGCCCTCCCCCATCTGATCGCCGCGGCCGACTCCCCGCGCGGCGTCGCCGACGTGGTCACGATCAGCTCGACCGGCGGGCGGGTCGCCAGGCCCGGGACCGCCGTCTATTCGCTCACCAAATTCGGTGTCAACGCGTTCAGTGAGGGCATCCGCCAAGAACTCATCGGCAAGCGGGTGCGCGTGGGAATCGTCGAGCCAGGAACGGTCGAGACCGAGATCTTCGATCATCTTGACCCGCAGGCGCTTACGGCTCAGCAATCCAGGACGGCGGGAATGGTGAAACTGAAACCCGAGGACATCGCCGACGCGGTGGCGTACATGGTGACACGCGACCGGCGCGTCGCGGTCAACGAGATCCTGGTGCGCGCGGCGGAACAGACATGGTGAAGATCGACTGGGTGCGCGGCGATGCGACCGGCCTCGCGTTTCCCGCCCACCCCGACGCGCTCCGCAGGGCAGGGACCGCCTTCCTCACCGACGCGTTGCGCGCCTATGGCACGCTGTCGGCCGACCGCGAGGTGGTCGCCATCGACCGCCTCGATGAGGTCTCCGGCGGCAGCACGGGACGCAAGGCCGCACTGACCGTGCGCTATTCGGGACACCAGCCTCGCCTGTGCACCGACCTGTTCGTGAAGTTCTCGCGCGACTTCGACGATCCGGTACGCGATATCGGGCGCACCCAGATGGAGTCCGAGACCCGATTCGCCGCGCTCACCCGCGCGCGGGACTTTCCCATCGCCGTGCCGGCCACCCTGTTCGCCGACTTCCACCGCGATACTGGAACCGGGTTGATGATCAGCGAACGGATCGCGTTCGGGACAGGGGGCATCGAACCGCAGCACCACAAGTGTCTGGACTACGAGATGCCCGATCCGGCAGGGCATTATCGGGCGCTGCTGACCGCGGTCGCGCGCTTGGCGGGAACCGAACGGTCGGGTCGGCTGCCCGCCGAACTTCTCGCCCCGTTCACGGTGGATCTGCGGGCGGCGACGGTGGGCCAGCCGCCGGCCTACAGCGCCGACCAACTCGAGCGCCGACTGCGCCGGCTTGTCGAGTTCGTCGAAGCTCATCAGGGCTTGTTCCCGGCGAACGTACGAACGTCGTCGTTCCTGTCGAGGTTCGCCGCCGAGGCGCCGCAGCTGATTCGGCGCGAAGCGGAGGTGTTCGAGCTGCTCAGCGCCGACGCCGACTACCTTGCGTTGTGCCACTGGAACGCCAACGTCGACAACGCCTGGTTCTGGCGCGGCGACGACGGCGAGCTGTGCTGCGGCCTGATGGACTGGGGCTGCGTCAGCCGGATGAATGTGGCGATGGCGGTGTGGGGTTCCCTGTCCGGGGCCGAAACCTCGCTGTGGGACGACCATCTCGACGAGCTGCTCGAGATGTTCTGCAAGGAGGTGCTGGCGAGCGGTGGCCCGGCGCTCGACCCCGCGACGGTGGAGCGTCATCTTGTCATGTACGCGACGCTGATGGGCGTCACATGGCTGCTCGACGTGCCGGCGCTGATCCGCAAGCGCCTGCCCGACTCGGGCCCGCACACCACGCGCATCGATCCGCGTATCAAGTCCGACGAAGGTGTCCGCGCACCGTTGCAGATGCTGACCAATGTTTTGAACGTGTGGCAGACCCGCGGTGAAACCGGCTGAGCCTCAACGAATCAGCGATCGAACCTGCTCACGGGCGAAGAACTCCTGGTCCTCTCCCCACCCCTGCCTGCCGTCCCAGCGCCAGTCGGTCAGCGTCCAGAACGTCATCCGTCCCGGCCACCCGAGCCATCGCAGGGCGGTGCGCACATCGCCCTCGGCGTGCAACCCGCGGCCGCGGTCGTCCTCGGCGTCGAGCACCACCCGCACAGGCGCCCCGGCACGACGGTCGAGCACCCGGCGCTCACCGGCGACGAGCTCCCCCACCTCGCCGTCGCGCAGCAGGTAGCCGCCGATGACACGGTCGACGCCAGACCTGCTCGCCATCGTGATCGCATGCCAGCTGGACTCGGCGTCGGCGATGGCCCACAGGTAGTCGCCGGAGCGGCGGGCGCCCGGACGGTGCGGCCCCCAGGTGCGGTCGCGCATCGAGAAGCAGTCGATATCGAATCGCTCACCGTTCAGCGTCGCGGTGCCGCGCATGTGGCCCGGCTGGTCGAAGTGACAGTGCTGCGGGGACGCGGGACCGAGGACGTGGGGTGCCATCAACGATGTCCACTCGAGGTCGAGGTCCAGTCCCAGCTCCGAATAGGTCAGCCGGTAGCGGTGCATCGGTTCGACCACGACGTGGCGCAACGAATTCGGCAGCCGGAAGTCGGTGAAGTCCAGTGCACCCGTGGGTGGTTGAGTCCAGCGCCAGTCGTAGAACAGACAGTCGTAGGTCTCTTCGCCGCTCGGGTCCCACATCGCGGGCCCGCCTCCGCTGGTTCCGGTGCGGATGTCGTGGTAGTAGTACACGAACCCGTTGATGTCGCGCTCGGGTATCGCGAAGTTGAACCACCCGCTCTCGTTCCAGTCCGGATCTGCGGTGGCGGAATGGAAGACCTCGTCGACCTCGGTTGTCATGCGCTCGCTCAATCCAGGTAGGTCACGCCGGTCAGCTCCTCGGACAGCCGCCAAACTTCCTGACGGTCCTCGGCGCGACACACCGCGGACGGCACCTTCGCGAAACCGACACCGCCGCCGGCGGTCTCGTAAAATCCGCGTGGACCGTAGTAGGCGCCGCCCTCGGCGTCGGGCGACGCCGCGGCATAGAGGGTCGGCTTGATCCCCTCGTCGACGTAGAGCCACATGAATGGCAGCAGGCGCCAGGTGGCCCTGGTGATACGGGCGTTCAGGGTCGGCTTGTCGCGTCCGTAGGAGGCGCCGCTGAGCAGGTTGGTCTTCGACAGGCCGGGATGGGCGGCGTTCGACATCAACCCCCACCCGTGCGTGCGGCTGCGCTGGTCGAGTTGCTTGGCGAACATCAGCTGTGCCAGCTTCGCCATGCCATACGAGCGCATCGGCCGGTAGCCGTGTTCGGCGTTGGCATCGTCGAACGTCAACCCCCGCTGCGTGGCGGCGATGCTGCTGACGGTGACCACCCGAGCACCGGCGGATGCCCGCAACAGTGGCAGCAGGTGCGCGGTCAATGCGAAGTGGCCGAGGTGGTTCGCGCCGAACTGCAACTCGAAGCCGTCTTCCGTCGTCTGCCGCTGCGGCGGGGTCATCACCCCGGCGTTGTTGATCAGGACGTCGATCGGGCGGCCTTCTTCGGCGAGATGGTCACCAAGGGCGGCAACGCTTTTCAGGGAGGCAAGGTCGAGATCCGCGACGCGGGTGCTGGCCCGTGGGACGGCCTTGCGGATCTGCGCAATCGCGGCCTCACCCTTGGCGCGGTTGCGGACGGCCAGGATCACGTCGGCGCCGGCCGCCGCAAGCTCGCGCGCCAGCCCGAATCCGAGGCCGCTGTTGGCGCCGGTGACCACGGCGAGGCGGCCCGAGAGGTCGGGCATGTGCAGTTCGAGTCCGTCCTTCACCATTCGACCGGCAACTCGTAGAGGCCGTAGGCCAGCGCGTCGTGTTTGAAGGGCAGTTCGTCGACCGGAACCGCCAGTCGCATGGTCGGGATGCGTCGCAGCAGCGTCGGCAGCACGATCTGCAACTCCATCCGGGCCAACTGCTGGCCGACGCACTGGTGTCTGCCGTAGCCGAATCCGACGTGCGAACCGTCGTCACGGCTCAGATCGAGGCGGCCGGGTTCGGGAAACTGACGAGGGTCCCAATTGGCGGGAGCCACATCGAGGATGATGCCCTCGCCGGCGCGGATCAGCTGACCGCACACCTCGATGTCCTCCGCGGCGATGCGGCGCTGGCCGGTCTGAATGATGCTGACGTATCGCAGCAATTCCTCGATGGCCGTGGCGATGACCTTCGGATCATCGGCGTCGCGCAGCAACGCGGCCTGGTCGGGATGTTCGAGCAGCGCCACGATGCTGACCCCGAGCTGTCCCGCTGTCGTCTCGTGACCCGCGATCAGCACACCGGTTGCGAGTTGGGCGGCTTCCCGGACGCTGATCTCTTCCGAACGCACCCGCTCGGCGAGGTCGGATACCAGATCCTCGCTGGGCTCGTCCATCTTTCTGCGCACCAGGTTGGCGATGTACTTCGCCAGCGCACCCGCGCCTTCGGCGGCGTCCTCGGCCGACGCATAGCGGCTCATCCCCCGGTTCGCCTGCTCCTGGAAGAACGCCGCGTCTTCGTAAGGGACGCCGAGCATTTCGCTGATCACCAACGACGGGATCGCCAGCGCGAGGTTCTCGACGAGGTCAGTCGGTTGGGGGCCGGCCAGGATCGCGTCGATGTGTTCGTCGGTGATGCGCTGGACGGCCGGGCGCAGCGCCTCCACCCGCTTGTAGGTGAAGGGCCGCGACAGCATCCGGCGAAACCTCGTGTGCTCCTCGGCATCCGAGGTGAACACCGAGCGCGGCCGCTTGTGCACGGTGGCGAGCATGCCCTCGTTCCAGTGCGGATAGCCGGGTTTGCGGTCGTCGACGCTGGCCCGGCCGTCGGCGAACAACGAGCGGATCGCCTCGTATCCGGTGACCAGCCAGGGGGTGCTGCCGTCCCAGATACGCACGCGGTTGAGTTGACTGGTGTCGTTGAGCTCCAGCGCTTTCGGCGGTGGGGCGAACCAGCGTCCGTCTGCGCGCGGCATCGGGAAGTCGGGCACATCGGACATGCCGTCCCCGGCGCCGGGTGTGAGGGTGTCGGTCACGGGCGACCCCTTTCTCTGCGCGGCCGTTCGGTCCGGCGCACCGGCGCCTGCCAGAGGCCGGTGATCGCATCGGTGAGGCCTTCGGCGGCTTGCGGCCACGGCGACCGGGCGAGCGGGCCGGGCTGAGCCAGGGCGCCCTCGTGTTCGGCGCAGGTGTGCATGAGCAGGTTGCGCGCCATCACGATTCGCTCGAAGCGGACTCGTTTGGGCAGTTGGGCAAGGCATCCGGTGATGCCGTCGATCACCTGCACCAGATGCGGTGACGACAGTGCGTCCTTGGTGACCACGTCGCGGTAGGTCGGATCGGCCATGGCCTGGGCGGCGAACCGTGCATACCAACTCGGGTTGCCAAGCTGGTCGAGATGATCGGTCAGCGGACGGACCAGGCAATCGACCCAATCCCGCAGGTCGGCGGTCGCGCCCAGCCCGGCGAGCATCCGGGCCCGCAGTTGTTCGATCGGCACGCGGTGTTTGCTTTCGATCGCGCGCAACAGATCGGTCCGTGTGCCGAAGTGATAGCAGACGGCGGCGTTGTTGCCCTGCGATGCGGACTCGCTGATCTGCCGGTTGGACACCGCGTGCATACCGCGTTCGGCGAAGAGGCGCTCGGCGGCGGCGAGCAGCACCTCGCGGGTGCCTTCGGACCTGTGTCCACTGAGAGGCCGGGCTGCGGTCACCGATTCAGTAGACACCGCCCCGAGATTTAAATCAAGCGATTGATTTAGTGGCTCGTGAGACTGCGGATCGGACGGCGGAGAGCTGGCGGTCACTCGGCCGTGGTGCTTGCCCACGCCCCCACACCGCACGACGATGGGACGGTGCCGGTGCCAGCGCGCGTTCTCGTGGCCGGGTCCGGGTTCGCCGGACTGTGGGCCGCGTTAGGTGCCGCGCGCCGTCTCGACGACCTCGGCGTCGACACGGTCGACGTCACCGTCGTCAGCTCCAAGCCGTATCACGACATCCGGGTGCGCAATTATGAGCCGGACCTGCGCCCGTGCCGAATCCCGCTGTCTCAGTTGCTCGATCCCGTCGGTGTCGGGCACGTCACCGCGGAGGTGGTCGAAATCGACGCCGCTGCAGCAAAGATCAACACCGCCGACGGCGCGACGCTGAGTTATGACCGCCTCGTGCTGGCGGTGGGCAGCCGGGTCGCCAAACCCGACATCCCGGGTCTGGCGGAGTTCGGGTTCGACGTCGACACCTACGACGCGGCAGTTCGTCTACAGGAACACCTTCGTTCGCTGCAGCGCAACGACGCGGCGTCGGCGACAGCCGTCGTCGTCGGTGCGGGCCTCACGGGCATCGAGACGGCCAGCGAGTTGCCCGCGATGTTGACGAATGCGCTCGGGGTGCCGCCGCGGGTCGTGCTCGTCGACCGCAACGCGCACGTCGGCTCCGACATGGGCGAGTCGGCACGCCCGGTCATCGAGAAAGCGCTGCGCGACAACGGGGTCGAGGCGGTCACCGGCGTGGGCGTCACCGCGGTCGGCGAACACAGCGTCACGCTGTCGACGGGTGAGGTCATCGAAACGGCCACCGTCGTCTGGTGTGCCGGTATGCGCGCCCATCCGCTGACGGGACGGCTGGGCGTGCCGGTGGACCCGCTGGGTCGCGTACCGGTCGACGACTATCTGCGGGTCGAGGGGGTGACCGGCGTGTTCGCCGCGGGTGACGTGGCCGCGGCGCGGATGGACGACGAACACCTGTCGGTGATGTCGTGTCAGCACGGGCGACCGATGGGTCGCTACGCGGGCTTCAACGTGATAGGCGATCTCCTGGGCCTGCCCATGATGCCGCTGCGGATTCCGTGGTACGTCACGGTGCTCGACCTGGGTCCGGTCGGCGCCGTCTACACCGAGGGTTGGGATCGCCACGTCGTCAGCACCGGCGCGGCGGCCAAGGCGACGAAGCGGATCATCAACGGCGAGCGGATCTATCCCCCGCTGACCGGCGACCGCTCGGCGCTCCTTGCCGCCGCGGCACCGGAACTGCAGAGCGCCCCCGCCTACGAGCAGTGACTACCTGCCGTTTCGCTCACGGTGCTTACATCCGGGCCAGCAGCACGGACGGCGCTTACCCTCCTCCAGTTCCTCTTGCGTCCGCCGGATCCGCCGTTCGCGCGTCTTCTGCTGCTTGGCGTCTTCGACCCAGCAGATGAACTCATTGCGCGCCAGCGGCGTGATGTCGTTCCATGCGGCAAGCGCGGTGTCGTTCGCGAGCAACGCCTTACGCAGATCGGTCGGCAGCTTGTGCACGACGCCGCCGGAAACTCGCGTATTACTCATGAACATGCACCGTACGCGGCCCGGATCAACGACAGCTGCGTCACTTCTTGTCCCGCGGCAGTCGGCAGCCGGTATACCCGGAGACCACGAGGTTGCCTCGGTAGCCGATCTTGATGAAGATGCCGCCCGGCCCCGAGAACCACACGTCGTGGTTTCCCGGCTGGTCCTGCATCACCTGCATGTCGGTCGCGCCGATCTTCTGCGCCGATTCCTTCGCTGCGCAACGCCTCGGCATGTGCCACCATCCCGCCGAACAATGCGCTGGAGTCGGCCTGCCATTTCGTCACGGCCGCGCCCAGGGCCACCGGCGGCACCGCGCGGCACACCTTTCTGCGCGGTTTCGATGCGCTGCAGCGTGGACCGACCGCATCGAATCGGCATGTGCATCAACCGTCGAAGCTGACGCCGTCAAGTCCTCCGGAACAACCCGGACCGCTTTCGGCACGATCCCTCCTACGCCGACCACGGATACCAATCAGTCCACGATACGGCGCCGCAAGCGGTCGGTCCTTACCGATATGCGCCGGCGAATGCCCGGTCGGCGAAGCCGAAAGCGTCAGAAATCGCCGCTCTGGGTACCAGAACCGCGATACTTACCGCACCGCGCTCGTCCGACCAGGAGACGGTTATGTCGACAGAGACCAAACACGAACCCGAGACCATGGCGCACGCGAGCGTGGCCGCGATGTTCTTCGACCGCGTTCGCAAATCCGCCGAACGGGAAGCCTTCCGCAAGCTCGACGGCGACCGGTGGATCTCGATCAGCTGGAAGGACGCTGCCGAACAGGTGGAAGCAGTGGCCGCGGGACTGTTGGCGCTCGGCATCCAGCCCGAGGAACGCATCGGGATCGCGTCGAGCACGAGATACGAATGGATCCTCGCGGATCTGGCCATCATGTGCGCCGGAGCGGCGACGACGACCGTCTACCCCACGACCAACGCCGCCGACACCGCCTTCATCCTGAGCGATTCGGAATCTCGGATCGTCTTCGCCGAGGACGAGGCGCAGCTGGAGAAGTTGCGGGAGAAGCGCGACGACCTACCGAAGCTGGAAAAGGTTGTCGTGCTCGACGGAGACGGCGACGGTGAGCTCATCATGTCGCTCGCCGAACTGGCCGAGCTCGGAGAGACTTACCTGTCCGACCATCCCTCGTGCGTTGAGTCGACGGCGGACGCCATCACGCCCGACCAACTCGCGACGCTGATCTACACCTCCGGCACGACCGGTAAACCCAAAGGGGTTCGACTGTCGCATGCGGCATGGGTGTACGAGGGGACCACGGTCGCCGGCTTCGACATCCTGCACGAGGACGACCTGCAGTTATTGTGGCTGCCGCTGGCCCACGCATTCGGCAAGGTGCTGATCTCGGCGCAACTGGCGTGCGGCTTCGCCAGTGCGATCGACGGCCGCGTGGACAAGATCGTCGCAAACCTCGCCGAGGTGAAGCCGACGTTCATGGGCGCCGCGCCACGCATCTTCGAGAAGGCCCACGCACGTGTCGTCACGTCGCAGGAGGGCCTGAAGGAGAAGTTGTCTACTGCCGCCTTCGCCGTCGGGCGCCAGGTCGATCAGTACCGGCTCGCCGGCAAGTCTGTCCCGCTCCCGCTCAAGGCCGCGCACAGCGTGTTCGACCGCCTCGTCTTCAGCAAGGTGCGAGCGGTCTTCGGCGGACGCATCAAGTTCTTCATCTCCGGCTCAGCGCCGCTGAACCGCGACATCGCCGAATGGTTCCACGCCGCAGGGCTGCTGATACTCGAGGGCTACGGCTTGACCGAGACCGCGGCCGGGGCGTTCATCAACCGGCCCGACAACTACAAGCTGGGCACCGTGGGCCAGGTTTTCGACGGCACGTCGGTGCGTATCGCCGACGACGGCGAGGTGCAGGTCAAGGGTCCGTGCGTCATGGACGGCTACCACAACCTGCCCGACAAGACGGCCGAGTCGATGACCGAGGACGGCTGGCTGCGCACCGGCGACCGAGGCCAACTGGACGACGACGGCTTCTTGACCATCACCGGGCGAATCAAGGAGCTGTTCAAGACATCCGGGGGCAAGTACGTGGCGCCGCCCGCGATCGAAGGCCGATTCATGGCGCTCTGCCCGTATGCGAGCCACATCCTGGTCTTCGGCGAATCACGCAAGTTCTGCGTCGCACTGATCACACTCGACCCCGACGAACTGTCGAGTTGGGCCAAGCAGCACGGCCTCGGCGATCGGAGCTACGAGGATCTGGTGCAGTCGGATGAGGTCCGCGACATGATCGACGGCTATGTCGACGAGCTCAACTCGCAGCTGAACCGGTGGGAAACCATCAAGAAGTGGGAACTGCTCGACCACGAACTCTCCGTCGAGGGTGGTGAGCTCACCCCGTCGCTGAAGGTCAAGCGCTCGGTCGTCGAGGAGAAGAACCAGGAACTGCTCGACTCGTTCTACTCCTGACGCGCCTCACCCGTAATTCTCAAGCCACTCAACGCCGCTTGCGGGATGTGACAGCGGCAACGCCTTAGAAAGATCCGTCGCAGGGGGTGTCAGATCGGCGACGTCTGCGCTACTGTTTTACACAAAATCATATTGTAAAAAGTAGCGGGAGGTTCCGCATGCGGGGCTGACGTCGCCGGCACGGGCCGGCTCACAGGACACTCTCAGACCGGCGCCGCCGGAACGCGCCGCGACGTACGACCGACGGCAGCGTTTGTGCCGCGAGGCATTCCCGCGCAGCAAACACGCTGTTTCGCGGCGCCTTCCGTCATCTGTAGACCGTCGCGCCACTGCGTTCTGCACCGTCGCTCGTAAGCGAGCCCACCTATGACCGGCTGAGCGCCCGGCTAGCCGGTCCGCACCATCGCCACCGCGATGGGGACAGGAGGAAACCGTGACCGCCGAAGCGCCGCCCGCGGTAGTAGAAGCTCGCCGCCCGTTCCCAGCCCGCGTCGGCCTGAAGGGCACGCTCGTTTACAGGCTGGTGACGACCACCGATCACAAGCTCATCGGAATCATGTATGTCGTCACCTGTTTCGGCTTTTTCTTCGCGGGGGGCCTGATGGCGTTGTTGATCCGCGCCGAGTTGGCGAGCCCGGGTTTGCAGTTCCTTTCCAACGAGCAGTACAACCAGCTGTTCACCATGCACGGCACGATCATGCTGCTGTTTTACGCCACCCCGATCGTGTTCGGCTTCGCCAACCTGGTTCTGCCGCTTCAGATCGGCGCACCCGATGTCGCCTTCCCCCGGCTGAATGCGTTGTCCTACTGGCTGTTTCTGTTCGGCGGCCTGATCGTCTTGTCGGGATTCATCACGCCGACCGGGGCGGCGGATTTCGGCTGGACCGCCTACACGCCGCTCTCGGATGCGATCCACTCCCCGGGCGCCGGCGGCGATCTGTGGATCTTGGGCCTGGCCGTGGGCGGGTTGGGCACGATTCTGGGCGCGGTCAACATGGTCACCACCGTGGTGTGCATGCGCGCGCCGGGCATGACGATGTTCCGGATGCCGATCTTCACGTGGAACATCCTCATCACCTCCATCCTCGTGTTGATGGTGTTCCCGCTGCTGACCTCCGCGTTGATGGGGTTGGCTGCCGACCGGCACCTGGGCGCTCACGTCTACGACGCCGCGAACGGCGGCGCGATCCTGTGGCAGCACCTGTTCTGGTTCTTCGGCCACCCGGAGGTCTACGTGGTGGCCTTGCCGTTCTTCGGCATCGTCACCGAGATCGTTCCCGTCTTCTCCCGCAAGCCCATGTTCGGCTACAACAACATGGTCTTCGCGACGATGGGCATCGCCGCATTGTCGATGGCGGTCTGGGCTCACCACATGTTCGCGACGGGCGCGGTCCTCCTGCCGTTCTTCTCGTTCATGAGCTACATGATCGCGGTGCCGACCGGCATCAAGTTCTTCAACTGGATCGGCACAATGTGGAAGGGTCAGTTGACCTTTGAGACGCCGATGCTGTTTTCGGTCGGGTTCATGGTGACCTTCCTGCTCGGTGGCCTGTCCGGGGTGATGCTGGCCAGCCCACCGATCGACTTCCACGTCACCGACACCTACTTCTTGGTCGCCCATTTCCACTACGTGCTGTTCGGCACCATCGTGTTCGCCACCTTCGCAGGAATCTACTTCTGGTTCCCGAAGATGACCGGCCGACTGCTCGACGAACGACTGGGCAAGCTGCACTTCTGGCTGACGCTGATCGGCTTCCACACCACGTTCCTCGTGCAGCACTGGCTGGGCAATGAGGGCATGCCGCGCCGTTACGCCGACTATCTGCCGACCGACGGCTTCACGACGCTCAACGTCGTCTCCTCCATCGGGTCGTTCATTTTGGGTGTATCGATGATCGTGTTCACGTGGAACGTGGTGAGAAGCTGGCGATTCGGCGAGCCGGTGACCGTCGATGACCCCTGGGGTTTCGGCAACTCGCTGGAGTGGGCCACCAGTTGCCCGCCGCCACGGCACAACTTCGCGGAAATCCCGCGCATCCGCTCGGAGCGGCCCGCGTTCGAACTGCATTACCCCTGGATGGTCGACCGTATGCGCGCCGAATCCCACATCGGGCGTCATGGCGAAACCGACGCGATCCCTCACTGATCCCCGGGGCGAGGCCCTGGTTTTTACAAGCAATACTTGTGTAAACTCGGTGGCATGACCTACGTGATCGGCAAGAATTGTGTGGACGTCATGGATCGGGCGTGCGTCGATGAGTGCCCGGTGGATTGCATTTACGAGGGCGGCAGGGCGCTGTACATCCATCCGGATGAGTGCGTGGATTGCGGTGCCTGCGAACCGGTGTGCCCAGTCGAGGCGATCTACTACGAAGACGACCTGCCCGCCGACGAACACGGACACCTCGCCGACAACGCCGCGTTCTTCTTCGACACGTTGCCCGGTCGCGACGCCCCGTTGGGCTCGCCGGGTGGGGCGGCCAAGCTCGGGCCCGTGCCTGCCGATGCCCCGTTGGTGGCCGCAATGGAGCGGCAGGACCAGCCGTGAGCGGCCGTCGCGAGGACGTCTTCGAGTTGCTACGAAGCGAAGATGCCGCGTTGAGCATCGCCGAGATCGCCGAGCGGTTAGACGTTCACCCCAATACCGCGCGGTTTCACCTCGACTCGCTGGTCCAGTCCGGTCGGGTGCACGCCGTGGAGGCCGACCGCACCGGACCGGGCCGGCCGCCGTTGATGTTTCGCGCCGTTGTGGGCATGGACCCGGGGGGCCCGCGTGATTACCGAACGCTGGCCGCCGTCCTTGCCGATGCGCTCGCGCGCCAAGCCCAGCCCGAGCGTCGTGCCGTCGCGGCCGGTCGCGCCTGGGCCGATCATGTCGCCGAGCCTGGGAGAGCGCGCAGCCGCCGACAGGCCGTCGATCGGCTCACCGACCTACTCGCGAATCTGGGGTTCGCCCCCGAAAAGCGATCGACTACAACGGGTCCCGGTGAGATCGGGTTGCGCAATTGCCCGTTCCTGGAGGTGGCAGGCAGCCGCCGCGATGTGGTCTGCCCGGTCCATCTCGGGCTCATGCAAGGCGCGCTGGAGGTTTGGGACGCTCCGATCACCGTCGATGCGCTGACACCGTTCGCCGAACCGGACCTGTGCGTGGCGCATTTGGCCTCGACGACATCGGCCTCGTGTCGAGCACGGTGACGGGTCGAGGAAGAGGAAACACCATGAAATCCATTCCCCTGCAGGTACTTGCCGACGAACAACTCGGCCGGGCGCGTCGGTACGGCGGGCATGCTGCCTATACGGTTCACGGCGGCCCGGACCGCGGACTCCGCCAGACGGTGGTCGCGCTGACCAAAGGCCTCCGGTTGCGACAGGAAGCCGATCCGGCCGAGGCGACCCTTCAGGTGCTACGGGGGCGTGTGCGGCTGAGCACCGTCGATGACCGCTGGGATGGTGTCGTCGGTGACCAGCTCACCTTGCCGACTCGCCGGCACTGCCTGGACGCGCTGCAGGACTCGGTCATCTTGCTCACCGTCCACACCGATGCGCCGCATATCCCAGGTACGGCGTTGGACAGATCCAAGCAACCGGCATGACCGCGCGCGTGAACCACACACCGAGGGCGTGTGAACTATCCGAGGTCGACCTCGACACCATCGCCTGGGGATTCCTCGGATCGGAGTTCACCGGCCTGACTTACGCCGACTGGCCGATCGAACGCAGAGTGGATGCTTTTCTCGCGCACCGCGGTATGACCGACATCCTCAACGACGGCGACGCCGACGTCGCCGTCGTGCAGCACGTACTCATCAACATCGGGGCGGCGCTGCGCGACGGTACATTGCCCACGGCCACTTGGGAGACCTCACGCCGGAACCGCGCGGCAGCGGAACGCGGCGCGTCCGGCCCGGCGATGCGGAGTGTCCGATATGGGTGATAGGCCACCTGCGCGCGATCTCGCCACCCGTGCGGACGTGGAAGCGTTGTTGGTCCGCTTCTACACCGAAGCGTTCCGCGACGAGCTGCTCGCCGAGCCGTTCGCCGAGCTGGCTGCGCAGGGGCTGCACGAGCACCTTCCTGTCATGTGCGACTTTTGGGAGACCGTGCTGTTTCGAGCCGGACTGTATCGGCGCAACACGCTGAACGCGCACCGGCATGTCCATGAGCAGACAACCTTGGACGCAACGCATTTCGCACGCTGGCTTCATCTGTGGACGTCAACCATCGATCAGATGTACCGCGGCCCGGTCGCCGACCACGCCAAGGTTCAAGCCGCCCGGATTGCCACAGCCATGCACCGTCGCCTCACCGGCGTCCACGCCCCAGAGCTCGCCACACTGGCCGTCACGACATCGCAGCGAGTGTGACACCGCTTGGGCAGAAGACCGGACAGCGGCCCGCCCTGATTTGTCAGACGTCGAATGTATGTTCGGGTTATGTCGGGGACGGCGTTGCAGGCGGCGATATCGGCGCTGCGTGCGGCCTATGAGGAGGTGGCCGCCTGCGATGTGGACCTGTTGACCCGACACGAGTTGGTGGCTGCGCTTGATGAGTGGGAGACGTTGTCGTGTCAGCTCCCCACGATGAATCACCGCTTACTCGCTCGTCTGCAGTGTGAGACGACACCCAACGAGATGGGTGCCCACACCTGGAAAGAGGTCCTGCGGGTGCGCTACCGGATCTCGACGAGCGAGGCCAACCGACGGTTGACCGAGGCCGAGCTGCTGGCCCCGCGCCA
>NZ_LZSQ01000134.1 GCF_001665535.1 Mycobacterium sp. 852002-51961_SCH5331710
CCGACCCTGGGAACCACGAAATTGATCGACAAACCACAACCGACTCTGCGCAAACGACAACGGCACCACCGAAGGCCCGTCGCCGACCGGCACCGGATCGAGCCCACCCGCGTCGCGACCGACACGTGAGGCCAGCTCGGCGACCGTTGGTGTCTCGAAAACCGCGCGTACCGAAAGTTCGGCGCCGAGGCTGGTGTTGATCGCGGCTACCGCACGCATGGCCAACAGCGAGTCCCCGCCGAAGTCGAAGAACGAATCGTCCACTCCGATACGCTCGACACCGAGTATGCGAGAGTAGATTCCGGCCAGCACTTCTTCGATGTGGTTCGCCGGGGCGCGGTAACGATCAACGCCGTGATATTCCGGCGCCGGCAGCGCCCGTCGATCGAGTTTGCCGTTGACCGTCAACGGCAGCTCCTCGAGCACGACCACCGCGGTCGGCACCATGTATGGCGGGAGCCGCTCGGCCAGCGCGCTTCGCACCGCAGATGAGTCCACCGCGCCGGTAACATAGCCCACCAGGCGTTTGTCGCCGGGGCGGTCCTCGCGGGCGAGCACTACCGCCTGCTCGACCCCGTCCTGCGCCGCGAGC
>NZ_LZSQ01000135.1 GCF_001665535.1 Mycobacterium sp. 852002-51961_SCH5331710
CAATCACCACCGCGGCCACACCGCACTCAAAGGTCAACCACCGGCCAGCCGTGTACCTAACCTGTCAGGTCAGAACAACTAGCTCGCCAGTTTGGCCTTGACCTCGCGCGCGGTCGGGTTCGTCAACGTCGAACCGTCGGGAAGCTTCAGCGTCGGAACGGTCTGGTTACCGCCGTTGGCGTTGGCGACGAACTCCGCTGCGGCCGGATCCTTCTCGATGTCGATCTCGGTGAACGCAATCCCCTCGGCCTGCAACGCCTTCTTCAGACGCACGCAGTAACCGCACCAGGTGGTGGTGTACATGATCACGGGAGTCTGTGCTGCGCTCATAACGCGTTCAACGTAGCCGATGGACCGAACATGCCCGACGCCGTATCGGTCATTTGTCACCGGCCCCTGCCAAGATGGACCGCATGTCGGTAGAGGTCGCTTCGGTGGGCAGCACCCCGAACGCCGTCGACGACCTCGACGACGAGCAGCGCGAAGCCGTGCTCGCCCCGCGCGGGCCCGTGTGCGTGCTGGCCGGTGCGGGCACCGGCAAGACCCGCACGATCACCCGGCGCATCGCCCATCTGGTCGCGGCGGGCCACGTCGCCCCCGGCCAGGTCCTCGCGGTCACCTTCACCCAGCGTGCGGCCGGGGAGATGCGGGCCCGGCTGCGTGCGCTTGACGCGGCGTTCGGCGGTGTCGGCACCGGTTCGGTGCAGGCGATGACGTTTCACGCCGCGGCCCGCCGCCAGCTGGCGTACTTCTGGCCCCGCGTCGTCGGTAACACCACGTGGGAACTGCTCGACACCAAGTTCGCCGTGGTGGCGCAGGCCGCCAACCGTGAACGGCTGTCAACCAGCACCGACGACGTGCGCGACCTCGCGGGCGAGATCGAGTGGGCCAAGGCGTCGCTGATCAGCCCGGAGGACTATCCGGC